>CALJTV010000014.1 GCA_937975645.1 uncultured Dehalococcoidia bacterium | reverse complement strand
AGTCCGAGCAAGATTGTAGTACCATTATCTTGGCTCTTAGCCATGGTGGTAAGCCCTCCTCTCTTTTACTACTTTGCTCTGGGGTTCTTACCACCATAAATTTTCCAAAAGATTTTTTCCACAGACTTTATAATAGAGCCTTCGGGCTATTGACAAATGGAAGGAATTGTGCTACATTAGGTTTAATCCCGAGTAGTCAAGCTTGGAACCAGCAGGGCGGTGGGAGGTGCTTCCCCTGTTCTCTGCCAGAGGACAGAGGAGGAGCGGTGGGCGAGAAGGCGATGTGGGCTGGGGAAAAGTAAGGTTACTCGGGAGACTGCTTTCTATAGACCATCGGTCATCCTGCCCCCGCTATCGTAAAGCTGCCAACCCCTGTGAGGACAACCATGTGCGATGGCGGCGCCTGTACGCACAAAAATACACGATAGCACCCAAGAATAGCTATCCACAAGGCAGGAAATGTGCTAAAATGTGTCTCTGATTGAGCCCCAATGTATCCGCCGCTAAAGAAGATGGACCGAAGCATGGAAGATCGAATAACCAAACTAAACAGGCTGAGGCAAGAAGCAACCGGCAGCCAGGATACTGAGCGTGTTGAGGCCCAGCGTAAGAGGGGCAAACTCACTGCCAGGGAACGCATTAGCCTGCTTTTTGATCCGGGCACTTTCGAAGAACTCGACCCATTTGCGCTCCACCGCTGCACCGATTTTGGACTTGAGCAGCAAAAACCGCTCGGTGACTCAGTGGTCACCGGATACGGCAAAATCGGTGGGCGCACCACCTTTGTGTTCTCACAGGACTTCACCATCTTCGGTGGTTCACTATCAAAAGTTGCCTCGGAAAAAATCTGCAAAGTAATGGACCTGGCTGCAAGAACCGGAGCACCTATCATAGGAATTCTTGATTCCGGGGGAGCCCGCATCCAGGAGGGGGTGGACAGCCTTGTGGGCTACGGCGATATCTTCATGCGCAATACCATATACTCCGGCGTGATCCCACAGGTCTCTGTAATCGCAGGACCTTGCGCCGGTGGCGCTGTCTACTCGCCTGCGATAACCGATTTTATTTTCATGGTCAAAGGTATAGGGCAGATGTACATCACCGGTCCAGCGGTGATCAAAGCAGTCACTGGTGAGGAGATTAGCCTTGAGGAACTCGGCGGTGCCATTGCACATGCCACCAAGAGCGGCAACTGCCACTTTGTGGCAGACGACGAACAACAATGTTTCCAGATGGTGCGTCGTCTCCTCAGCTTTTTGCCGCAGAACAATATGGAAGAACCACCGTTCGTGGACACGGGCGATGACCCCAACCGTAGCGCCGAAGAGCTCCTGCATATCGTACCTGATGACCCCAACAAAACATATGACATGAAGAAGGTGATCTACAGCATCGTCGACAACGCCGATTTCATGGAGGTACACCAGCTATTCGCCCCCAACCTAATAGTGGGTTTTGCCCGCATGGGTGGACATACCGTCGGTATAGTGGCTCAGCAACCATCAGTCTACGCCGGGGTCATCGATGTTGACGCTTCGGACAAAGGTGCCAGATTTGTCCGGTTCTGCGACTGCTTCAATATACCGCTAGTAACCTTGGTCGACGTACCCGGGTACATGCCAGGTGCAGAGCAGGAACACCGCGGCATAATCAGGCACGGCGCCAAGTTCCTTTATGCTTACGCCGAGGCTACCGTACCCAAGATCAGTGTGATAGTCCGCAAAGCCTATGGTGGTGCCTATATCGTTATGAGCAGCAAAAGCCTGAGAGGTGACATAAATTACGCTTGGCCCAGTGCCGAAATCGCCGTCATGGGACCAGACGGGGCAGTGAACATCATATTCAGAGATTCGATAGCGAAAGCGCAGAACCCCGAGGAAACCAGACAGGGACTTATAGCTGAATACCGTGACAAATTTGCCAACCCCTACATGGCAGCAAGTAGAGGTTACATCGATGACGTCATCGACCCAAGGCTCACCCGACCCAAGATAATAAGAGCCCTTGAGATGCTTCGTGATAAAGCCGATACCAACCCCCCAAAAAAGCATGGCAACATACCGCTATAGTACACTATGGAGAGAAATAAGCTAGCTGCCATAATTGGCGCTGTCACCGCATATATGCAGGAGGAAGAACAGGCTAGGACAACTGCACCAAAAGCTGTCCCCCAACTCCAGCCCAGCCCTTGGCGCCTGTTCCACTTGCAAGAAGCGATGCGACGCAGGACTACGCCGCTCATTAGAAAAAGCAAACACTGAGCCCATCTGAAAGCGATGAGTGAAAAACAGAGGAGCACCGCATGAGTCCAGTAAGAAAGTCAGATAACAGCCCTTTGAAGATTACCGACCTTACATTCCGCGATGGTCATCAGTCACTGTTCGCCACTAGAGTAAGGACTGACGACCTCGCGGCTATCGCGCCGGAAATGGACAAGGTCGGCTTCTGGTCTATGGAAGTGTGGGGCGGCGCTACATTCGATGTCATGACTAGGTTCTTGAATGAAGACCCTTGGGAGCGGATCCGCGTCCTCAAAAAACTTATGCCCAACACCAGGCTACAGATGCTTCTGCGCGGACAAAACCTGGTCGGCTACAGGAACTATGCAGACGATGTGGTCACCGCTTTCGTACACCACGCCGCCGACTGCGGCATCGACGTTTTCCGTGTGTTTGACGCACTGAACGACGAACGCAATTTTGAGACCGCCTTCAAAGCGATTAAGGACAAAGGTAAACATATTCAGGGTACGATATGCTACTCGCTCACTGAAGCCAAGATGGGGGGGCCGGTATATAACCTAGATTATTACATCAAAAAAGCACTTGTCATCCAGGACATGGGTGCAGATAGCCTCTGCATCAAAGACATGGCTGGACTTATTGCTCCGGACGATGCCTATGAGCTAGTAAAGGCGCTGAAGCAAACATTGAAGATACCAGTTGACTTACATAGTCACTTCACCAGCGGCATGGCTTATATGAGCTATTTGAAGGCTATCGAAGCCGGCGTTGACTTAGTCGACACCTGCATTGCCCCGTGGGCACTGCGCACCGCCCACCCAGCCATCGAACCGATCGTTGTGGCTCTCCGCGGCTCTTCCAGAGATACAGGGCTCAACCTAGAACACCTTCTCAAACTGGGGGAATACTTTGAATCGATCACACCTAAGTACCGCGACTACATGGACACGACAAAATTCTCTGTAATCGACACCGGTGTCCTCTGGCACCAAATTCCCGGCGGCATGTTCAGCAACATGGTAGCACAGCTAAAAGAAGCCAACGCGCTCGACCGCCTGCCAGAAGTCTACGCCGAACTCCCCAAGACAAGAAAAGAACTTGGCTATCCACCGCTGGTAACCCCCACCAGCCAGATAGTGGGGGTACAGGCAGTGCTGAATGTCCTCTTTGGTAGGTACAAGATGATCGCCAAGGAGACGAGAGACTACGTCTACGGTCTATATGGTAAGCCCCCAGCACCAATCGACCCCGAGGTACAAGAGATCGTGCTCAAGGGCTATGAAAGAGGCAACCAACCGATCACTTGCCGTCCTGCAGATGTCATCGAGCCAGAGCTGGAGAAGGCGAAAGAGGCGACCAAGGACATTGCCAAGGATATCGGCGACGTGCTTATCTATGCCCTTTATCCCACAACGGGTATGCGCTTTCTAAGATGGAAATACGGGCTTGAAACGCCACCACCTGAGACCAAGCCAAAGACACTTGAGGACATAAAGCGTGAGGACGAACTTATTAAAAAAGCTAAAGCTGGGCTATTGGTTGAAAAGGTAGAAGCCAAGGCGCCTGTCAAAGGGCCGTTCGTGCGTTCATTCAACGTCTTCATCGGTGATGAGTATTACAAAGTTGAAGTGGACCCTATAGGAGTCACGACGGCACCGCCGTCACCACCCACGCTCCCCTCGACACCACAACCAGCAGTGGTACAACCTGCCACACCGCAAGCAGCCGCACCTATCGCGGAAAAGGCGAAAGAAAAGCCCGCAGAAGCAGCAATGGCTCCCGGTGACACACCTGTGGTAGCACCGATCCCCGGCACGATTGTGCGTTATCTAGTAAAAGAAGGCGATAATGTTCAGGCTGGCACAGCAGTGGTGATCCTTGAAGCCATGAAAATGGAAAATGAGATCGTTGCTCCAGTCAGCGGAAGGATCAAGTCGATAAACTTCAAAGCTGGTGATAAGGTCAGCGGTGGTGCTGTCCTTGCCGTGATCACACAGACATAGATGGGAAAGACACTCAGCGAAAAAATTCTCAGTCAGAAATCTGGCACCGATGCCCGGGCTGGAGATATGGTCATCGCGGCTGTAGACTGGGTGTTTGTGCAGGACACTACTGGCACACTGACCATAAGGCAGTTCAGAGAGAGCAAAAAAACTGGGCTCGCCAGCCCAGAAAGGACTGTCATTTTCGTCGACCATGCTGTACCCAGCCCTAACCGCCAGTTCTCAAATGACCACCACTTCCTGCGCCAGTTCGCTCGAGAGACTGGCTGCCTCTTTTTTGAACCTGGAAGTGGCATATGCCACCAACTGGTGGCAGAAAAATTAGCCAGCCCCGGCGAAGTCATTGTTGGTGCCGACTCGCATACAGTAACCGCGGGGGGGCTGGGGGCGTTCGCTACTGGGATGGGCTCTTCCGACGTAGCTGTCGTCTTTGCCCTGGGTAAAACGTGGTTCCGTGTCCCCGAGTCCTTCAAAATAAGCCTCACTGGCAGGTTCCAAAAGTTTGTTAGCTCTAAAGACTTGATACTCCACCTTATCGGCACAATCGGTGCCGATGGTGCCACCTACAAAGCCCTCGAATTTGTCGGTGACGCTGTCTCTCACATGGCTATTTCACAACGCTTGACCGTGGCTAACATGGCTGTGGAGGCAGGTGCCAAGGTTGGAGTGTTCCCCAGTGACCACGTCACCAAAGAATTCTTACGAAAACAAGGGAGAGGCAGAAACTATGTGGCGCTCCACCCAGACGATGACGCTACTTACGAGCAGACAATCGCTATTGACATCAGCAAGCTCGAGCCCATGGTGGCTATGCCACATTCTGTTGATAATGTCGCCCCCGTGCAAACACTAGCCGGCGCCAAGATCGACCAGGTCTTTATCGGTACTTGTACCAATGGCCGTCTTGAGGATATCGCCATAGCTGCCAAAATCCTTGAAGGCAAAAAATGCCATCCCAACGTTAGACTGATAGTAGCCCCAGCTTCACGAAAGGTGCTCCTAGATGCGATTAAAGCGGGGTATGTCGAAATCTTAGTCAACGCCGGGGCTATTCTGGTACCACCCGGATGCGCTGCCTGTCTTGGGGTCCATCAGGGTGCACTGGGAGACAACGAAGTCTGTCTCTCCACAGCTAACCGTAACTTCAAAGGTAGAATGGGTAACCCGGAGGCATTGATCTACCTGGCAAGTCCGGCAACAGCCGCAGCCTCTGCTATAACTGGCGAAATCACCGACCCCAGGGGGCTTGTTAAATGATTTTCACGGTTATGAAAGGCAGAGCGCATAAATTCGGGGATGGTATCTCCACAGACCACATAGTGCCAGGCAAATACGCACACCTCCGGAGTAACCTACCGGAGCTAGCCAAACACGTGATGGAGGATGCCGACCCCACCTTCCTCTCAAGAGTACGGCCAGGCGACTTTCTCGTCGCCGGCAAAAATTTTGGACTCGGCTCCAGTCGCGAGCACGCAGCCGTGGTCATCAAAATGGTTGGGATTAGCGCCATCTTGGCAAAGTCTGTTGCCAGAATATTTTTCCGTAATGCCATAAACCAAGGTCTCCCTGTGCTGATATGCGATACCGATATGATCAATGATGGCGATGAAATAGAAGTTGATCTCGCAGCAGGGACAATAACCAACCTCACCTCTGGTATCAAGCTCACCTTCGGCAAAATCCCTGAAGTAATGCTGAATATTATGAAAGAGGGAGGACTCATCCCTTATATCAACAAGTATGGCGATTTTAAGCTATAATAAGTCACAGCTATGGCCTACCACATAACGCTTCTCCCCGGAGACGGTATAGGACCGGAGATTACAGAGGCAACCGTAAAGGTCTTGGAAGCCACCGGACTCAAATTTGAATGGGACGTCCATATAGTGGGGCAACAAGCCCAAGACAAATTTGGCACACCCTTGCCAGAGACCGTCCTCGAGTCCATAAAAAGAAATAGAGTAGCGTTGAAGGGCCCGGTAACTACACCCATTGGTAGTGGCTTTCGCAGCGTGAATGTAGCCTTGAGGAAAAGTCTAGACTTATATGCCTGCCTCCGCCCCTGCAAAACATACGCCGGGGCACCCACCTTATTCCAGAATGTCGACATCGTAGTGGTCAGAGAAAACACCGAGGACCTGTATAGCGGCATAGAATTCGCCAAAGGGAGCCAGGAGGCAAAACAACTGTCTGAACTGGTAGCAAGAAGCTCAGGAGAGAAGTTAAGAGAGAACAGCGGGTTCAGCCTTAAGGTAATCTCCGAAACTGCGTCGAGGCGCATCGTCAAATTCGCCTTCGAGTACGCCCACACCCATGGGAGGAAAAAGGTCACCGCCGCCCACAAAGCAAACATCATGAAGTTCTCCGATGGGCTCTTCCTAGCTGTAGCCCGCGAGGTGGCAAAAGACTACCCAGACATAGAATTTGAAGACGTGGTCATCGACGCCCTCTGCATGAGGCTGGTTCGAGCTCCCCAGCAGTACGATGTTATCGTTCTGCCGAACCTGTACGGCGATATCGTCTCCGATCTTTGTGCTGGACTTATAGGCGGTCTTGGCTTAGCCCCAGGTGCAAATATTGGTGATGATGTCGCTGTCTTCGAGCCGACACATGGTAGTGCCCCAAAATACACCGGACAAAACAAAGTCAACCCGATGGCAATGATGCTTTCTGCCGTTCTCATGCTCCGTCACCTCGGTGAAAATGAAAAAGCAAACAGGATGGAAAAGGCAATAGCTGCAGTTATCCAGGAGGGCAAAACAGTCACCTACGATTTGAAGCCTGACCGGAACCAGCCGGCGTCCACCACTTCTGAGGTCGCGGACGCCGTTATCGGTAAAATGAAAACAGCCTAAGGAGGGCGAGATGCGCGCAAAAGTGACTGTAATCGGTGCTGGAAATGTAGGGGCAACCCTTGCCCAGCGTATAGCTGAAAAAGGCTATGCAGATGTGGTCATTGTGGACATAGTGGAAGGACTGCCCCAAGGTAAAGGGCTCGACATGTTACAAAGTGGCCCGATCATCGGTTCCGATGCCAAAGTCATCGGGACAAATTCTTACGAGGAAACTGCTGGCTCCGATATAGTGGTAATCACCTCCGGCGTCCCCCGAAAGCCTGGGATGAGCCGCGACGATCTCGTCCTCACCAACATGAACATCGTCAAATCGGTCACTGAACAGGCGGTCAAATACTCGCCCAACTGCATTATCATTATGGTAGCCAATCCGTTGGACGCGATGACACAGCTAGCCCTCCATATTAGCAAATTCCCCAGAAGTCGTGTCTTCGGACAGTCAGGTATTCTCGACACTGCCAGATTCAGGACATTTATAGCTCAGGAGCTAAATGTCTCGGCTCAAGATGTCCATGCCTGCATCTTGGGCGGACATGGCGATACCATGGTGGCCATCCCCAGGTTGACAACGGTAGGCAATGTCCCCCTTACTGAACTCTTGCCCAGAGAAAAGATTGACAGCATTGTAGAGCGGACAGTTAAAGGGGGTGGCGAGATAGTTGCCCTGCTAAAGACAGGAAGTGCATTCTATGCACCGGCGGCAGCAACCGAACAAATGGTGGAGTCTGTTCTGCTTGACAAAAAGAGGATACTGCCCTGCGCAGTATATCTGGATGGGGAATACGGCATCAAGGGCGTGGTTGTCGGCGTGCCGGTAAAACTGGGCAGAAACGGTGTTGAGCAAATAATCGAGCTAAAGCTAACGCCGGAGGAAAGTGCTGCTCTCAAGAAATCGGCTGAAGCCGTGCGGGAACTGGTGAAAATTATGAATCTGGAGTGAATTGTAATGCGCCAGATAGATTGCAAGACAATAACAGAAACTATCTCTAACATGTTTCTAGAAGCTTGTCTTCACCTTCCAGAAGATGTGCTCGAGGCATTGGAACGGTCAAGGGTACAAGAAGAGTCACCGGTAGCCAGAGACGTACTGGACAAAATGCTCGAAAATGTCCGTATCGCCGCCAGTGAGGGGATCCCATTATGTCAAGATACCGGGACAGCAGTGGTGTTTCTTGACATCGGGCAAGACGTGCACATAACAGGTGGCAACCTGGAGGAATGTATAAACGAGGGTGTGCGCCAGGCTTACGATAAAGGCTACTTGAGAAAATCGATGGTGAGACAGCCGTTTTCGGCGCGCGTCAACACTAAGGACAATACACCCGCCGTTATACATACTGAAATCATCCCCGGAGACAAAATAAAAATCGCCGTGATGCCCAAAGGGGGCGGCTCGGAAAATTGCTCCAGGCTCACGGTGCTGCCACCGGCGAAAGGTCGCGAAGGTATCATTGACTTCGTTGTGAACCTTGTGGAGGAATCGGGCAGCAACCCCTGCCCGCCAATAATAGTGGGCATTGGCATAGGTGGTACCACCGATAAAGCCATGGCAATAGCCAAGAAAGCACTATTGCGCAGAGTCGGAGAACCTAACCCAGACCCTGAAGTCGCTGAACTGGAAAGGGAAATTTTGAAGCGCATCAACAACCTGGGTATCGGGGCAATGGGCTATGGTGGCAGAATTACGGCGCTGGCAGTCCACGCTGAAGTTTTCCCCACCCACATAGCCAGCCTCCCCGTGGCTGTGAACATACAGTGCTGGTGCGCTAGACGGAAGGAGGCAACATTATGACAAGCCTCCAGCATGACGTCATAATCTTGGGCTCAGGCTTAGCCGGACTGAGAGCAGCAATCGAGGCTGCCAGGAACCCCGAACTCGATGTCGCCATAGTCTCCAAAGTACAGCTAATGCGTTCCCACTCCGTTTGTGCTGAAGGAGGCACAGCAGCAGTGATGCAACCTGAAGAAGGGGACAGCTTCGAACTCCATGCCTGGGACACAGTTAGGGGTGCTGATTTTCTTTGCGACCAGGACGTAGTGATGCGCTTCGTTAAAGAGGCACCAAAAGAGATACTGCTGTTAGAACACTGGGGGATTCCCTGGTCACGGCGACCGGATGGCAGGATCGCTCAAAGACCTTTCGGGGGGCATTCTTTTGACAGGGCAGTCTTCGCCGCCGACAAGACCGGTTTTGCTGAGATGCAGACGCTCTACGACACCCTGCAAAAGTACAACAATGTCACCCGCTATGACGAATGCTATGTCACCTCTATTTTCATCAAAGACAGGGTGTTCTGTGGTATCACTGTCTGGGACTTGACCACTGGCGATTTCTTCTTTATTCAGGGCAAGTCACTAGTGATCGCCACTGGCGGCGCTTGTCGTATGTTCGGATTTACCACCTATTCTCTTACCGCCACAGGCGATGGTATGGCTATGGCTTACCGCGCTGGGCTGCCAATCAAAGACCTGGAATTTGTCCAGTTCCACCCCACCGGACTGGTACCCTCAGGCATACTGATAACCGAGGCTGCCAGAGGAGAGGGAGGCTATTTGCTGAACAACAAAGGTGAGAGGTTCATGCAAAATTATGCCCCGTCCAAATTGGAAGTGGCACCCCGGGATATCGTCTCTCGCTCCGAAATAACAGAGATCGAAGAAGGACGGGGTTTTACCGGTCCTGATGGTCTTGACTACGTTCACCTCGACCTCCGCCATCTCGGGGCTACTAAGATCAACGAGCGGCTGCCGATGATAAGGGAAGTCGCCATAAAGTTCAATTTCATTGACCCCATTTACGAGCCCATCCCAGTCCGTCCGGCAGCCCACTATTTCATGGGGGGAATCCATACTGATATCGAAGGAGCTACGCCGGTGGAAGGGATATGGGCGGCAGGGGAAGCGGCCTGCGTCTCTCTCCACGGTGCCAATCGTCTGGGCTCCAACTCCACTACCGAATGTCTGGTATGGGGTAAAATCGCGGGCAACAATGCTGCAAAACACGCTCAGAAACAGAAGGCATTTCCCACCATTCCACCAGAAGCTGACTTGAAAAATGAAGAGACCCGCATCTTTGGTCGTTTCTCACCAGACAACAAAGAAAGTGCCTATGCCTTGCGAAGAGAGCTGCAGCGGACTATGGACAAGAACGTGGGTGTCTTCCGTACCGCTGAAGGTTTGAACACAGCTTTGAGAAGAATACAGGAAATAAAGCAGTGCCTGGCGAGTATCAGAGTGACCGACAACGGGCGTGTGTACAATACCGAGCTGCTCAGCGCACTGGAGGTAGAGAACCTTGTCGATCTGGCTGAAGTCATCACCGTCGGTGCTCTGGCAAGAACAGAGTCCCGCGGTGCTCACTCCCGAAGGGACTTCCCGCAACGCGACGACGTTAACTGGCTTAAGCATACGCTGGCTTACTACTCTCATGAGGGCCCAAAGCTTGAATATATCCCGGTGAAAATCACATTGTGGCAGCCGGTGGAAAGGAAGTACTAGTCTGGAGGCAGTAATGAGAGAACCACACCCCAAGAGAAAAAACTACTTGGGCATCATGGGCTGGATATGGGGGGGTAACTACAGAATAGAACGCTACCTCTACACACTGCACAGGGTCACTGGGCTTGGAATCCTCCTCTTCTTCTTAGTTCACCTCTGTGTCACCACTTTCTTCCGTATGCAACAGCAAAGCTGGGAAGCTGCTATGGAGATCCTGCATAACCCGTGGTTCAAACTGGGAGAATACCTAGTGGTCCTGGCTTTCGCCTATCATTCTTTGAACGGCTTACGGCTCATTATTCAGGAGTTAGGCTTTGGCATGGGGAAGCCTGCTCCTCCGATTTACCCCTACCGGGACTCTCTGCGCAAGAGCCGCCGCTGGTCGATGGCGCTGGTAGGGACAGCCGCCTTGATCGCATTGGTCTTTCTCTACGATTTCCTGGTGGGAGGCTGAGATGAAAAATGCCTATCTGTGGTTGGCACAGCTGGTCACCGGCATACTGGTAGCAGTCACCCTGGGTATACATATGGTCTGGATGCATCTGGACAATATTCTGAGCGCTCTCGGTATAGACGCTAATGAACCTACATCATGGTCATCCATGATACAGCGCTCCCGGGATATTGTCTGGGCAACACTTTATATAGCGTTACTGGCATTCGTGCTTTACCATGCGTTATATGGACTCCGGAATATCCTGTTTGAACTGGTGCAATCGCGCGGAATCAGACGAGCGGTAACCTGGGGCATACTGGCGTTTGGCATACTAGCGTTTGCTTGGGGTACTTATGTCCCCGTTATCTTGCTGATCAAGTAGGAGAACATATGTCATGAAAGAGCTTAGCTCCAAAAATATAACCTTCAAAATCCGGCGCTACAATCCTGAAAAAAGCAACAAAACCCACTTTGCCACATTCGTTGTCCCCACTACCCGCGGCATGACGGTGCTCGATGCACTACTATACATCAAGGAGAACTTGGATAGCACCCTAGCATTCCGCACCTCCTGTCGAATGGCAATCTGCGGCTCCTGTGGCATGTTGATAAACAAGTACCCCCACCTCGCCTGCCACACACAAATAGAGGAACTCAAAACGAAGACGGTGACCGTTGAACCTCTACCGAACCTGCCAGTAATAAAAGACCTAGTCGTAGACCTCTCTCCGCTTTTTGAAAAACACAAGTTAGTCAAGCCCTATATCATCCGTGCTGATAGGCCTGAGATGGACAACCCCACCGCTGAGTTCGCTCAGTCGCCTGAGGAGCTGGAGAGTTTCCTGCAATTCACTTACTGCGTGAAATGCGGCATATGTATCTCCGCCTGCCCCACCTCTGCCACAGACAAACAGTTCCTCGGTCCACAAGCGCTAGCCCAGTGTTACCGCTATTGTACTGACAGCAGGGACGATGGTGAACGGGAAAGATTCCTGCTAGCTGACAGCGAAAACGGCATATGGCATTGCCATCTCGCTGGAGCGTGCTCCGACGCCTGTCCCAAAGGGGTCGACCCAGCGCTGGCGATCCAACTACTCAAAAGACAGCTGGTAGCGCGAGCCACAAACTTGTTAGGAAAAAGGGAACTCACCCCACTAGTCACACCTCCAGTCCATAGTAAACCTAAGCTCCCGTTTCCTCAGTTCACTGTAAACGATAAGACAGATGCGAGGGAGGGATAAAACATGGACGCCATCCGCATTGCTACACCACTCGACGAAAAAACAGTAGAAAAGCTCAGGGCAGGTGACCAGGTACTGATCACAGGGGTCATATACACCGCCAGAGATGCAGCCCACAAACGGATGGTGGAGGCGCTTGATAGAGGTGAAAAACTCCCCTTCGACATAAGAGACCAAATAATCTACTACATGGGACCAACACCTGCCAAGCCAGGACAAGCGATCGGTGCTGCCGGACCGACCACCAGCGGTAGAATGGACAGCTACACCCCACGCCTGCTTGCTGCCGGTCTCCGGGGCATGATCGGAAAAGGCAACAGGTCCCAGCAAGTAAAGGACGCTATCAAAAAATACAAGGCAGTCTATTTCGCCGCCATAGGTGGGGCTGGAGCACTAGCCTCCAAGTGCATCAAGAAAGCAGAGACTATAGCCTATGAGGACCTTGGGGCTGAGGCTGTCCGACGTCTGGAGGTGGAAGATTTCCCCGTGACTGTCATCAATGATATCCATGGCGGAGACCTCTATGAAGAGGGTAAAGCCAAATACCGGGTAGGCTAAGGGCCTAGGAGCACCAAAGACACACCCTTAAAACCAGATACAAATCAACCACTCTAACGCAGCCCTAGAGAGATAACACGCAGTAGCCCGGCAATGCTCTTGGCATCACAGATCTCACCCGAAGCAATCATGTCAGGGATGCGGGACAGCGGGATACGGACAACCTCTATTTCCTCCGTGTCTTCAGCCATCCTTTGACTTGGTACCAAGTGAGTGGCTAAATAGAGGTGTAGGTACTCAGTACAATATCCGGGGGCAGAATAAAAGCCGCCCAGCCGCTCTACTCTATTTGGTAGGTAACCTATCTCCTCCTGCAACTCCCGTCGCACGCATTCAACCGGCTGCTCGCCAGGCTCTATACCGCCTGCCGGTATTTCGAGCAAAAACTTGTCCACCGCCTTTCGGTACTGGCGAACCATGATAACCCTGTCCTTGGAGTCCAACACCACCACAGCAACACAGTCACTGTGCTCCACTATCTCCCTCGTTGTCGACTTACCACCGGGCTTGAGCACAGTATCGATCCTCAATTTGACCGCCCTTCCTTCAAATATCCGCTGGCTTGACAAAGTTTTTTCCATCTTTGCTTCTCTTCTGGCTAACATTTCCTCGATTACCTCCGCTGCAGACACAAGTCAAAAGCTACGCGTCTTCAAATTTATAGACAAGAGCCACCTCATCACAGTCAGGAAATTTGGGGCAACGATAGCATTCCGACCACACCTTCCGCGGCAGCTCCATTTTGTCTACCCTGCGGAAACTGTGTTTCTCAAAAAACGCCGGCTTATAGGTCAGACAGAATACCGTGGGTATCCCCAACTCCTTCGCCTCTTTTAAGCACGCCTCCACTAGCATTGAACCCAGCCCTTGGGTTTGCCTCTCCTCACTTACCGCCAGCGACTTTATCTCAGCCAGGTCTGACCAGTTAATATGCAAAGCCACACAGCCGATGACCACTCCATGATCATCCCTGATAACAAAAAAGTCCCTCAGGTTTTCATATATCTCACTAAGCGCCCTGGGCAACATCTCACCCCTGTCGGCAAAGCTGTTGACCAGTTCATGGATCCGCTGGGCATCTGCTATTCTAGCTTTCTCTACTTTCATGGTCACACCCTAGCACCCCTCAGCTTGGCTTCCAGAGAGGTGTAGAAATACTGCACAGGCTGGATCCTCAAAAAACGCGCCACATAAGGACTAACACTGACTTTCACCTCATCACCATCTTGCAATGGCAACTCTACCTGTCCATCTAGGCTCATCACCGCCTCGTGAGTGGTGCTCACTTTCATTGTCACCTTTGATTCAGACGGCAAAACCAGCGTCCTATCAAAGCAAAAATGGGGACAGACTGGCTTGAGCACCAGCTCCCTGGCTTGGGGATGCAGTATAGGACCATCAGCAGCCAGAGAGTAACCTGTGCTACCTGTGGCAGTGGCTACGATGACTCCATCTGCCCTGTAGGTGGCTAGTAGTTCCCCATTGATCCTTGTCTCCACGCGAACCAGCCTTACTAGGCTACGCCTCCCCACAAACACATCGTTAAGTCCATGCAAAACAGTACCGCTGGACGCTAGTTCAGCCTGAAGCATCGCCCTCTCTTCCATCCAGCCTTTGCCGTCAAGCAAATCAGGTAATTTGTCCAGAGCTGTATCGATGGTAAGCTCGGTCATAAAACCAAGATGCCCAAAATTTATCCCCACTACAGGCACCGAATAAGGGGCAATAGCCCGAACTGCCCTCAAAATAGTACCATCGCCCCCCACGCTCAAAACCAGTCCAGACCCTGACGCTTTAGCGCTTGCCTGTTCCTCATCCCATGCGGAGCATATCCACGAAAGAACACCTTTCGCTTCCAAAAACGTGCTCAACTCAGCACTGAAAGCCTTCGCCCGCTCTATCTTAGGGTGGTACAGAATGCCTACTTGCTTCACAGCCAGTTGAGTCTATCATCGCTAGACAAAGGGTGTCAAGCAACTGTTGTGTGGGAAACTAACAAGACCTAGAAACCTAAAGTCCATGCCGCTAGTTCAGCCAGCCTTATGAAGCTGCTCGGCACAATACCTAGGACCAATACCAGCAGACAACAAACCAAGACCGCGGCACGCAAAGCCCAAGAGGAAGGCACCCTTTCCAGTGATACTGGGGCGCCCAGCCACATAACCTTCACCACCTTCAGGTAGTAATATGCCGAAATACAAGTGTTTATTACCGCTACAATCACCAACCCTAGTAGGCCATGCTGCACCGCAGCGCTGAAGATATACACTTTTGCTATTAAGCCAGCAGTAGGTGGTAGCCCAATTAAAGAAACCAGACAAAAAGTTAGGGCCGGCGCTAGCACCGGAGCCCGTTTTCCCATCCCAGCATAGTCATCAATTAGATCACTACCCACTTTGTTTGAAATGGCTATCACTGCACTAAAAGCGCCCAGATTGGTCACAGTATAACTGACGAGGAAGAAGAGAAGCCCACTCTGCCCCAGCTTGTCTATACCAGCTGCTATGCCGACTGTAGCCAGTCCCACCATTAGATAACCAGCCTGCGCGATGCTGGAATAACCGAGGAGACGCTTAATATTCCTTTGCCACAGGGCTATAACATTCCCTATAGTCATTGTCAGCGCACTCAAAACAGCAAACAGTATCCCCCAATTAGTGCTCAACAATGCACTAGAGCCAAACGCTACCGAAAAGACGCGTAGTATTATGGCAAAGCCAGCAGCTTTGCTAGCAACAGATAAGTACGCAGTAATCGGAGTGGGTGCGCCCTCATAAACATCGGGTACCCACATATGAAAGGGGAAACTTGCAATTTTGAAACCAAAACCAGCAACTAAGAGCACTATCGCAACAAGCAGTGCTGGATTTTGAGCTAGACCACTTGTCGTCAAAGCAGTCACCGTCTGTGCGATGCTAGCCAGCTTTGTTGTGCCAGTAAGACCAAAGGTGAGCGCCATTCCATAAAGTAGCACTGCCGAAGCTATAGCCCCGAGAAGCAAATACTTAAGTCCCGCTTCGGTCGATTTCTCGTCTTTTAAAAATGCAGCCAAAGCATAAAGCGAAATACTGCTCAGCTCCAAGGCAACATAGACGGCTATCAAATCTGCTGTTGCTGCCAGAAGCATCACACCCACAGTAGCAATAAGCACCAAGGCATAATACTCTCCTTGAAACTTCTCAAATTTACTCACATAGTCTTGGGAACAAAGCACCACCAGTCCGGCTGCTGCCAAGAACAGGAATTTAAAGAAAACAGCAAATGGGTCTATCCATAACACATCATAGAAAACGCTAATCGGTTCCCCGCCCCATAACATCATGCTCAAACCAGCCGCCAGCAGCACCCCCAAAAAGCTGACACCTGCCAGCACCTTCTTGCGCTTAACAAAAAGGTCAAGCAGAACCACAGCTAGCGCGGTGGCTAAGAGAGCAAGCTCCGGTGCCAGGAAACGAATTTCATCCAACAGCATCTTCCGGTTACCTCAAAGACCTAACAGTATTATCAAAGGTTCAACTCCCATTCTGATAACATTGGTCAAGATCGCAGGATAAAGCCCTACAAGCATTATTGCCACCACAAATGTGAAAATGCATACCTTATCTACAGTATCTGCATCGGGTACCCCATCGAATTTTTCCTGCGGTGGGCCATAAAAAACCCTCTGGAGCATCCATAAGATATAGCCGGCTGTGAGCACCACACCAAACACTCCTAAAATGGTGTATATCTGTATCCACTTCACTGCGGAGCTGGAAAAACTACCGACGAATGTAATGAACTCCGCAGCAAAACCGCTCGTGCCAGGCAATCCCAGCGATGCTAACCCTGCTATGGTGAAAACTACCGCGATAACAGGCATCTGGCGTGCAAGCCCACCCAGGTTGTCCAGATTTCGCTCGTGTGACTTCTCATATACCAGCCCCACCATGGCGAATAGGAGTCCGGTCACAATACCGTGGCTGAACATCTGTAAAGTTGCTCCGACAAGGCTCACCTGGCTTAAGGCAAATATACCCAGGAGCACATAGCCCATATGGCTGACACTGCTGTAGGCAATAAGCCGTTTCAGGTCCTTCTGTCTCAAGGTAACACCAGCACCATAAAGTACATTTACCACAGCAAGTGCCACCATCAGTTGCGCATATTGCAGCGCAATTCCAGGGAAAATGCTCACGCAGACCCTGATCATGCCGTAACCACCCATCTTCAGTAGGGCACCAGCAAGGATCACACTTGCAGCCGTCGGTGCATCGGTATGAGCATCAGGTAACCAAGTATGCAAAGGGAACACCGGCAGCTTGACAGCAAAGCCGATGAATAGCAAAAAGAACATAGCAGCCAGGGGGATCACTGGCTTTACATTGAGCACACCGGTAAGTTCAACGATGCTGAGCGTGCCTGTAGCAAAGTAAAGGGTCAAGATGCCAGCCAGCATAAAAGCACTACCAGCTAGCGTGTATATCACATACTTAATAGCTGAATACTCCTTCCTGCCACTTCCCCATATGGAGATGAGAAAATACATCGGGATCAGTTCTAATTCCCAGAAGAGGAAAAACAAGATGAGGTCGAGAGAACAAAACACACCCAATATGCTCGTTTCCAGAAAGAGAAGCCAGGCGAAATACTCACGGGGTCGAAGTTCTACCCTCCATGATACCAGAACCGCCAGCACACCTAGGAAAGTCATCAATATGACCATTGGCAGGCTTAGTCCATCAACACCAAGGTGGTAATGAGCATTGATGGCTGGTACCCAAAGCACTTTCTCTTCAAACTGCATCCGCCCTATGGCATCGAGCGATCTATCGAACTGATAGAAGACTGCCAGTGAAAGTGCAAAAGCCACCAGAGTAAAGAGTAAAGCGACAAACCTCACCGACTTAGGATGCAGTCTTGGCAGCAAGGCTATGACCACAGCCCCAATGACAGGGAGGAACACTATAGCACTCAAGATGAAGTTAAAACTCACAAATGCTCACCTCAGCTGAAAAGATAGAAACAGACAGCGATGGCAATTATTCCAGCAGCCATAGTGATACCATAGACCTGTAGCTGGCCTGTATGCGCACGCCGCACCGCTGCACCGGCGGAAGAAACACCACTGGCTACACCATTTACCGCACCATCTATAAACTGGGCATCAAAACGGGCAAAAACAGCAAAAACACCGTCCACCAAGAAGCGCACCACGATCACCCTTTCGTAGAGTTCGTCAAACCAGTATTTGCGGTATAGCATCGTGTACACTGGTCTGAACATCCTGCCGACTGTCTCCGCAGATATCCACCTGCGGTCATACATAGCATAGGCAAGAAGAATGCCCAGCCCAGCCACCATCAAAGATACCAGTGCCAGAGGATGGGACAAAACACCGAAAAGCCCCTGAACAAAACCATGCCCCCCACTGGCTGTAGCATGCCCCAGAAAACCATCAAACGCACCAGTCACATTCAGCCAGCCGGAAACAACCGATAGTATCCCCAAGATTACCATGGGCACAACCATGACAGCGGGCGACTCGTGCGGCTTCCCACCGTGTCCACCATCTCCTGCACTTGATCCTCCCCGATACTCCCCATGGAAGGTAAGGAACACAGCCCGAAACATGTAGAAAGCTGTCATAAATACTGTCACCAAAGCTAGATAGAACAGCACTGTATTCCCCTCCAGAGCAGAAGCTAATATCTCGTCCTTGCTCCAGAACCCAGAAAGCGGCCAGATGCCAGCCAGGCTCAGAGAAGCAACAACAAATGTGATATACGTCCATGGCATCACCCTGCGCAGTCCTCCCATCTCTCGCATGTCGAAGGTTCCAGTAGCATGGTTCACGCTGCCAGCGCCAAGAAACAGCAGGGCTTTGAAAAAGGCATGGTTAAATAAGTGGAAAATACCAAGGGCAATCCCACCGGTCCCCAAACCCAGCATCATATAACCCAGCTGGCTGATAGTAGAATATGCCAGGACACGTTTGATGTCAGTCATTACCAGTCCCATGCTGGCAGCAAAAATAGCGGTGAAACCTCCGATGACTGCCACGGTGGTTAGCGCCACGTGGGAATGCTCAAATAACGGGAAGAGACGGGCTACTAGAAATACACCGGCTGCCACCATCGTAGCCGCATGTATTAAGGCACTGACCGGGGTGGGGCCCTCCATGGCATCAGGCAACCATACATGTAGCGGGAATTGCGCTGACTTTCCCACAGCCCCCATAAAAATGCCGAGCGCTGCCCAGGTCAATACAGTGCCAGCCAGACTACCAGCGATGGCAATGGCGTGTAGCTCTTCAATATCGAAGGTCCCAGTATGGTAGAAAAGAAAAAGTATAGCTGCTAGAAAACCAAAGTCACCGAACCTAGTGACTATAAAAGCCTTCTTTGCCGCATTAGCCGCTGAGGGGCGATGGAACCAGAAACCTATCAACAGATAAGAGCCCAGACCAACGCCCTCCCAAAAGAGAAAAAGAAAAACAAGGTTGTCAGCCAAAACCAGCCCCAGCATGCAGGCAGTAAAGAGTGACATAAAAGCAAAATAGCGGTGGTAGCCCGGATCACCATGCATATATCCCTGAGAATAGACCTGGATCAAAAGGCTGACCAAGCTTACCACCACCACCATCACCGCAGACAGAGAGTCTACGATCAGACCTATGTGTACGTTTAAGTTACCGATAAGCAGCCACTGTACATCAGGTATAGCAATCCTGTGTTCAGGGGTTGCTATGACCTCCTTCAGTACCCAGAAGGAGAGAAGACAGGAAATTCCGATAGAACATATGGTCACATAACCGCTGACCCTCGGATGTTGCTTAAAAAACGGTCTCAACAGGAGTGAGATGACAATAAACGACCCCAGCGGGATGAGAAATATTAACCAAGGGACATAACTGGACATCACAATCTCCTCAGAATCTCCTCGACGACATGAACCTTTTCCTGTGACACAAAAATACGGTAGCTAGCCAACTCGCCAACCCCGGGCTTCTCAGTATCGGGCAGCACCAGCGTTGGTACCCCCTCCCCTTCAAAGAATTCCTTCCACATCTCGGCTATCATTAGATTCGGTGCTGTTTTTACCTGTACCCACATTTTTAGCTACCACTTCATCAGATCAAAATCATTAATATTCACAGACTGACGTTTACGGTAGATTGCAAAGACAATAGCTATCCCCACTGCAACCTCTGCCGCAGCTACCAAGATAACAAACACAGCAAATATCTGCCCGGTCAGAAGCGCCGGCACAACGTACCGTGAAAGCGCCACCAGCGCAACATTAGTGGCATTGAGCATTATCTCAACGCACATGAGGATGACCACAACATTACGCTTGGCTAGCACACCATAAAGACCGATACTGAACAGGACTCCTGAAAGCAGTAAATAATGAACCAGACCGACCGTCATTTCCTATTTTTCCCTCATTAGCGCGATGGCACCTATAATCGCCGCCACCAGCAAGACGCCAGCAATTTCAACCGCTAGCACATACCCACCCTCACCAAATAAACCTGCCCCTATGCCAGCCACCGTTGGCTGTTTAGGTAACTCATCACTCATGAGCCAGTTGGTACCCACAATCCCCCAGCCCAACACCACCAGAAAAGCCAAAGCTACCAGAAAAGCAGTAAAGCGAAATTTCCCCGGTGGACTTCCCCTCCAGACATCCTGCGTCAACATTACCGCCACCACAATGAGTATTGAGATGGCACCCACATAGATCAGAACCTGCACCACAGCCAAAAAATCAGCATAAAGAGTCACATATATCCCGGCTACAACCAGAAAAAGCAGTATCATACTCAGCGCAGCCCTGAACACATCTCGCATAACTAGCACTCCCAGGGCTGCCACCACAGCCGTCAGCGCCAAAAGCCAGAATATTATGTCAAACACCTCTTCCTCTCTTTTTGCTCAATGGGAAAAGGCTCAGCTTCTGTCCACCGTCTGTTCTATCCCAATAGACAAGCAGGCTCTGTTTGGGCAAACTTGCCTCAATAGTTGGTCTGGCATACGCACTTGGCTTCCTTGAATCTGAAATAGCCAGCGCTTCTTTAGCCATCACTAGGTCCCGGCGCCGATACTTTGCTCCTTCATAACACAGCCCCATGGCCAGGGCTTCGTAAGGGCATGACTCTACACACAGCCCGCAGAACATGCACCGCCCAGTATCTACCTCAAACTTATCTACCATATAATTGTTCTGGTTACCGACATGAGTGACTATCTCAATGTTCCCCTGCGGACAGTTCTTGGCACAGGTGGCACAGCCAGTACACTTCTCAGGGTACCATACCAGCTCGCAGCCCCGTAATCTCCTTGATAGGACCAGTTTCTCCTCCGGGTACTGAACCGTAATTGGGGGGCGAAACAGGTGCCTGAAAGTAACCGCCATCCCTTTGAGCACGCCTATCCCATACCTTTCAAACTTCAACTCTGCCCCTCCCTAAGACAAATAGTCTCGACCACGCCAGTATTAAGACCACGGCTAACACGATGTTTGTCGCAACTACCAGCCATCGTGAGATATCGACCAGCCACAACATCTCCACAGCAACCACAAATATGTTGATCAGCGCCATCGGGAAAAGCCCTTTCCAGGCAAAAGCCATTAGCTGGTCAACCCTAAGCCGTGGCAATGTAGCCCTCAACCAGACAATCAAAGAAAACACAGCTACAACCTTGATAAGGAACCATAAGAACGGTGGCAGCACCGGACCGCGCCAGCCTCCCAGAAAGAGGGTAGTAATAATACAGGCATACGCCAGCGCATGACCATACTCACCCAAATAGAACATGGCAAACTTCATCCCCGAATACTCCGTATGATAGCCAGCAACGATCTCAGAATCTGCCTCCAAAAGATCAAAGGGGCAACGGTTCATCTCAGCCAGTGCGCCCAAAAAGAAAATGAGAAAACCCAAAGGTTGCATAACAATAAATGGCACGACCTGAGCCTCCACGGTCTTTGTCATAGAGAGCGACCCAACCATCAGCACCACACCGAGCAGTGACAACACCACCGGTAATTCATAGCTCACTATTTGAGCTACTGTCCGCATGGCAGCTATCAAGGCATACTTGTTGTTCGAGCCCCACCCAGCCATGTAAATCCCCACAGCTGATACAGAACCAACAGCCACCAAGTAGAGCACTCCCACATTCAGGTCAGCCAGAATTGCCCCTTGGCTCAATGGTATGACCGCAAAAACCATCAGCACCGGCACGAACACCACTATCGGCGCCAGCCAGTGAACAACCCTATCAGCCTTTTCCGGGACAACGTCTTCTTTAATCAGTATCTTCAGGGCAGTGGCAATCGGTTGAAATATCCCCTCAGGACCGAGCCGGTTCGGTCCAAGACGGATCTGAAACCGTCCTAGCAGGCGCCTCTCATACCAGATGAATACTATCACTAGGGTCAGAACGAAGCCCAGTACGACGAAGATGCCCACGATACCGGCTATCAGATAAGCCGCCCACTCTGGAAGCGCAGCACTCAGCCAGGCACGAAATTCCTCAAGCAGTGTCATCATCTGTCTATCTCACCAAGGCAGACATCTATGCTTCCAAAAATGACGATCAGGTCAGCTATCTTCCATCCTATGACCATATCCCTCAATGCTGTAAGGTTGATCAAAGTTGGTGGACGTATATGCAACCTATACGGTGCTATGGAACCATCACTGACCAAATAGAAACCAAGCTCGCCCTTCGGCGCCTCAACATGTCCATATACCTCACCTGCAGGCAAGCGCAACGGCTGCTTAACCTTGACACAAATTTCACCCGCTGGCAATTGCTTTACCGCCTGCGCCACAATCCGCACACTCTGCCTCATCTCCTGAATCCTCACCCAGTAACGGTCATAACAATCACCTGTGCTACCGACAGGTACCTCAAAATCAAAGCGGTCATAAATGGAGTAAGGGTCAGCCTTGCGGATGTCCCATTTCACTCCGCTTGCTCTAAGTACCGGACCACTGGCACCGATGTTTATCGCTGTCTCCCTAGGTAACACACCAACCCCCTTTGTCCTAACAAGCAGAATTTCGTTCTGTGAGAGCAGTTGCTCATACTCATCGATGAACCGTGGCATCTCATCTATAAACCGTTTCAAAGCTGGCAAAAACTCATCCGGAATATCCTGGGAAACACCGCCAACCCTCATGTAGTTATAGGTCAACCGCTGTCCGCAAACCATCTCAAACAAGTCCATAATTTTCTCACGCTCACGCCACATATACAGCACTGGCGTCATCATAGCTCCCAAGTCGTTCAAGAAGAACCCCACAGCCATCAAATGACTGGAAATACGCATCAGCTCCGCCATGATAATTCTTAAATACTCAGCCCGCTCAGGAACCTTTATCCCACCAAGCTTCTCTACGGCAAGCACATAGCCAAAATTGTTTGTCATCGAAGCCAGGTAGTCCAGTCTATCAGTGAGCGGAATAATCTGAGTATAAGTCCTTGACTCAGCCAGCTTTTCTATGCCCCGATGGAGATACCCGATAACAGGTTCCAAATCAACCACCACCTCACCATCAAGTGTTACCCTCATCCGGAACACACCGTGGGTTGAAGGGTGTTGTGGACCCACGTTAAGAATGAACGGCTCGGTCTTCAGCGTCATACTACAAGTAGTCCTTTCGCAGCGGATGCCCTACAAAACCCTCCCATAAAAGCAACCGCTTCAAGTTAGGATGCCCATCGAATACAATCCCCATGAGGTCATACACCTCTCGCTCTTGAAAATCAGCAGCCCGCCATATATCCACCACCGAAGGCACTGTCGGCTTCACCCGGTCATAGCATCTCACTTTCAATACCAGACTGTAGTTGTGTGTTAGAGAGACCAGGTGGTACACAACCTCAAAATAATCCAGATAATCTACTGCGGTGAGATTAGCTAGATAATTGAACTCGAAATCCGGGTTGCCTCTCAGAAACTCGGCTACTTCCCTCAGCCGCTCGGTTCTTATTACAATAGCCGGCTTTTCCACCGTTACCACAGAACCAGGAAGTTCCTGAGACAACCTTTTGGCTACTTGTTCGCAATCCAAAGATACAGTCATCGCTTTCCGATGCTCTCACTCATTATCTTCCGATGTATTAGCCGTATGCCATGGATGAGCCCTTCAGGGCGTGGTGGACAGCCTGGCACATACACGTCCACTGGCACAATCCGGTTCAGCCCCGGCACCACACTATACGATTCCCTGAATGTCCCACCGCTTATAGCACAGGCGCCCATAGCTATTACCCACTTGGGCTCTGCCATCTGCTCGTAAATAAGCTTCACGGCAGGCGCCATCTTCCATGTTATGGTACCAGCAACTATCATCAAATCAGCCTGCCTCGGCGACCAGCGAAAGATGTCCATGCCAAAACGGGCTATGTCGAAGCGTGAGGCTGCTGTGGCAATCATTTCGAAGGCACAGCACGCCAGACCGAACATCAACGGAAATATCGACCGCGACCGCGCCCAATTTACCGCGTAGTCCACGGTAGTCAACAATATGTTGCGCCTGAGCTCAGCCCCCAGCCAGTTATCGGGGTCAGCTATTGGCTGCTGCGAAGCTACCCTGAGCTCTTCTATCCTCTTGCCTTCCAGCACATCGATATTCCATGCAGACAGAGCCGGCTCGTGTCCTTCTATTTCCATTCAAGTGCCCCCTTGAACCAGGCGTAGACATAGGCAACTGCCAGCATAACAAGAAGAACAAACACAACCACCAGACCGGTGAGCCCCAGCTCCCTAAGTCCTACTGCCCACGGAAATAACAGGACAACCAGCACGTCCAGAACCACAAACAGGACGGCGAAAAAGTAATAACGGAAATTATACTGCACCCATGACTTCCCAATAGTGGACATACCGCACTCATAGGTGGAATTCTTGGCTGCGCTGCTCCTCCGTGGAACGATTCCCAAAATACGCAGTGTTACCGGCAAAAGCAGCGTGGTCAGGGCAAAGAAAAGGGCAACAACCAGTAGTATCCCCACATAGCCAAAATCGTGCATCAATTGAACACCCTAAGCCACAAAAATACCAGGCGAAAGTATACCAAACCGCAAAAGCGGTACACAAGCTTGACTAACTAGCTATCCGCGGTATAATAATGGCTGGTTTCGAAATGAGAGTAACAGGTGGTATAGCTAGAGGTCAGCTATTGAAAACACCCAGAAGCCATGCTGTGCGTCCGACCACAGACAGAGTGAGAGAAGCCATTTTCTCCATCTTATCCTCCATGAGCACAGACTGGTCACGGTGTCTTGACCTGTTTGCCGGCAGCGGAGCCCTGGGGATCGAAGCACTCAGCCGCAACAGCACATGGGTGGACTTTGTTGAACGAGAACCAGAATGCTGCGCTGTGATAAAAGAAAATCTGACTAAAATGGGCTTTCTGCAGAAAGCCCATGTGTACTGCTGCAGCGTCAGCAAAGCCCTTTCCTTCCTCGAAGGCAACTATGGCTTGGTATTCCTTGACCCACCGTACGCTGACAGATCAACCGAGGAAATCATCAAGCAAATTGCCAGCTCCAAGCTCATAGGTAGTAACTCCATAGTCATAGTATCACACACCTCTAGGCGCCAGTTGCAGAAAAAATATGACGGTCTGTCCCTGATAAAAGAAAAACAATACGGCGATACCTGCATCTCAATATTCCACAAGGAGGTAGAATCTTGACCATCGCCATCTATCCAGGCAGCTTTGACCCGATAACAAATGGACATCTGGACATTGTCAGGCGTGCCTCAGCCATCTTCGATGAGTTGATCCTTGGAGTGTATGACCGCCCCGAAAAGCGACTCCTGTTCAGCACCGAAGAAAGAGTAAAATTGGCACGAGAAGCGGTGTCCACCTTCAAAAACGTCCGGGCACAGGCATATTCGGGCCTTACCGTTGACTTTGCCAGAAAAGTAGGGGCAAAAGTGATGGTTCGCGGACTACGTATGAGCTCTGACTTCGAACGAGAATTTGAAATGGCAATGATGAACAAAAAACTGGCACCCGACCTGGAGCTGGTATGTCTTATGGCTAGCCTACAATACCAGTTCCTCAGTTCCAGCCTACTAAAAGAGGTGGCACAACTGGGTGGCTGCCTCGAAGATATGGTGCCGGTCAACGTAGCCAATGCTTTGAGAAAGAAATTTGCCCCGTCACCTTGAACAGCTATCGTAAATAAACCCTGATAATACCCAAGCGCAAATCGGTCAAGCTATTTGAGCATGTGAAACAAGAAGAAGGAGGTTGAGTAGAAAATGGCGTACAAGATCACTGAAGAATGCATTAGTTGTGGTGCCTGCGAGCCTGAATGCAAAAACCAAGCCATTAAGGAGGGAGAGACGATCTACGTGATCGACCCCTCTAAATGCACAGAATGCATCGGGTGGTTTGCTTCTCCTAAGTGTGCTGAAGTCTGTCCGGTAGACGCCTGCATACCAGACCCAGCCCACAAGGAGACCAAGGAGCAGTTGCTGGAAAAATGGAAGAAACTCCACCCCGGGCAAACGCCAGCCACCACCTAGGTCTAGGCAAAGCCGGAATAAAATATTTGTAGAACAATTGCCATACTCTCGCTGGGCTGTAGTGGACTTGCGCGCCTTACTGGGGTCTAGTCTCCTGGGGACACCGTAAGGACGGAGAGATACCCTAATGCTGACTATTGATTTTGAGTTCATGCAGACCAGAGACGGCGAGGTAGTGCTGGATATTGGTTGCGGGGAAGGTAGACATTCCTGGGAACTGTGCAAGCGCAGCAAATGCTGCGTCTACGGCGTAGACATCGATGAAACGAGCTTAAAAAAGGCTCACTACGCATTTTACCTCCTTGAAAAACAGGGGGAGATCAAAGGGAGCTGGATATTAGCCAAAGCGGACATAACTAGCCTTCCCTTCAAAGACAATACCTTCGATAAAATTGTCTGTTCGGAAGTGCTGGAGCACGTCCCTGATGACATTGCTGCAATTCGCGAATTAGTCAGGGTGCTAAAGAGTTATGGGACCATCGCCATTAGCGTCCCGTCATATTTGCCCGAAGCAATTTGCTGGAAAATAGACCGTAGCTATTATGACCATCCTGGGGGACATTTAAGAATATACAAAGAAAGCGAACTTATCGCCAAGTTACAACGGAGTAATTTGCGTGTATACGCAACACGCCGCAAGCATGCCTTACATTCATTTTACTGGATACTGAGGTGCCTGTTCGGGGTAAACAATGACAGGGCACTGCTCACATCCACCTACTACAGGTTCCTTGTCTGGGATATCTACCACAACCCACGCCCTGTGCGCGTTCTGGAGACCATCCTCGACCGTTTCTTCTCCAAGAGTCTAGTCCTGTATGCCTGTAAAACTGGCACTTTATCATAGCTCGGCAAATCATAGAGCCTCACATCAGTTAATACCGAAATCATTGACTAACCCTCGGCATACACGTTGCCACCAAAACATCACCCAGTCGCGGAAAATAGCGGGCTGCTTTGTCCAGCAACGCCAGAATAGTCCTTGAGACCTCTCGGGGGCACCTAGCGAGGAAAGCCCCCCACCATGGAACACCGAAAAGAAGAGATACCCCTATTATTTTACAAACTCTAAAACGCTGGTCTAGCATGCGCTTCAAAAGTACATAGTCAAACCGGGTGGTATGGTCCGCCGGGACCTCCCAGGGCATTTTGAGGTTATGATTCTTCCTACCCGACCTCCTCCACAGACGGTACACCGCTCGTCCCAGCTTAAAACCCAGACTTCCGAAATTAGCTACAGCCACCACCATCTTACCATCAGCTCTTAATACCCGGGCAATTTCTTCTAGAACCCGCACAGGGTCCGCGAAATGGTCAATTGCGCCCTTGCATATCACTTTGTCCACACTGGCACTGCGGAATGGCAAATCCTCACCAATACCCCTTACCAGCATCACTCTGGCACCACTTCTTTTTACATGGTCACAAGCATGCCTTAGCATCACCCTCGAAGGCTCAAGACCGATAACTTGGGCACCACTTTCGGACATGAGCACACAGTCAAGCGCCCTGCCACAACCAACATCTAATACCACCTCCCCCGGCTGAAGGGCTGATTCAAAAATGGCTACCTCGGTCATCCTTCGAAATATGAACTCAACCTCTGGGGTGACAATCTCAGGTACAACGTGGTTATCGTCCCACCCTAAGTCGATATAAAACTTGCCATCATTCTTGTCCATAAGCCTTATCCAGTCCACAGAGCATCAAGCCGGCTCAAAAGCAACGGACTGACAGAAAGCTGCAGCAATCACGTTGAAAGTGCTCTCGTCTTACTCTGAGTATCTGGCAAAGGTTGCACTACTTATTAATTATTTACCCAGCGACTTCGCCTTCTCATACGCAGCGATAACAGCTTGCGATAGCAACGAACGGATGCCACCTTTCTCCAGTTGCAGCAACCCTTCAGCCGTTGTGCCGCCCGGCGAAGTCACCATGTTCTTCAGCTCAGCCGGATGCTTACCGGTGAGCTCGACTGCCCGTGCCGAACCAAGCACTGTCCTGACCACCAGCCTTTCAGATAGCTGGCGCGGCAAGCCAATATGCACACCAGCATCCACCAGTGCCTCAATGACAAGGAAAATATAAGCAGGACCACTGCCACTTAACGCCGTTGCCATATCGACATACTTTTCATTGTCCACATACACCTCATCGCCAATAGCCTTCAGGATAGATTTCGCCATCTCTCTCTGCCTGTCCTCAACCCCATCGGTCGCAGTCCATACCGTAACCCCCTCACCGATCTGTGCCGGCATGTTGGGCATCGCCCTCACCAGTCGTCCATAACCAAGCCCCTGTTGCAGATTATCGAGCGAAGCTCCAGCAACTATGGACAAAACCAGTTGACCAGATAGCAGCCCTTTTATTTCACCAAAAACTTTGCTCAGCTCCTGCGGTTTTACCGCCAGTACAATAACATCGGCACCACTTACCGCTGCCTTGTTATCATCCGTAACCTTTATGCCATACTTATCCGACAGGGTCTCCCGACGTTGCAGAGCGATATCACTCACCGTAACATCTGCGGTTGCAACTACCCCTTTAGCCAGAAGGCTTTTGACCATCGCCTCCCCCATAACCCCACCACCGATAAACGCAACTTTCATCTCGCGCTACCTCCTTTCACCAAAAATAGCCCTGCCGATCCTCACCATAGTTGCCCCCTCCTCAACTGCCACCTCAAAATCATCACTCATCCCCATGGACAGATGCTTCAATCCTAACAGATCCCTTAGCTCCCGCAATTTCCTGAAAACCGGGCGTACGTCCTCCGGGCCAGCCGAAAATGGCGCGATGGTCATCAAACCGTCTACCTTGATATTCGGCAGCTGCGATATACTATCGAACGCAGCAGCCACTTCAGCGACAGAAAAACCACTCTTGCTCACTTCACCAGAAACATTGACCTGCAATAGCACTGGAACAGCCCCTTTCGCCCGCCTGCTGAGAACTTCAGCCAGCTTAAACGAATCTACACTGTGTATTATGTCAAATAACTCCAGTGCCCTTTTTGCTTTGTTGCTTTGCAGGTGCCCCACCATATGCCAAGTTATGTCTGGCTTGAGGTCAGAAAGTAGCACCACTTTCGCTGCCGCGTCCTGCACCCTGTTCTCACCGAAATGCCTGATGCCACACTCATAAGCACATCTTATCATCTCTGCCGACACACCTTTGGTAACTGCCACCAGAACCACTTCATCTGGTGACCTGTGACTTTTCTCACAAGCCCGAGTAATCCGAGACCGGACCTCGCGAATGTTGTCCTCAATACGCACCGAACACTATTCTAACACGCCACAGCGCCTTGTTTCGACACTATAACGGTACGATGCTTGACAGATGGAATATGAAACTAGCCACATCTATGGGACAACTTGAGAGCTTGCGCTTCGAACTGCGCCCAAGACAGGGCAAGAAAGCACGCTTATGCAAGTCCCATCCTGTATGCTCTCTGATCCTACCCAGTTACTATGTTGACCAGGCGCTTGGGTACGTAAATGATGTTGGAAACTTTGTTATCTCTAATATAAGCCTTTATTCGATCCCGGCTTAAAGCTATCTCCTTAGCCTCGTCCTCCGTAATAGACACCGGCACAGTGACCTTGTCCCGCAGCTTGCCATTGACCTGTATTACTAGTGTTACCTCCTCCTCCTTAGCCAGCTCCTCGTTCCAGGCTGGCCAGCTCTGATTATGAATGCTATAGGGATAGCCTGACCTCTCCCACAACTCCTCAGCAAGATGGGGTGTACTTGGTGCCAAGAGTAAAAGCAGCTTCGTTATCGCCTCACTCCAGAGCGAATAAGAAACCGTACCCTGCTCTTGAACCTTCCCCAGGTAATTGGTGTACTCCATCAGCGCCGCAAGCATGATATTAAGCCTGAAACGCTCTATGCACTGCGTCACCCTCTTGATAGTCTTGTGCAGTTGGTGCTTGAACTCCCTCTCGGCTTCCTCTTGTACAGCTTGCTCCTTGTAAGTACCCAAGACCAAGTTCCACACTCGATTGAGCCAGCGGCTCACGCCCACTATGCCTTTGTCATTCCATTCCCCACCAAGCTCCCAGGGTCCGATAAACATAAGGTAGGCACGCACAGCATCAGCTCCAAGCTCAGAGACATAGTTGTCTGGAGTGACCACATTTCCCCGCGACTTGCTCATCTTGTCGCCAAGATAGATTATCGTGCCCTGATTGAACAGTTTCTTGAAAGGCTCATTGAAATCTACAATGCCCAAGTCCCTGATCGCCTTGATAAAAAAGCGCGCATATAGCAGGTGCATGGTAGCATGCTCAGCACCGCCAGTATACAGGTCCACAGGCATCCAAAACTTCATCTTCTCCCTGTCAAACGGGTAGTCAGTGGCGCTGGGGCTGGTATAGCGTAAGAAATACCAAGAGGAACACATGAAAGTGTCCATGGTGTCTGTTTCCCTTCTAGCCGGCAAGCCACACTGGGGACAGGTGGTATTGACGAAAGACTCACAATATTTTAAGGGGGACTCCCCCGTTGGTCTGAATTCAGCGTCCGGTGGCAACAACACCGGCAGGTCTTTTTCCGGCACCGGTACTATACCACACCTGTCACAGTAGATCATCGGTATTGGAGCACCCCAGTACCTCTGCCTCGAGATAAGCCAGTCACGAAGACGATAACTGACAGCACGCCTGCCCCAGCCATTCTGTTCAAGATAGTCACATATCGCGTCAAAAGCCTGCTCGCTGGAAAGTCCATTGAACTGCCCAGAGTTTACCATTGTGCCAGCTTCAGTGTAAGCCACCTCTAGCTCCTCTCCTGACCATCCCGGCGGCGCTATTACCACCCTAATGGGAAGCCCGTACTTTTTGGCAAACTCAAAGTCCCGCTGATCGTGGGCAGGCACACCCATCACCGCTCCTGTTCCATAAGTCAGCAGTACATAGTCAGCGATCCAGATAGGCACCTTTTCACCATTGAAACGGTTAGTCACATAGCTTCCCAGAAATACGCCGGTCTTCTCCCTCTCCAGAGAAGTCCGCTCGATTTCACTTCGCCGCTGTGTCTGCTGGACATACTCTTCTACCTCAGCCTTGCGTTCTGGAGTAGTAAGCAACGGGACAAGCGGATGTTCAGGTGCCAGCACAAAGAAGGTCACACCAAAAATAGTGTCCGGTCGTGTGGTAAACACCTGCAGTTCTTTTTCCGCCACACCCTCATGCTCGAGAGCGAACGATATTTCAGCTCCCAGGCTCTTACCGATCCAGTTCCTTTGCATAACCTTAATCCGCTCAGGCCAGTCGATTTCGCTGAAGTCCAAAAGCTCGTCAGCATATTTAGTAATACGGAAAAACCACTGTTCCAGCATCTTCCGTACCACCGGCGTGCCACAGCGCTCGCATACCCCTTCGCCCACCACCTGCTCATTAGCCAGCACAGTCTGGCATTGGGAACACCAGTTCACCGGCGCCTTTGCCCGATAAGCCAACCCGCCATGGTAGAGCTTAAGGAAAAACCATTGCGTCCACTTATAATACTCGGGTAAACAGGTCACCACCTCACGACTCCAATCGTAGATAGCCCCAATGCTCCTGAGCTGCCGCCGCATATTTTCTATGTTCCTCATCGTCCATTCATAAGGGTGGATACCGTGCTTGATGGCAGCATTCTCAGCTGGCAACCCGAAGGCATCAAACCCCATAGGATGCAGCACATTGTAGCCCTGCATCCTCTTGAAACGCGCATATACGTCCGAGGGCGCCATCGCATACCAGTGGCCAATGTGAAGGTCGCCAGATGTGTAAGGGAACATGGTCAAAGCATAAAATTTGGGGCGCGTAGGATCTTCCTTTACCTCGTACAGGCGGTCTTTCGCCCACCTTTCCTGCCACTTCTTCTCGATGGCCTGCGGATTGTACTTGGAGGTACTCATAGCAAAGCAGATTTTATCCTGTCACCCCCGTCCCGTCAATACCATGAAAGACATCGCGAGATAGTGTACAATCTACACTGTGGAAAGGGACAAGTTTGAGGCTCTGGTTGCTGAAGCTATCGAAAGCCTAGCGTCAGAGTTTAAAGACAAGCTTGATAACGTAGCCATCGTGGTCACAGACTGGCCCTCTCAAGACCAGTTAAGACAGTTAAGGTTAAAGGACAAGACGCAGCTACTCGGTCTATATGAAGGCATACCCAGGACACAAAGGGGCATTAGCTATAACCTGGTACCGCCGGACAAAATAACGCTGTTTCAGAAGTCGATAGAAGCGAAATGCCACACGCTCGAAGAAATAAGGACAGAAATTGCCCGCGTGGTAAAGCACGAGATAGCCCACCATTTTGGACTCAGCGACGCTGCATTACACCGCTTGGAAGGTAGGAAAAAACCACCAACTAGGAGCTCTCGGTAAAACGGTTGCCCGACACAGACTACACACCTTTATATTCTGGTGGTCTTTTCTCCAGAAAAGCCCGCGCCCCCTCTTTCTGGTCCTGCGTGCCGAAGCACATAGCAAATAGTTCGTTTTCGATCTCCATTCCAACTGATAGCGGCGTCTCAAGAGACCTATTCACCGCAATCTTAGCCAGCTTCAATATCGCTGGGCTCTTGCTTTTGAGCTTCACTATCACCTCTTCCACCGCCTCTCTCAGCTTATCTGCAGGAACAACCTTGTTCACCATACCGAGCCGCCACGCCTCTTCAGCCGAAATGAAATCGCCCGTAAAGACCATCTCCTTGGCTTTCTTCTCTCCCACCAGCCTTGGCAATATCTGGGTACCACCACCACCAGGTATCACGCCAACATTTATCTCTGGCTGTCCAAAACGGGCTTTGTCCGAGGCGATGATAAGATCACAAGCCATAGCCAACTCACATCCACCACCCAAAGCTAACCCGTTGACCATGGCAATGACCGGTTTAGGGATCTCGCGAATCACCGTATAAGGTCTTTTCGTCCCCTTGCTTCTTTGAACAACATTGAGCGGCTGCCATTCAGGAAACTGGCTTATATCAGCGCCCGCACTGAAGGCTCTGTCACCAGCGCCCGTGAGGACAATCACCCTCACCTCATCATCAGCGTTAGCCTGCTCTAAAGCCGCGATAACCTCGGCACGCAGGGTATCGTTTTGTGCATTCAGTTTATCTGGACGGTTCAAAGTTATCCAGGCAACATTGTCCTTCTTTTCGTAGATGATTGTCTCAAATGCCATTCCATCCTCCTGTACCAATTTTGCTTTGCCGCTTGCCAATTATATCGTAGCACCACCGTCCACAGCTAGCACCTGCCCTGTCACATAAGTGGAGGCATCCGAAGCTAAGAAAATGACTGCACCCACCATATCATCGGGCTCAGCTATTCTCCCTAGCGGTGTCCCCGCCAAGGCGCCCTGCAGAATCTGAGGGTTACTCCACAATGCCTCACTGAAACGGGTTTTAACCAAACCCGGTGCTATTGCATTGACTCGTATATTGTATTTCGCCCACTCCCTTGCCATCACCTTGGTAGCCATTATGACTCCAGCCTTGCTTATTGAGTAAACAGGCAGGATATCAGGTGTAATCCCAGCCACAGAACTGACATTGATGATCGTGCCCCCGCCCTGTTCTTTCATCAACCTGGCAACCGCCTGGCTGAGGAAAAACAGACCTTTCAAGTTCAGGTTCATAATAGCATCCCAGGCACGCTCCTGTATATCGATTGCCGAGTCCATGGTTGGATTGGTAGCAGCATTATTGACTAGAATGTCAACCCTGCCGAACTCATCCTTCACTTTGGTGACCAGTCCCTCTATCTCGTCGAGCCTCCCCACATGGGCTGCTACAGCCAGCGCTTTCTTCCCCAGCTTTTTGACCTCCTCAGCCACCGCCTCCAAGTCAGGTAGCTTCCGACTGGTCAAGGCGACATCGGCGCCTGCTTTAGCCAGGCCTAAGGCAATGGCTCTCCCAATGCCACGGCTACCCCCGGTGATTAGCGCCACCTTTCCTTTTAGAAAGAAACTGTCCATGGAAAAGCTCATAGTATACCCCCTCAATGTTACTTATCAGTCGGCTTCGGACAAAAAGTATATACCTTAACAGCAGCACAAAGCAAAACCCCCATTCCTTCCGGCACCAGTAGGACTCGCCAATAGCGACAGCCTAGCCGAGAATCAGACATATTTTTATCACGCGGTCCAAGACGACACCCAAGTACAAGAGGACTTGTAGTCCAATTGCCATAATCTCCCCTGTGCCATATAATATAATTGGATTGGGGGCTGAGTAGATCGGGTGACCGCCCGCCTATGGTGGGAGGAAAGTCCGAGCTCCACCGGGCAGGATGCTGGGTAACACCCAGGAGGGGTGACCCTACGGAAAGTGCCACAGAAACATGCCGCCAGCGGCCAGCTTCAACGCTGGTGCGGGCAAGGGTGAAATGGTGAGGTAAGAGCTCACCAGCGGCTGGGTGACCAGCCGGCTGGGCAAACCCCATCTGGAGCAAGGCTAAATAGAGGGACGTTAAGGTGCCCGGCCGATGTCCCCGGGTTAGCCGCTTGACCCCAATGGTAACATTGGGGCTAGACTGATGGTCACCGCTCTGAGCCGGGCAACTGGCTCAGAGCACAGAACTCGGCTTATAGGTCTACTCAGCCCCCGCTAAGCCTCTGCCATTCTGTACGGAAATTCTAGCTTGAGCTCCTGAACTCCAAAGATCGAGGGTAAGGAGATCCTATCGCCCGCTCGGTCTGTCCTGCGCGACATCCTCCAGGCTTATGATACCCAGCTTCAGCGCTGTAATCAGAGCCTCACTGCGTGAGGCAACATTCATCTTGTTGAAAATATTGGAGAGGTGCGCCTTCACGGTACGCAGACTGAGACACAGTTTATCGGCTATCTCTTTGTTGCTCATGCCAGCCGCCACAAGCCTCAGCATCTCCTTCTCCCGCGGAGTCAGAGGTTCTATTAATTTTAACTTTTGCTGCTCAACCTTGGCTGGCCCAGTTACTGCCCGGCGCAACAATTTCTCGATAATTTTGGGATGGAGTACAGACTCTCCCGAACGTATAGACCTAACAGCCTCTACTAGGTCCTGCCCCCGGGCACTCTTCATTAAGTAACCAGCGGCACCAGCCTCCAGCAGACCAAGCACATAACTGTCATCATCGTACGCAGTCAGGATCAAGATAGCCACATTGGGGACCAGCTGCTTAATCCTTCGACTTGCTTCCAGACCATCGATTTTGGGCATCATGATGTCCATCACGAGGACATCGGGCTTGAGTCGGTTAGCAAACTCCACAGCCTCCTCGCCATCAGCAGCTTCACCGACCACTTCCATGTCCCTTTGGCTGGAAAAGACCCTTACCAATGCCTCTCTCACCAGCGGATGGTCGTCAGCAACCAGAATCCTTGTCTTCGAACCCAAAGCCCAGACCTCTACTTTCTCAGCATGCTAATTATAGAGTATCACAGTTATAGGAAATAAGGAACTGCGCCTAGGTTTTCCCTTGCCACAGTGAACACACATTAGGCTACTCCATGCCGCTCCTAACTTCACCGAACCGATGGCTGGGCATTGCCCGAAGGGGCAAATTCAATCTAGGGCTAAAGGACGAGGAAGAAAAGGAAATAAACCAATAGACTTATTTTAGAGAGCAGGAAAAAACGAGCCATTGAGGAGGACCAGTAGACTATGAAGGCAAGAGTTGTGAAAAAAGTAACACCGGACAGGGCAGCCTTGCTAGCAATGCTGACCAAAGTTGCTAGCAACCCGGTTTTACTGGCTTACCTGACCAGTAAGCCATATGAACTGCTCGGGGAATACCACCGCCTCGTCAAAAATGAAGGGCTGCTCCTGGCTCATAACCATGTCCTCGGACCTTAAGAATTTTGCAGAAGACAAGGGGGTAGAAAATGACAAACTTGGAAGTGCTCAAAAGGTGTGATGTATTCACGGCTTTGAACGATGAGGAGTTCCACCAGATACAAGACATGTGCAGTAGCGAGGAGTTCGAGGCGGGTACCATAATCTGTAAGCAGGGTAGCAAAGAAGAGAAGCTATACGTAATCGAACATGGCACAGTGGGGATTATCTTGGAAGTAGGACCGCTGGCTCAGCGCCAGGTACAGGCAGTAACGGACTATGAAGCGTTTGGCTGGTCAGCTATGCTCGAGCCATACATCTGCACTGCCACTGTGAAAGCACTGGAAAAGACCAAGGTGCTCTCATTCAACGGTCAGGAGCTTTCTGCTTTGTGCTCCACAAAACCAGCTATTGGTTGCAAGATCTCCAGAGGAATTGCCCGAGTCATCGCCCTGAGACTGCGCCAGGCTTACATCCAGCTACTGGGGGTAACTGCACAGCTATAGAAAAGACCAGAAAGCCATGTCGCAGCAGCAAACAAAACAGCGAGCCCCACAAGTACGAAGCCGTCATACCACAGAGTTTAAAGGAGGTACCTGATGGAAGGACATAAAACCATTACCTCAATGATGGATGAAAAACGGGTCTTCAACCCGCCGAAGGAACTTAGTGAAAAAGCATATATCAGGAACCTGATCGAATACAAGGACATCTATCAGTGGTCTGTTGAAGACCCGGAGGGCTTTTGGGCTGAAATGGCAGGGCAACTGGACTGGTATAGGAAATGGGACAAGGTGCTTGTGGAAGATTTCAAAGAAGGCAGGCACCAGTGGTTCGTCGGAGGCAAGCTCAACGTCTGCTATAACTGCATCGATAGACACTTGAAAACGTGGAGGCGCAATAAGGCAGCCCTGATATGGGAAGGCGATATCGGCGACAGCAAGATACTGACATACCAACAGCTATACAAAGAGGTATGTAAGTTTGCCAATGTGTTGAGAAAACGCGGAGTTCAGAAAGGGGACAGGGTTACCATCTACCTCCCCATGGTACCTGAGTTGCCTATCGCCATGCTGGCATGTGCCAGAATAGGCGCCATCCACAGCGTTGTTTTCGGCGGCTTCAGCGCTGATGCATTGAGAGACCGAATACTGGACTGCAAGGCAAAAATGCTCATCTGTGCCGATGGCTATTACCGCGGCGGCAGGATAATTAGGAGCAAAGACAATGCCGACCAGGCTTTGGAATCCTGCCCCGATGTAAAAGATGTGATAGTGGTAAAGAGGGCAAACATTGAAGTAGCTATGAAGGATGGACGTGACCGTTGGTGGGATGATGAAATGGCTGCCGACGATGTGAAAGGCAACAGCGAGCCCGAGGTGATGGATGCAGAAGACCCGCTGTTTATTCTATACACAAGCGGCAGCACCGGGAAGCCCAAGGGGGTGCTCCATACTCAAGCTGGTTACCTACTGTACTGCTATCAGACCTTCAAATGGATCTTCGACGTTAAGGAAGAGGACACCTTCTGGTGCACAGCCGACATCGGCTGGGTGACCGGACACAGCTACATCGTTTATGGGCCTTTGTCCTACGGCGCTACGAGCCTTATGTTCGAAGGCATTCCAACATACCCACACCCTGATAGGTTCTGGGAGATCGTGGAAAAGTATCAGGTAACCATTTTTTACACCGCCCCCACTGCGCTCCGTGCTTTGATGAGGGAAGGGGAAGAATGGCCTAATAGACATGACCTGAGCTCCCTACGCATACTGGGTTCAGTCGGTGAACCCATTAACCCCGAAGCGTGGATGTGGTACTACAACGTTATAGGCAAAGGCAGATGCCCAATTGTAGACACATGGTGGCAGACAGAGACAGGGGGCATCTTGATCACACCTTTACCCGGTGCCACACCTTTGAAACCGGGTTCTGCCACATTGCCCTTCCCTGGGATTGTACCAGCAGTCCTCCGGGAGGACGGCTCCCCCACGGATATAAACGAGGGTGGCTATCTGGTAATAAAGAGGCCCTGGCCAGGACTGATGCGCGGTGTCTACGGTGACCCAGAGAGGTTCAAAAACACCTACTTCACCCGTTTTCCCGGCGTCTACACCACTGGAGACGGTGCTCGAATAGACGAGGACGGCTACTACTGGCTCATGGGGCGCATAGACGATGTCATCAATGTCTCGGGACACCGCATAGGCACAGCTGAGGTCGAGAGTGCTCTGGTATCTCACCCCAAGGTAGCTGAAGCCGCGGTGGTCGGCATGCCACACGAAATAAAGGGGCAAGGCATTTACGCTTTTGTTACACTGAAAGCCAACGTGGAAAGGTCTGAAGAACTGAAGAAAGAACTCATCGCCCATGTGCGGAAAGAGATCGGTCCCATCGCCACACCAGACAAAATCCAGTTTGCTGATGCTTTACCAAAGACAAGGAGCGGTAAGATCATGAGAAGGATACTTACCAAGATCGCCGCCGGTGATGTAAGCAACCTGGGTGATACGACCACGCTGGCTGACCCTTCGGTGGTCGACTTACTGGTGAAAGAGCGGCTGTGAGTTTACCTGGTAATGTGCAGAACACTTAACAACACATAGAAAGGAGAGACTGGAGATGGCGAAGGTTATATCAACCGAAAGCACCCAGTGGGCAAACCCGGGTGCCCTAGGACTGGCTGGGTTTGGACTGAACACCATCTTACTACAAATACATAATCTTGGGCTCATTCAAGGTACACTTCCGCTAATATATGGGTTCTTCTGGGGAGGCGCAGCCCAGATCATCGCTGGGATAATAGACGCCCGAAGGGGTGATACCTTCGGCTTGACCGCTTTCACATCATACGGGCTGTTCTGGATAGGGCTGAGCTTCTACTTTCTACTGCACTGGATAGGCATAGTCGAAATGGAAAGCTCGGGGCTGGCATGGCTGTTCATCTGCTGGGGGATATTTACCGGCTACATGACACTCGGCACTATTAGAATGTCGGTATTGCACATTATCGTATTCACCACCCTGACCATACTGTTTTTCCTGCTTGCGGGAGTATTTTTCAATGTCCTGCCACCGATTGTAGCAGGCATCGAAGGCATACTCTGTGGTGCCGCGGCAGCCTACGGTTCAGCAGCCATTGTACTGCACGATAAGTTCGGTAAATGGGTGCTACCGCTCGGGCTGTTTTCAAGTTAGCGGGCAAACAAGGCTTTTGAAAACTAGTACTTTGGGGCAATCTAATCATGGGTTCTCGAACAGTCTGAAGTACATGCAAAATTAAGTCCGACGACCGAGAGTGGTAAGCCATAGCTCATGTTACACTGGAGGTGGACAGAAAAGAAAGGAGGTGAACGAAATGGCTAAGGAAGCTCGAGCAGAACCGGAAAAAAGGGCACCGCAATTAAAGGAACTGGTTCACGCGCCCACAGTCGTGCCCAAGGAGGGTATAGCAGGGAGGTGGGCGGTACTGTCGGTATTGGCAAGAGCCGCCGACGAGCCTGAGTTCATGGCACGCCTAGCAGACAACCCGCACGAAGCCCTGAAGGAATACTACACACTAACACAGGAAGAAAAAGCAGCCCTTGCCAGCGGCGACATCCGCAAGATCGAGAGCTGGGTGGGCAAGCTAGACAAGCGTTTGTCAACATGGTTGTGGTATAGACTCTCTCAAGAAAAATGGTAAGGGAGCACGACTATGCCAGACACCAAGACCGCTAGTAGGGAACTACAAAGACCTGGGGAAGAGAGCGCCGCAACCCCTGACATCTCCCGGTTGCAGCTCCTTCTGGAAGATCTGAAGAGCTGCACTGCCACAGACTGCCGGTCTCCTGCAGAGATGGCAGCAAGGATGGAAACAGTGGGGGTGACCAAGGCAAAAGGAGATTCCCTCACCTTATCGCTTCTCGGCATACTCGCTGGCTTTTTCATTGGCTTGGGGGCTATGTTCTGCACACTCGTCACCACTGATATCCAGATCGGGTTCGGCTTAAGTAAGTTGCTAGGTGGGGTGGTCTTCTGTTTAGGGCTCATCCTAGTGGTGCTAGCTGGAGCCGAGCTCTTTACCGGCAATGCCCTCATGGTTGCCAGTCGTGCCAGCGGCAAAATAGGGCTAGCGCAATTATTCCGGAACTGGGGCATTGTCTACTTCACTAACTTCGTGGGCGCCCTGCTCCTGGTACTGGTGGTATTTTACAGCCAGTTTTGGACACTGGACGCCTATAAGGTCGGCGCCAACGCCCTGCTCATCGCCAACGCTAAGGTAAACCTCCCCTTCTGGACCGCCTTTTCCCGCGGTATACTGTGTAACGCCCTAGTTTGCCTTGCTGTGTGGCTGTGTTTCGGTGCCCGCAGCACGGTAGACAAGATTTTTGCCATTCTGTTCCCCATCACAGCTTTCGTTGCCTGCGGTTTCGAACACAGCATCGCAAATATGTACTTCATCCCTATGGGCATAGCCCTTACAGGGCAAGCCGAGGTTCTTAAAGCGGCTGGAATAACCACCGCCCAGGTAGCTAACCTCAATGTTCCTGGATTCGTAAACAATCTCATCCCGGTCACTCTAGGTAATATAGTAGGCGGCACATTCATTGGTAGCATATACTGGCTAGTATACCTCCGCAAGGAACGAGCTGCCCAAGCAATAGGTTGTAGACCGTGGTTAAGAAACCTGATAACCAGAGCAAGCCAAGAGCCACAAAGAATAAGCTACACACCAGACCCTGAAGCCAAAGCCCTAAGAGCAATACTAGCGCGGGCTAGAGACGATGCCCACTTCCTTACCCAACTTACCGATAGCCCACACGAAGCCCTGAAAGACTACAGCTTAAGTCCAGAAGCAAAAGCCGCTCTCCTAGGGGGTGACCTCCGCTGGCTCGAGTCTAGAATTGGTACACTGGACGAGCCACTGCGCACCTGGCTTACCTCTAGGCTGTCGCAGGAAAAATGGTGACCACACCACCTTATTCACAGCCGTAAGGTGATGGCAGCCTGAGGCTGCCATCACCTTACATTTCTAGAATCAAAAACACAAAACAGTGCAACTGGACTGGCTGCCTGGGCGATAGTGGACTTGAACCACTGACCTCCTGTGTGTAAGACAGGCGCTCTAACCGCTGAGCTAATCGCCCACAATGGTACGCCTGGTGAGATTTGAACCCACGACCTCAGCCTCCGCAGGGCTGCGCTCTATCCGCTGAGCTACAGGCGCATAAACTGGTGCCGAAGGTGGGAGTTGAACCCACATGTCCTTACGGACACTACGCCCTGAACGTAGCGCGTCTGCCATTCCGCCACTTCGGCATGGGCAGTACTGGATTTGAACCAGTGACCTCTTGCGTGTGAAGCAAGCGCTCTAACCGCTGAGCTAACCGCCCAAAAACAAAGCTAACTTGTCCCCAAACCCCGACGAAAATCCACCAAAGCAAGAGGTCTTTTCAGGTAATTGGTGCCGTGTGAGTCTCATCACCTCTTGCTCCGCTCTTATAAGGATTATAAGTCACGACGATCCGAGCGGTCAAGTTGAGGCTTTGTATAATTTGCCTCGGTACTCCCTTCGCTAAGTGGGGAAATCGCTCCGAGACTGTCTAAAGGCTGCACCGAGATGCTACGATGGTACAGACTGCGACATGTGTCCGGTTGAACAACAATCTATTGACTACTGGGATAGGCACCGCGAGCGGTCTACCATTGACAGGCAATACTATGTGGAGGTTGCTGCTGATCCTTGATATTAGGGACACAAGGGGAACATACTTAGCGCTACCAAACGGCTTTGTTG
>CALJTV010000013.1 GCA_937975645.1 uncultured Dehalococcoidia bacterium | reverse complement strand
CAGCGGCACGCTGCATATCACCACCCAGAACGGACATAAGATAGAGGGCTACTGGGAGCCAACTCCAGCGATAGAGGGCTGGCCCACGCTTGTCCCGGTCAAGGGCTATGTCGGTCCATTGGTCAAGATAGACGGCAAGGTAAAGAACACCCCCAGGCTGTCCCTCATCCTCGAGGTTGGTACCTACTGCGGCTACCCCTCAAGCCCCTATGTCACCTATGTGTTGAACGCTAAGGTGAAGTGGGACAAGAAGCTGGACGCGGTGAAGTCCATCAAGGGCACCATTTACGGCTGGGGGGAGTGGGGTACCCAGCTTGAGGACGGTTCCCCCACTATGGGACAGTTCGAGGGGAAGTTCACCGCCACGCCGAGGTAGCCAAAGCTACACAGCATTGACAGGCGTGCCGCAACAGGGTTAGAATCAGGGTGAAGTGCTTGTTCAGAGATAGTGACAGCTCGGGAATGTTATTCTTCCCTCCCTCACTGACATTCTCAGTAGTTATTGTCCCGCCGATAAGCAACTTCAGGTGCGCAAAGATACGGAAAGCGGGTATGTCGGCGACTTCAGGTGGTTATTCAGCTCCACAGGAAAGCAGCCTTAGCTATCTTTCCCGTGCTGAAAAATGGTTTCATTCGCTATTGAGACAGACATTCTCTAGCGTTCCAGCCAGAAAGTTCAAGGAGGTGCAATATGCACTGGTTACCCAACAACATATGGCGGACCATCCTGGTCGTCCTGCCGTTGCTGGTGGCACTGCAGGGCGCGGTGGTGCCGGGGAGCACCGCGGGGACGAGCGCTGCCAATAATAAGGACACAAGCCTGGCGCCACTGGCTGACACCACTCGTGCGAGCGTTGACGGCACAAAAAGCCTGCTCCAGTTCACCTCTGCAGGGCACATCCTCGGCTTCGATAGCAATGCAGTATACCTTGCCAGCAGCGACCACTCACTACGGATGGAGTTCACCGGCAGCCTGCCCGTGCAGCCAGTTGCCACTTCTGGCAGCGCGATCTGTAACGGTGCACCAACGCTCCGCAAAGTAGCGTACAATGGCATCTGGAAAAACATAGACGCCGTCTTCAGTGCCACCGATGACGGCATCGCCATGAGCACCTATATCGTCCACCCCGGCGGCGACCCCGGAGACATCAGCCTGCGCTACAATACAACCGTGCAGCTAACCCCTGAAGGAACGCTCAGGCTTGCCTTCAACACCGGATACATGACCGCAAGCCCGCCCATTGCTTGGCAGGAGATAAACGGCACACGCCTTCCTGTGCTAGTGGCATTCTGCCAGCAGGCTGCCAACCAGATAGGGTTCGTGGTAGGCAACTATGACAGGGACCACACCCTGTACATCGACCCCACCTACCGGTGGCACACCTTCTACGGCTCAGACAACAACGACTATGGCAGGGACATCGCTGTGGACTCGTCAGGAAATGTATATATTGTGGGCTACAGTACCAAGGGGTGGAATGGACCCGAAGGACAGAACCCCCTCCACAGCCATTCCGGTGGCACAGACATCGTCGTCATCAAGCTTGACAGCAATGGCAACTACCAGTGGCACACCTTCTACGGCTCAGACGGCTACGACTATGGCAGGGACATTGCCGTGGACTCGTCAAACAATCTGTATGTCGTGGGTAGCAGCTCTGCTGTCTGGAATGGTCCCTCGGGAGAACCCCCGCGACGCAACTACCAGGGCGGTTTGGACATCACCGTCATTAAGCTCAGCAGCACCGGCGCCTACCAGTGGCACACCTTCTACGGCTCGACCTCAGCATTTGAGGAGGATGGCAAGGGCATTGCTGTGGACTCACAGGCAAACGTGTATGTCGTAGGCTACAGTCCTACTAGCTGGACCGGTCCCATGGGAAAGCAACCGCTCAACTCCTATAAAGACGGCAGCGACATCGTGGTCATCAAGCTCGACAGCAATGCCACCTACCAGTGGCATACCTTGTACGGCTCATACGATGACGATGTGGGCAAGGGCATTGCCGTGGACTCTTCAGTCAACGTGTACGTCGTCGGTGCCAGTGAAAATGGCTGGCTCGGTCCCGGAAATGCGCCCCCAAAGAATAGCTACACGGGCAACATTGATATCGCCGTAATAAAGCTTAACAGTGCTGGTGCCTACCAGTGGCACACATTCTATGGCTCAGACGGCTACGACTATGGCAGGGACATTGCCGTGGACTCGCTGGACGGCATATATGTTGTGGGCGACAGCAGCAAGCCCTGGAACGGACCGGCAGGATGGCCACCTCTCAACGGCTATAGCGGCGGGTACGACTTTGTCGCTGTGAAGCTCAACTCCGTTGGTGACTACCAGTGGCACACCTTCCACGGTTCAGCGGGCAATAATGAGCAAGGCTACGGAATCGCGGTGGACCCGTCAGGCAGTGTGTACATCGTGGGCACCAGCTTCGCCACCTGGGGCACGCCCCTGCACGGCTATTCGGGAATCGGTGACATCACCGCCATCAAGCTTGCGGACGACGTCCCACAGCTCGTCGGCACCTACGCCACGGGATGCTCCATCAAGCTCTTCGACTGGCAATGCAACAAGCTGACACCGGTGAGCGCCGGCACACTGTACATCACAAAGCAGAGCGGTCACAAGGTGATGGGCTACTGGCAGCCAGATGTGGTACCAGACGGCTGGCCCTCGCTGGTGCCGGCAAGCGGGTATGTCGGTCCCTTCCACCGCGATGATAAAGGCAAAGTCAAGAACACCCCCAGGCTGTCATTGATACTCGAGGTGGGCACACACGGGGGCTACCCCTTCCAAACGTACGTCACCTATGTCCTCAACGGCAAGGTAAAATGGGACAAGAAGCTGAATACGGTCAAGTCCATCAAGGGTATTATCAGCGGCTGGGGCGAATATAGCACCCGCCTAGAAAACGGTTCTCCCAGCCAGGGGCAGTTCGAGGGCAAGTACACCGCTGCCCAATAGTGACAAGACCGCCGACTCCCATTTGACAGCAGTCTTCGGGGCGGGCTAGAATTTGTCTTGGAGGGCACTTTTCTGGCGATAGCAACGCACTGGAGCCCTTAGCCCCCACTCACCGGGCTTGTTACCGCCGAAAGCAAGAGGCGCCGAGAGGAGGTGTTGTATGTTCAAGCGCAGTTTCACCATCTTGAGCACATTGCTGCTGTTATTTTTGGGGCTGGGCATACCCGCAGCAACAGGGGAAGATGAACCGCAGACCACCTGTCCCTGGGACGGACCTGAAATCAACGGCAACTATCAGGCGCAGTGCAACCTGAAAATGTATGACTGGAAGGGCAACAAGGTCCAAGCCGTCACCGAGGGCTACTTGGAGATCCAGCAGGAGTATTTCGGGGGCGGTTGCCCCGAACCCAAGGCGGCTTGTGCTTTCACCATCAAAGGGCTACCGCTGGAGTGGGGGCTGGGTACAGAAATACGGTTTGTTTCCTTCAACAGCTATATCGGTCCCTTCGAGAGGAAATCGGCAAGTGGCACCATCACCAACAAGCCGCGTTTCTCGCAGTGGGGCGATGAGGGGACATTCTGCAACTATGATGGTACCCCGTCCACTTACTATGGCACTTGGGTGATAAACGCCGTGGTAAAGGTTGACCGCAAGACCGGAGAGGTGACGTCCATCAAGGGCACCATATACGGCTGGGGAGAGTTCGGTCCAAAGATGTATCCGCTCCTAACGCCAGAGAAGGAGCCAGGGATAGTGATAGTCGAGATCCCCAAGTTCGGACAACTCGAGTGTAAGTTCACCGCCACACCAGAGTAGGCGCCTGATTTCTGCTAGAATAGGTACAGGCCATGAGTAAACCTGGCAGAGCAGGAGCTGTCACCAGATGGGTATTAGCCGCCATTATGGCGACGGTATCTCTCTGCCTGTTGATGCCTTCCACCGCTCAGGCGGCGGAGCCGGCACCCCAGTTCCTCGGCGCCTGGGGGAGCGAGGGCGAGAGCAGCGGGCAGTTCGATGGTCCCACAGGCATCGCCGTGGACGCCGCCGGTAACATCTATGTGGCTGACACCTATAACAACCGCGTCCAGAAGTTCAGTGCCAGCGGCAACTTCCTTGGCACCTGGGGCTCTTACGGCACCGGCAACGGGCAGTTCGATGAGCCCATGGGCATCGCCGTGGACGCCGCCGGCAACGTCTACGTAGCCGATACCGGCAACAACCGCATCCAGAAGTTCACCGGGACAGGGCAGTTCCTCTCCGCCTTCGGCTCCTACGGCGATGGCGACGGAGAGTTCGATGCACCCTCGGCGCTGGCGGTGGACGGGGCGGGCAACATCTACGTGGTGGACAGCGGCAACTGCCGCGTCCAGAAGTTCGATAAGAACGGCATGTTCCTCACCTCCTGGGGCAGCGAGGGCGAGGGCAACGGGCAGTTCGATGAGCCCATGGGCATCGCCATCGACGCCTCCGGCAACATCTACATAGCCGATACCTACAACAACCGCGTCCAGAAGTTCAATACCAGCGGCAAGTTCCTCGGCGCCTGGGGCTCTTACGGCACCGGCAACGGGCAGTTCGATGAGCCCATGGGCATCGCCGTGGACAGCCGGGGCAACGTCTATGTGGTGGACAGCTACAACGACCGCGTTCAGAAGTTCGATGCCAGCGGCAAGTTCCTTTGCGCCTGGGGCAGCTCCGGCGAGGAGAACGGACAGTTCGATGCGCCCGCCGGTGTAGCGGTAAGTAGCGACGGCAAGGTCTTCGTCACCGATAGCGGCAACAGCCGCGTGCAAGCCTTCGCCCTGCCGCAGGCACCACAGCAACCGCCTGCACAGCAGCAACCACCACAGCAACCCAGCCCGCCCAGCCAGCAGGGGCAGCCAGCCACACCGCCCTCCCAACAAGAGGCAGCACAGCCCCCACCAAGCCAGCCAGCCGCTAAGCCCCCGTCCCAACCACCCACTGAGTCCAAACCCCCGGCAAGACCGCCAGCACAACAGCCACCAGCAACCACCACACTGCAGCCTGCTACCGCTGCCATCTTCGCTGGCGCCATCGGCGTCCTCGTCCTCCTGCTCATCATCCTCCTCATCGTCCTCATCCGCCGCCGCACCGCCTCCCCCTAGACCACCCCAACCCTTTCACAAAGCACTCCCCCTCCCCTTTGGCAACAAAGCTACCAAACTCCTCCCTCCCCTTGGGGACAGAACCACTAGACTCCTCTCGCCCGCTGGCGGGAGAGAGTAAGAGTGAGGGGAAAATCCCCTACCCCCTTGACAGGCGTGGTATAATATGCGGTGTGTGAAGGATGTTACGGATGACATAGACTGCACAGACGGACAATTCCACATCCAACATCTCGTACCCTTCACCGTCGTGATGCCTAAATGTTGGGTAAAGGAGATGAAGACGTGCCAGAAATTCGTGCTCAACTGACCGATGAGGTGCACCGCAAGCTCAAGGCAGAGGCGGCGCACCGGGGCATGCCGCTCAAGGAGCTGGTAGCCAAAATTTTACAACAGTATGTCAACAGCCAGAGCGGCAAGGAAAAGCCGAAAAGGAGGTGAAGTATATGCGATGAGACAGACAGCGGAGGGTAGACTACCCTGCCCAAGCAGCCAAAGGCCGCAATACAGGCACCGGGTGGGCAGGGCGAAGATAACACAAAGCAAAGGAGGTCAAAGCAAACACTATGAGAGTTAGCAAGACAAGCACCAACATTTTGGGCGTAGCACTGTCGCTGGCGCTCGTCCTCTCGCTGATGGCGCTGGCGGCGCAGCCGGTGCTGGCAGGTCCCCTAACAGGCTTCAGCCATTCTGTGGATAAGCCATACGCCGGAGCCACCGCCACCCACACCATCGGGTTTACCATTGCCAGCGCCCTGCCAGCCGCCGGGCAGATCCGCATCACCTTCCCTAACGGCTTCGATGTCAGCGTCACCACTGGGGATGTGAAAGTCAAGGTGGGTGGTAGCAACATATCTGGTGGCTTCACCGTGTCCATCGAGGGACAGACCATCATCATCGCCAGGGACGGGACTGGCTCGCAGCTCAATGCGGACAGTCAAATTGAAGTCGAAATAAAGAACATCGTCAACACCACCGTCTCGGGGGAGTACTATGTAACGGTGGGTACCTGGTTCGGTGGCTGGATAGACGGTCCCACGGACTCGGATGACACCTTCGAAATCCTTCCCTCAGCCGAATTCGACCCCAATAAGGGCCCCTGCGGCACCACCACCACTGTCAGCGGATGTGGCTGGGGAGAGGACGAGCCCATAATGGGCGTGTGGGTCGGTGGGCAGCCAGCAGCCCACACCCTATCGGTGGACTCCAGCGGTGCGCTCTCCGGCACCATAACTGTTCCCACCGGTCTGGAAGCCGGTGACAAAGATATAATCATCAAAGGTGGTACCAGCGATAACCAGACCTTCTCAAACGCCTTTGAGGTGACCACCGCCACAGCCACCTTCAACCCTAATAAAGGTCCTGCGGGCACGCTAGCCAATGTCAGCGGCACGGGCTGGGCGCCCAGCGATACCATCAGCCAGGTGAAGGTGGGCGGCAGCACCGCCAGCCACACACTTACGGTAAACAACACAGGTGCTCTCTCCGGCACAGTGACCATCCCCGCCGGGCTGGGCAACGGCGTGATGACGGCGCTGATCACCGGCACCAAGAGCGGTACGCAGACCATCAATACCGCCTTTACCGTGACCACCGCCACCGCCACTTTCGCCCCTGATAGTGGTCCCGTGGGCACGGTGACCACGGTCAGCGGCGCGGGCTGGGCACTAGGCGATACCATCACCGCGGTGACCGTCGGCGGTAAGTCAGCCACGCATACTCTCACGGTGAACGCTTCAGGTGACCTCTCCGGCACCATAACCATCCCCGCCACGCTGTCCACCGGCGCCAAAAATGTGGTCATCACCGGCGCACACAGCGGTGCCCGGACATTTACCAATGCCTTCACCGTGACCTCAGCGCCCACCGCCACCTTTAGTCCCGCCAGCGCGGCAAAAAGTGACCTCCCGAAAACGGTTACGGTCAGCGGCAGCGGCTGGGTGCCTAGCGACAACATCACCAGGGTGACCGTCGGCGGCGTGGCGGCAACATCAGTTAGCCTTTCGGTCAACGCCAGCGGCGCCCTCAGCGGCACCTTCCAAGTCCCGAACACCGTCCCTCCCGGCACCCACAACGTGGTCATCACCGGAGAAAAGACCGGCGTGCAGACCTTCGCCAACGCCTTCAAGGTGCTGATGGAGATAGAGCTATGCCAAGGCTGGAACCTGATATCGCTGCCCCTCATCCCCAATAGCACCGCCATCGCCACGGTGCTTGCCGATATATCGGAAAACGTGGAGTCAGTGTGGTACTATAGCGGCGGCACCTGGAAGACCTGGTCGCCAGGCGTAGGCGGCAACCTCACCACCATGGAGGACGGCAAAGCTTACTGGGTGAAAATGGTCCAGGCCGCCACCCTTGAGGTCGAGGGCAGGACAGTACCGGAGCCACCGACAGCGCCACCCACCTACTCGCTGTCCGTGGGCTGGAACATGCTGGGCTACAAGTCGACTATAGAGCGGAAGACGATCAACAGTGGAACGCCGCTCGGCTACCTGAACAACATTGCGGGCAAGTACAGCTACCTGGTCACCTACGACTGCACCCAGTCGAACCCGTGGCAGGAGCTGCACCTGGAGAACGGCGTAATGAAGCCTGGCTTGGGCTACTGGATATACATGACCACAGCCGGCAGCATACCGGCACCGACGGAGTAGAGCGGTGGCTAGGATGTATGGTGATAACGCCGGAAAGATAAGGAGACAAGCTATGAAAATCAGTCTACGCCCAAAACGGATACCGTGGCGCTGCTTTGCCGCCTCCCTGGTGCTGGTGCTGTGCCTCTTGGGAAGCTCGGTTGCCTCGGCAGTCCTCGCCGATAATCCTCCCGGCTTACCCCACCGCTTTTACGGCACGGTGACCTGCGGCGGTCAGCCGGTGGTGGGAGCCACGGTGCAGGCGTTCGTGGACGGCACCCCCGCTGAGACCACCACCACCGATAACGAAGGGAAATACGGCTACGGGGAGGAGGTGTTCCTGGTCAGCGGCACCGCGGGACAAGAGGTCACCTTCAAGGTGGGGGGTGTCCAAGCTGAAGAGTCGGCTACCTTCGAGCCAGGCGGAGTCACCCAGCTTGATTTGACCATCCCTGGCAACCCGCCTACGGTGGTGACCAACGATGCCAGCAGTGTGGGCACCACCTCAGCCACGCTCAACGGCAACTTGACCAGCCTGGGCTCGGCTTCCTCCGTACAGGTGTACTTTCAGTGGGGCACCACCACCAGCTATGGTAATACCACCACCCCCCAGACGAAGACAACCACCGGCAGCTTCAGTGCCCCCCTTACTGGGCTGGCGCAAGGGCAGACCTACCACTTCCGCGCCGTGGCTGAGGGAGTGGGCACCAGCTATGGTGCCGACAAGAGCTTCACCACTGGGCAGCAGCCACCGCCCGGCGAGGAACTTACCATAACTACCACCTGCCCGCTCCCCGGCGGCAGGCTCAATGTGGCATACTCATATGCCCTGGAAGCCAGCGGGGGCACGCCGCCCTACACCTGGTCAATTTCCAGCGGCAGTCTGCCCACCGGGCTAACGATCAACGCCAGCACCGGGGTGATATCGGGCACACCCACCAAAACGGGCACCTTCAACTTCACTATCAAGGTGACCGACAACGCCTCGCCCAAGGCATCGAAGTCAAAGACCTGCTCCATGGAGGTCAGCCTGGGTCCCCCCAAGCCGGTACGGTTGCCACCCGAGGTGACCGTGGTGCTGAAATGGGCGGAGTCGCAGGGTGCCACTAAGTACCATCTGCAGGTAGCCACCAGCACAAGCTTCGCCGCAGAGTACATTATATTAGACGAGGATGTGGGCAATAACACCTCTTATGAGCTGGAGCTACCGGAGGCGGCGAAAGGCACCTTCTACTGGCGGGTAAGGGCAGGCGATGCCCAGTCCTGGGGCGAGTGGTCGAAAAGAGGTAAGATATACTGGAAGTAGCCAGAGTATAGCGTAACAGCCCTGCGGGGCGGGAGTTACCCGCCCCGCAGGTGGCGGTTCACCTTTTACTGAAGGAGGTGGAGAAATGAGGCGGTACTGCATACTATGCGTCCCTGTAGTCCTCACGCTACTTGTAGCAGCGCTCTTCTGCGCCGGGAGAGCCCAGGCACAGCCGCCGCAGTTGCCCCACCGCTTTTACGGGACGGTTACTCTCGGTGATGGCACAGCGCCAGCCGGGGCAACGGTCTCGGTGCGCCTAAACGGTGTCGAAGTTGCCAGCGCCACCACTGACTCTCAGGGCAGGTACGGCTACGGCGAGCAACCATTGCTGGTAGCGGGCAGCAACGGTGCTACGCTGGAGTTCTATGTAAACGGCGTCAAAGCCCAGCAGACCTTTACCTTGAGCTCCGGCGCTATAACTGAACTCAACCTCACCGTGGGTTCGAGCACGCCGCCACCGCCACCACCCCCGCCTCCTCCACCCGCCCCTCCGCCTCCACATCCGCAGCCTTCGCCACAGCCTTCCCCCCAACCTTCCCCCACACCCGGGGGCACAGGGATAACTGCCTCGGTCCTGGGCGCGACCGCCCCCCTCAACCTCACCCAGAATGGTGTGCTCACCACCGCCACCACGCTTTCCAGTGCCGACGGCAGCGTAAAGCTCAGCCTGAAGGCGAACACCGCCGTGACCATACAGGGGACAACCCTCTCCGTAGCCATCGAGCCCTCGCCGCCGCCACCGCCAGCGGGCACCAAGCTTATTGCCGCCTACAGGTTCAGTCCAGCGGGCACCAGCTTCAACCCGGCGGCGACGCTGACGCTCAAATATGACCCGGCTAGTCTGCCTGCGGGCATCCCCGAGTCCAGCCTCCACATCTCCCACTGGGACGGCTCGCGGTGGAACAAGCTCAGCAGCAGCGTGGACACAGCCGCCAGGACGGTCAGTGCCGAGGTAAGCCACTTCTCCATCTTTGCCATCATCGGCGAAAGCGGGGTAGACCAGACGCCATCACCAGCCCCGGCAAGCTTCACCGTGACCGACTTGAAAGTTAGCCCGGCTAAAGTCAAGCCCGGTGAAGCGGTGACCGTAACAGCCACCGTGACCAATAGCGGCGGCAGGGACGGCAGGTACACGGCAGTGCTCCAGATAGACGGCGCCGTTGAGGCGGAGAAGGAGGTCACCGTCGATGCTGGCAGGAGCGGGACGATCGCCTTCACTGTGACCAGAGACCAAGCGGGTAGCTATCAGGCAACCATAGCCGATAAGAGCGCCAGCTTCGAGGTGGTGGTGCCCCAGACCTCGGCTAGGACACGGGGTACAGGGTCATGGCTGCTCATCGGTGCGCTCATCATCGGGGTGCTGGTGGTCGTCCTTGCGGTGCTGGCGCTGCTCCGCAGTCGCCAGAGCTAGACGCACCGCTTTAAGAACGGCACGCCGCTGCCGGGGTGACCGTTCCATCGAAGCCCCGCAAGCAGGTCCTTTCCCCACCCGCCCCAGGACAGTGTATCTTTTATGCAGTCTTTTCTTCGGGGTGGCCCGTCGCCACGGGGACAAAATCCACCCTCACCTCAGTCCTCTCCCATCAAGGGAGAGGAAGCCCCCTCTCTCCCCCACGGGGAGAGAGCTAGAGTGAGGGAGCGGAAGGCTGAGCAAAGGTCCTCTCTCCCCCACGGGGAGAGAGTTAGAGTGAGGGGAAGAGAGCCACCAAACTCCTCTCTCCCCCTGGGGAGAGATTAAGAGTGAGGGGAGAGAGTGAGGGCAAAAACCTGAATGAACGGTTCACTATCACGCACACAAGCCGTTGACAGCTAAAATCAAATAGAGCTAAAATATTTTTAACCGGACTTACATTTGGTTCTAACGGCCGCCCTGAATGCCGCTTGACTCTGCCGCATTATCCGCGACGGTTACTACCAGATACAAGCCCCGAAACTAACTCGGAGGAGGCATGAGATGCGCCGCAGAGCGCCAGCATTGTGCGGACTAACTTGCGTTGCCGCGTCACTAGTCCTACTTTCGTTGCTTCTGACCCCATTATCTCCGGCAGCAGCCGACGATTGGAACTACTACCAGCTCACTGACAACAACTGGGCTGACGCCAACCCGGACATCGCCGTAGATAGCGAAGGCAACGCCCATGTCGTTTGGTATGGCAATAATGTCTATTACCGCAAGAACCTCGGTGCCATTGAATACTGGGCTGGGGAGCAGCCCGCTATTGCCGTTGACGCCTCAGGTACACCGCACGTAGCATACGTCTCTAGCGGAAAGGTCTATTATACGCACAAAGCAGGCGGTGGATGGAGCACACCAGTCCAAGTCAGTGAAGCTGGGGGGACCTCGCCGGATATCGACGTGCACAACGGCGTGGCACATATCGTCTACAAGGCGGGTAGCATGTCTTCGGACGATATCATGTACACCAACGGCAGCGATAACTTTACCACCAAGACATAGTGTCAACTATTTTGTGTAAGACAGAAGGCATCGACCATTGCCTTATTCCCATATTTAGCCATCCTGATGGACTGCAACTTCTCGTTAATCCTGTCCCAGTTTCTGATTAGTCTCCTTTTGTAACGCTCGTTCATCTCAGAAGCAACCAGGTACATGACTTTCTCGGTGGCATCAGGGTGCGGGAACACTTCGATCACCTTGGTCCTTCTCTTCACCTCTTTGATGAACCGTTCCAGTATGTTGGTGGTATAAATAGATGGTCTCAGCTCCTCGGGATAACTGAGATAAGTCACCAGAGAGGGAAGTTCACGTTCCCATGATTTGGTCACTTCAGGATAAAGCGCTCTCCACTCCCGGCAGAAAGAAGCTAGCGCTGATTTAAATCCTGCCTCATCTCGTTGCCGGTAGACCTGCTGTATACCCTCTGCTATTGCCTCTCGGTGCTTTTTCCTCACCTTGCTTAGAGAACTCCGTATCTTATGAAGCATGCAGCTCTGAAAATCAGCCATAGGATATATCTCCTTCATTGCCTGGCCCAGACCCTTTAGCCCATCACCAATGAACAAGAGAGGCTCGGTCAGTCCCCGCTCCCTCAGCTCAGCCAGGATGTCTTTCCAGACAAGAGCGCTTTCCCCCTCAGCACCAATAATCCAGAAACCCAGCACCTCTTTGTATCCGTCTTCTCCTATGCCCAAAGCAACGTACACCACCTCACCGGCAACACTGTCCCGCCGTATCTTGAGCACCACTCCATCCAGAAACACTATGGGATACCATAGCTCTATTTTTCTATGCCGGAAGTCCTCTACCTTCTCATGGATAACGTCGGTCATCCTTGATACCCACGAAGCACTATAGCGGTGCTCCAGAAGTATCTCCATGGTTCTGGTCACATCTCTGGTGGAGCAGCCTCCCTGATACATGGCGATAACCAGTTCCTCGATATCATAGGACGCCTTGCGATACGGGCGGATAAAGAACGGCTTGAAGCCACCGTCTCTTGTTCGGGGAATTTTAATATCCTCAACTGACCCGAAGAAGCCTTCAATATCCCGCAGGTAGAAGCCGTTCTTCGCCTCACCTTCGCTTTCGCAGAACGCCTCCCGTTCTAACAGCGCTACCTCTTCCAGTAACTCCTTTACCATACTTCTAAGTTCGCCCTTTACGACCTCTTTGAGAAGTTTCTTTTTCTCCTCTTCCTTTGCTAAAATACGTATGAGTTCTTCTACTTCTTTCTTCATGACTCAACCTCCTGGTGTAATTATCGCTTGTCCACCAGGAGGTATTTTCTTTAATTCCTTTAGCTTTACACAATTTCATGCTACACTACCC
>CALJTV010000012.1 GCA_937975645.1 uncultured Dehalococcoidia bacterium | reverse complement strand
AGCTTGGTTCAAGTCTGCTATTTCAAAGCTTGTGTCTGTTACTTCGTAGAATTCCTCAGTATGAGTCCGTTGTGCCCTTTCCACATGCCCATTAAGCTTGGGCGAGCGTGGTGGCAGTACAAATAGCTTGATATCTCTCCTCCGGCATTCTTCTTCGAAGGCATCTTGAAATTCACTTCCTCCATCTACCTGGATCACTTTGATCGGGAATGGCATCCGTCTGAGCAACGTATCCATGAAATCAGCTGCAGTCTGAGAGCTTGCCCTGGTATGCACCTCTAGAACGTCCCATCTTGAGACAACATCCCTAGCAGTAAAGTGCTTAAGCACCAGACCGGGGAGAGGTCTCACATCCAGCGTATCCACCTCTACAATATCTCCCGGCTCTTTAGCCAGGTAATCTTTAGGTTTTCTTACTGCATAGGGGCGTTGCCTCTGGCTCTTTCTGGCTGATATGTGATTGGACAAGGGCTCTTTCAATACACCACGCTCTTTTAGCTTCTTAAGAATTCTGCCCACTGTGGAGGCGGAGGAGGTAAATCCTTCACGACCTAGAAGTATCACTAGCTTATCCTTACCCCATCTGGGATATTTCTCCCTTAACCTCTGAACAGCGCCAACCAGTTCCTTAGAGTAAGTGGGCTGGCGGACCATCTTTGGGCGGCAAGAACGGTCCTCCAGACTTTCCAGCCGGTAAGGGTCATACCTCCTCTTCCAGCGATAGAAAGTTTGAGGAGAGATGCCAAAGTAACGGCAAGTGAGACGGGCGTTGCGGTTATGAGACTCATAGTAGTCAAACCACTTGAGTCTTTGTCTGGCTTTCCTGGACAGGTTCGGGGGCCTTGCTAAGCGCTTGTATCCTGGCATTGAACAATAGACATTCATAGCGCAGCCATTGTAACGTCCTTTCATTTCCTTTTTAAAGTGTCACCCATCTATCTGAACTAGATCAGGTAACGTAGGCTACATTAAGGCAGGAAGGCTTTAGCGAAAGCTGTCATGGGGAAACTAAGACGCTTAAACTGATTTCCCACACACTTAAAGAGCCTGACCCTATGCCACAGGACGATACCGGGCTCGTACCGCCTCGAAACCTTTTCCAGAGGGCTCGAAGGATCAGATAGTTGACAAAGTGGTTCCGCCAAATTATAGTAGCTTTGACGGGATGTTTGCGCGGGGTGGCTAGCATGAGCGGGAGAAGAAGTGGCATCGCGGCAGTGGGTGGGGTTTCCTGGGGCACTCATATCTGCCTTTTCTACCACGCCAAGGAAGACCTTCTCGACATCCTCGTTCCCTATTTCAAAGCCGGACTGGAAGATAACGAATTTTGTTTCTGGGCGACTTCGGCGCCTGAAGACGAGGAGACGCTCAAGGAAAGGATGAGCCGATACCTTCCCGACTTCCTTGACTATCTAAAGAGAGGACAAATGGTGATCATACCTTTCGACCGCTGGTATCTCAGGAATGGTGTCTTTGATGCCGACCGTGTGATCGGAGCTTGGGTTAAGACATTAGAAGAGGCGTTGAGCTGTGGATTCGCGGGGCTTCGTGTAGCTGTAGATGTAGCCCCACTGGAGGATAAACAATGGGATGTTTTCATGGAATATGAGGCTACGGTTAACATGTATTTTGCGCGCTACCAGACGCTAGCTCTCTGCGCCTACCCTTTTGAGCGCTGTGGTGCCATTGAGCTAATTGAAGTGGCTAACAACCACCATCTTTGTTTGCTCAGGCACCAGGGAAAGTGGCGAATACTGGAGAGTGCGGAAAGGAAGAGGTTGAAGGAAAGAGAGGAGATGTACTCAACCATAGTGGAGAAGGGAGGAGATGGCATAGTCGTCATTCAGGATGGTTTGCTCAAGTTCGTTAACCCGAAGGTGCTTGAGATGACCGGTTTCTCCCCCGAGGAAGTAATCGGAAAGCCGTTTCTGGCTTTCATCGCCCCTGCCTATCGGAAGCTGGCGGCGGAAAACTATGAGAGAAGAATGAAGGGAGAAGCATTGAAGGCAAGATATGAGGTAGAGATCCTGGCTAAGGACGGGAGCAGGATTCCAGTAGAGGTGGACGCCAGTCTGATCAACTTTGCCGGTAAGCCTGCGGATCTGGCGATGTTGCGAGATATAAGGGAACGTAAGCAGGCAGAGTTGTTGCTGCAGCAGTCTGAAGAGAGATACCGCACATTGGTAGAGAATTCCATCCAAGGGATACTCGTGGTTCAGGACTTTCGCATCGTCTATTGCAACCAAGCCTGCGCTGAGATCACCGGGTACAGCGTTCCCGAGCTGCTATCTCTCTCTCCCCAACAAGTCCAGGCATTGGTGCACCCGGATGACCAGCCTCTGGTCTGGGGGCGTTATCAGGCGCGTCAGCGAGGCGAGGCAATGCCATCACACTATGAGTACCGTGGCATCAGAAAGGATGGACGCATAGCCTGGTACGAGATGATAGCCACTCAGATCACCTATCAGGGTAAGCCAGCGGTAATGGCGGCAGTCATAGACATCACCGAGCGGAAAGAGGCGCTGGAGGCTCTGAGGCGCAGCGAGGAACGGTACCGCACGCTGGTTGATACCAGCCCTGCCGGCATTGTTCTCCTGGGAAGGGACGAGATCGTCACCTTCGCTTCTCCGAGGATGTTGGAACTTTTAGGAGATCCCGAGAAGAGCGAAGTGGTAGGACATCCCCCATACAAATGGCTGGCGGAGGAATACCAAGAACAAGCCCGCTCTCATATGGCAAATATACTTGCCGGGCGTTCACCGGGATACCAGAGCGAATATCTCCTGTTGAAGAAGGATGGCACATGCTTCTGGGGTCAGACTTGCTCCGCTCCGGTTAAGGATGAACTGGGCAATATCGCTGGCGTGCTGGCGGTAGTCGAGGACATTACCGAACGCAAGAGAGCGGAAGAGGAACTAGAAGCATCTCGGCAGCAGTTGCGTAATTTCGCTCATTATCTGGAGGCTGCTCAGGAAAGGGAAAGGACCCGCATTGCCCATGAGCTGCACGATGAGATGGCTCAGTCTTTAACTGCCTTGAAGATGGATCTGTCCTGGCTGCGCAAGGAGTTGCCTCCCAACTGGTCGTCCCTGTCTGGAAAGGTGGAGTCGATGTCCAGGCTAGTTGACAATGCCATGGAAAGGGTAAAACGAATTGTAGCCGAGCTGAGACCCAGTGTACTGGATGATCTGGGGCTGGCAGCAGCTTTGGAGTGGCAGGCGGAGGAATTTCAGAAACGTACTAATATCCCTTGCCAGGTGTCAATCATTCCCAAGGATATTGCCGTTGACCCAGCCATGGCAACAGCGCTTTTTCGCATCGCTCAAGAGGCATTGACAAATATAGCCCGTCATGCCAATGCAACCAAGGCGGAGGTGAAGCTGAGAAAAAGGGCTGGCAAGTTATTCCTTCAGGTGAGAGACAACGGCAAAGGAATAAGCAAGGATAAGTTGGTTGCCCCTGACTCATTGGGCTTGGTGGGGATGCGAGAACGTGTGCTTCCCTGGAAAGGCGAGCTCAAGATCCGTGGCATTAAGGGCAAGGGGACTACGGTAACCGCGATACTGCCCCTTAGCAAAAGGGAGAGAGCATGAAGATACTGATAGTAGATGACCATCCGGTTGTGCGTGAGGGATTGAAGCAGATCCTTCACAGTGGCGTGTCTGAGCCAGTGGTTATTGACGAGGCGGGCAGTGCTCGGGAAGCATTCACTAAAATAGCTCAGGATGGCTACGACGTGGTTCTATTGGACATCTCCCTGCCCGACAGGAACGGCTTAGCCACACTGGTAGACTTGAAGAAGATGGAACCAGATCTTCGTGTGCTGGTGATAACTGTGCATCCTGAGGAGCAATATGCGGTGCGAACCATAAGGGCTGGTGCCCATGGATATTTAACCAAGGATGCCGCCTCAGACGAACTGGTGGCGGCGGTAAAAGCGGTAATGCTGGGCAGAAGGTACATCACCGAATCCCTGGCAGAGAAACTGGCTTCTGCCCTGGAAACGAAAGCGGAAAAACCTAAACATGAGCTCCTTTCCAATCGGGAATATCAGGTGATGTGTATGCTCGCTTCAGGTAAGAAGTTGTCCGAGATCGCCCGAGAGATGATGTTGAGTGTCAAGACAGTTAGCACCTATCGTTCCCGCATCCTCACCAAGATGGGCATGAAGAGCAATGCAGAATTAATCCATTACGCCCTGAAACACCGCCTGCTGGATTGAGTTGCTCCAGCACTCTGTAATCCTCTCCCTTGTCCAGGATTGGCTAATCGTTATAGGTAAGAATTTTCCTACAGAAAAATCGGAGGCTTGCTGATAGCGTCTCAGCCCCTTTTTTGGTACTAATTTATCTAGCACTTTAGCAGCAAGAACGGTAGCGGTGCCCTTGGATTGTTGCTGGACAAGCACGAGAGGAAGAAGATGGCTGGAAGATTCCAGAAACGGCTGGGCATCAGCGATTTTCCGCTTGCAGTCTGTGATGGAGGAAATGATGACGGTATTTATCGCCGACGATTCCGAGGCAGTGGTGGAACGCCTGAGGACAATGCTTTCGGAGATAGAGGGAATTGCAATCGTGGGGCAAGCAAAGGATGCACTGGAAGCTAAGGAGCGAATCCTAGAGCTCCAACCCGATGTGGTGATACTTGACATCCGAATGCCTAAGGGAAGCGGCATTGAGGTGCTTAAGGAGGTAAAGCGACAAAAACAGGCGCCGGCAGTGATCGTGCTCACTGCCTACCCCTATCCTCAGTATCGCCGCAGATGTCTTGAGCTGGGGGCAGAGTTCTTCTTCGATAAGGGCAGTGAATTCCACAAAGTCCCCGAGGCATTGAGGCAGATGAGGCAACACTAGTTTTGGAGGTCATCGACTGTGAAGTTAAGGACAAGGTGGGAAAACAAAACAGCGGTGGCGAGCGTGAGGATCAAGAATAAGACAATGACAACGAATCTGAGGAGGACAGGAATTACAATCCTGGGAAAAGTGCCGTGGGGCACTCACGTTTGTCACTTTTACCATACCAAGGAGGATTTACTTGACATCCTTATTCCCTATTTTAAGGTCGGGCTGGAGGATAACGAGCTATGCATTTGGCTTGTCTCCGAGCCATTGGAAATCGAGGATGCTTGGGATTCTCTGCAAAAGGCACTCGGCAGCCTGGATAGCTACAGGGATAAAGGGCAGTTGCAGATACTCGATGCCAAAGGGTGGTATACTAAGTCAGGAAGATTCGAGGCTCAGCGCGTACTGGAGAGCTGGGTGGAGAGGGAAAAATTTGCCCTCGAACGCGGGTTTGCCGGGCTTCGAGTTTCAGG
>CALJTV010000011.1 GCA_937975645.1 uncultured Dehalococcoidia bacterium | reverse complement strand
CTCCCGAGGCTGCGGCCTCCTCCACGATGTACTGGATGGCAGGTTTGTCCACGAGGGGAAGCATTTCTTTGGGTTGGGCCTTTGTGGCTGGGAGGAAGCGTGTGCCCAAGCCGGCCGCGGGGATCACCGCTTTCCTGATTGCGGACAACTTTCTCCTTTCTTTGTTACTCTAACCATCGGACTTGGTGGGCTCAAGGATTCAGCGCAGGTAATAGACGCGCGCGGCGAGTGCGCTGAACAGGGCCTCCAGGCCGATGAGCACCAAGGTGAGGGTGCGTTCGTGCAGTCCTCCGCTGAGCTTGAGCACCGCTTGTGCCAGTCTCACCGATCCGCTTTCCGGACACCACGGATTTCCATCCTTCCCGAGTTCTCCCAACCAGCCTTTGCTTGGGAGACTGTGAATGGCTCTTAGGACGAAGTGTATGGGGAAGAATGTCGACGATCCCAGCCGTTTCTAAATTTTCAATGAAGCAGGGTGAGGCGAGAATTGCTTCTAGGGAGAGTGTGCCCACATCGCCCACAAAAATCTTCGCCTGATAATACCGGAAAAGGAGGATTTTTAAGGATACCCACTATGAACTGTGCCAATGGCTTCACGGATTTAAAGGGGAAAGCCTCTATTGCCCTTCTTTTCGAGCCGTTGCTCCCATCCCGGTGCTGTAAATGATCTTAGTAAGCATCTCTTTAATCCTCTCACTTCTGCCCTGCTCCACCATTTCGTAGAGCTCTTTAAGCTTCGCCTCCAATGCCTCCCGTGTTAATCCTAGCTTCATCTTGGCCACGAAGATCTGCTTGTGCTTCGTAGCTTCAACGCCTTCCTCTGCAGTGAGGATGTCTTCTTTGAGCTTCTCTCCAGGGCGTATCCCCGTAAACACAATGGGGATATCTTTATCAGGCTCTAGCCCATGGAAGCGAATCAGCTCTTTGGCGATGTCCAGGATCTTCACGGGCTTCCCCATGTCCAACACAAACACTTCTTGGCCCTTTCCCGTAGCTGTTGCCTGCAAGACCAGCAGTACGGCTTCGGAGACAGTCATAAAGTACCGCTCCATATCAGGGTGGGTTACGGTCACCGGGCCACCGCGTCTGATCTGATCAAGAAAGACGGGAATAACGCTTCCCCGGCTTCCTAAGACATTGCCAAACCTCACGGCTATGCAGGTTGTGTTCGACCCCTGTGCTGCCGAAAGTGTTACCAGTTCAGCCAAACGCTTGGTCATGCCCATCACGCTGGTAGGATTCACCGCCTTGTCCGTGGAGATCAGCACAAACACTTCTGTTCCCGTTTTGCAAGCCGCTTGTACCACTACTTGTGTGCCGAAAACGTTCGTCTTCACAGCTTCTTCAGGGAAAGCCTCCATCATCGGCACATGCTTGTAGGCGGCCGCATGAAATACAACCTGAGGGCGAAAATCCTCAAATACGCGTAGTATCTTTGCAGAATCTCGCACGTCAGCAATGATCACCTTGAAATTTCTGTTTGGAAAGAGCCTTGTGACCTCCTGATCAAGCAAGAAGGCCCCTGTCTCATCGAAATCAACCGCCGCGAGAGCTGCGGGCGAGAAGCGTAGCACCTGCTTACAGAGCTCGGAGCCAATGGATCCTGCGGCGCCCGTAACTAGCACTCTCTTTCCCTTTAGAAAGCTTTCCAAAACGCGGAAATCCACACTGATCGGTTCACGAGGAAGAACATCCTCTGGTCGTACCTCCCGGGCATCCGCAACCGTAACTTGGCCGGTGTACAGTTCGCTGAGAAAAGGAATTATTTTGATTTCCTTGACCCCCGACCTGCGGGCAAGATCTATGGTCTCCCGGATGACCTGGGGATGAGCAGAGGGCATAGCGATTAGAACAACATGGGCATTGCGCGTTCGTATAACTTCGGGAAGGCAGCTTCTTTCTCCAAGAACGGGCACACCGTGTATGAGGAGACCATGTTTTGCAGGGTCATCGTCGAGAAAGGCGACAGGCCAGTAAGCGGTCCGCTGTTCACGCAAGAGACTACGTAAAAGAATTTCGCCGGTTTCACCGGCACCCACAATGATAGTTCTCTTCGCTGTTGCTGGCGTCCTTTTTCGCAAAAAAAGTAATTTTTGGCTCCTATTTACCAGGCGGATGCCACTTATCCCGAGGAGAGTGAGTGCAAAGTCCATCGCCAGCGTGGAGCGGGGAAAGCCCGTGATAGCTGGCCATCTGTGCAAGAGAAAAAGTAGTGCTGCAAAGGCAAGAGATCCGACGCCACAGGCTAAGACCACATTTAGCAAATCCTCGAGCCCCACATAAGCCCAACTAATGCGATAGATGCGAAAGACCAGAAAAGCAAGAAGCTTCACGCCTACGGCAACGGGGATAAGCACTCTCAACATGTCTAGGTAGCGCGGGGGCACTGAACCGTCGAAGCGCAACAAGAACGCCACGCATAGTGAACCAGCGACTACGCAAGCATCAGCTAAAACGAACCCGGCCCTTCGTATAAATTTTGGCCAAAAATCTCTCCGGCTCCAAATAAACGTGCTCACCCCATTTGTATAGCTGCGGCCAGAGCTTCTAGAACTTGGTCCACCTCTGTCTCAGACATGTTCCCATGGAAGGGAAGTGCTATGGTGCGCTTGGCCGTGGACTCGGTAACAGGAAGCATCCCCTCTTTTGTGCCCAATGTCGCTCGAATGTACGGTTGAAGGTGTACGGGCTCAAAATAACCGCGCGTAGGAATGCTCTCTTTGGCCATAGCAGCCATCACGGTGTTTCGGTCCAGCCCCTCTTTGAGGGTGACCACGTAAACAAACCAGCTCATGCGCACATAAGGTCGAACAACCGGCGGACGCACCAGGTCCCAGTGGGATAGACGTGCTGTATATATTTGGGCTACCCGTTCACGTTTTGCCAATAATTCTTCGATCCGTCGAAGCTGAGAAACACCAAGGGCTGCGGACATCTCCGTCATACGGTAGTTATAGCCTAGACGCTCGTGCTCTAGCCACGCTCCCATCTCCCCGCGTCCCTGGTTGCGGAGGCTCCGGCACAAGCGGGCAATCTCGGCGTTGTTGGTGACGATGATACCGCCCTCGCCGGTTGTCATCTGCTTATTGGGATAAAAAGCAAAAGCAGCAGCGTCTCCAAATTGACCCAGTTTTTTGCCTTTGTACTCCGCACCCAAGGCCTCACAGGAGTCATCGATGACCTTCAGATTATATTTTCCCGCTATTTTCAAAATCTCGTCCCACTCTGCCGGATGGCCGAACACGTCCACCACTATGATCGCCTTCGTACGGCGCGTAATCTTCTGCTCAAGATCCTCTACATCGAGATTATAAGTGTCCGGCTCGATATCGACGAAAACAGGCTTTGCTCCTTCATAGAGGATCACGTTGGCGCTCGCAACAAACGTGAAGGACGGGACAAGGACCTCGTCCCCTGGGCCGATCCCAAGGGCTTTTACAATAAGGTGCAGAGCTGCGGTGCCCGAACTCACAGCCACCGCGTGTTTTACGCCTACATACTCAGCAATGCGTTTTTCGAACTCCTCTGCCTTCGGCCCCAAGGCTAAGCGCCCAGAGCGCACCACTTCCGCCACCACTTGCACATCCTCCTCGGTAATGTCCGGGGCGGACATCGGAATTCTCTCACTCATGCCTCCCCCTTTTCTGTAGCGGGCGCGCAGGAACTCCTACCACGGTGGAACCTGGGGCGACGTCCCGAATCACCGCTGCTCCCGCCCCCACCACACTCCACGCTCCAATGCGAACCCCTGGGATCACCGCTGCCCCGATGCCTACCAAGACACCATCCCCCACCCAGACACACCCGCCCAGGTTAACCCCGGGAGCAATGTGGGCAAAGTTTCCCACATAGCAGTCATGGTCCACCGTGGCCCCTGTGTTAACGATGACGTGGGCACCAAGGCGCGCCCCCGGCTGAATCACCGCTCCCGCCAACACCACGGTGCCTGGTCCTAGGACAGCTGAGGAGGCCACGTAAGCCCGCGGGTGGACCACCACTATCCATTCCCACTCCGAAAACTCTTGGGAGAGCTTTACGCGAAGGCGGTTGTCTCCTATGGCGATAACCCCTGAAGCAGAGGGCAGATCGCGCGCTTTGGCGATCGGGCCCAGGACGGGAACGTTAAGGACATGAGCTCCTGCCTTTTGGGGGTCATCGTCAAACAGTCCGATTACCTCTTGGCCAGCGGCGAGGATGGAGCTTATAACCACCTTGGCATGCCCCCCGGCTCCCAAAACATAGATAGCCATTTTATCCTTTGTTACCTTGAAACTTTGGGGCTGTGGCCTCCCCAAGAGCGCTAACTCCTTTGCCCGTAAGCACGTTGACCAAAGTTCTTACAAGGATTGCTAAATCGGTTCGCAGGCTCACATGGTCTACGTACCACACGTCGAGTTTGAATTTCCCTTCCCAGGACAAAAGGTTTCGGCCACCGATGATGACAGGGCCAGCCATCCCGGGTTTCACCTCGTGCCGGCGGGCTTGCTCTGGAGTATAGAGGGGCAAATACTCCGTGAGAAGGGGCCGAGGACCAACCATGCTCATGTCGCCTTTAAGCACGTTCCAAAGTTCCGGAATTTCATCCAGACTCAGGCGCCGCAGGAACTTTCCAAGCTTTGTCAGACGCATTTCGTCAGGAAGCAGCTCACCTTTTGCATCTCGCAGGTCGAGCATGGTGCGGAATTTGTACATCACGAAGGGCTTCCCATGTAGTCCTGACCTCACCTGACGGAAGATCATAGGTCCCCCTATGCTAAGGCGAATAGCGATGGCTATCACTAAAGCTACCGGCGAAAGCAACACCAATGCTATGGCAGATAATACAATGTCTAAACCTCGTTTGCCAAACCTCTGGTACCAGCCCTGCCTTCTCTTTTCCTCTCCCTTTTCCTTCTCCAGCATGCCATTGCACTGACAACTAGGCTTCTAACTTTACCTCATGCATCACTTTGCCTGCAAGCCGCATGTTACTTACCACAAGACCTCGTAGATTACCCGCTACGGACCACAGACTACCTCCAGGACCCTCACCAATTGACCTGCAAGTTTAAAGGTATCGTGATGTCCTCTTGATGCTCCTCCGCATACTCCCAGCCGCGGCGGCTTACAGCCACAAGCCCCATCCCCAGCTCCACCCCATTGAACCCGGCCAGCATGTTCACGGCGTTAGCTGCTCCCGTGACCCCGAGGGGCACAAGGACCAAAGAATAAGCCAGCCCAAAGTTCACGCGCCCCAAAAATGGGATGGTCATGGTGGTATGGCCAGCTCGGATGGCTATCAAAGGGAGGGCAGCGATCACGGGGAGG
>CALJTV010000010.1 GCA_937975645.1 uncultured Dehalococcoidia bacterium | reverse complement strand
GCGAAGTTAGCAAAATTTTTCTCAGAAATCTGGTAAAAAATCTTCTGGGCTTGTGATGGGATTGGCGTGCAGGTACCTGCTGGTGACAGCCAAACTCCCGTGCCCTAATGTGGCCGCCACCTCAGCAATGGGATAGCCCCTACGCAGCGAATGGGTGGCCATGCAATGGCGCAGCCAGTGAGGTGAGACAGGTTTGCCCAGTGCCTTGCGCCCCAGGCTTGCCAGCAGGCTCCGCACTCGCTGCACCGATAGAGGGTTACGCTTTTGGGATATAAATACATGCCCCTGCCGTGTGGGGTTTAGGGCAGTCAGAGCCGCCAGGGTTTTGGCGCTTATGCGTATGTGTCGTGTCTTTCCCCCTTTGCCATGCACTGCAATCACCGCTCCCCCCTCATCCAGCTCTCGGATATCTGCCCAGGTCAGGTTCACAGCTTCACTCACTCGCAGCCCGGTTCGGTACAGGAAGCGAATTAGGGTTTTATCCCGCTCCCGTTTTGCTGCCTGTATCAGTTGCAGCACCTCTCCCTCAGACAGAATGCGCCGAGAGAGCGTATTGGGTATCTTTTCCGCTTGCCAGGCTCTCCCCACATCCATGGCAAGGTATCCCGTGCGCGCTCCGAAAGAGAGCAAGCTTTTCACCGCCATTTGCCGTAGGCGTCTGGTAGACAAACTGAGCCGCATCCCCGCCAATACCTTGCCATAGTCTCGCAAATCCTCTAAGGTTACGGCCCGCAGGGGTTTGCCCACTACCTGCATAAAATGCCGTATAGCTCTGGCATACTGAGCACGCGTGCCTGCACTTGCCTTGCTGTCCAACCAGAGCTCTATCAGTTTGGTATCCGTGTCGCACCCGCTCCAGTTGGTCACAGCCACCCCCCGTTGGGGCACTAACTCCATTGCCGTTTGCGTCTCCTGTCGCATACCACAAAGGTACAAAAATGAGCGTAAACTTATGTTTAGGCCCGTTTTCCTCTCTCAGGGGGGTAGCGTTCGGCCCGCAGGCAGGGTGCTTGCCTGGTGCTATGCGTCGGCCGAATTTTGTCCATAGATGGGGTTTAGAGCATTTCGCCCCCGTCTCTCGTGTCCTAACCCTACCTTAGGGGAATTTGCCGCTCTGGGAGCGTTTTAGGGGAAGCTTTGGGATACAAAGTTTTGGTAGGCGCGCTCTCGCTCTTCTGTCCATCCCTCTGGGCGCCACTCTTTGCCCAGATGCTTTACCCCGTCAGTACCTATGGCAAAAAACTCGCCGTCCCATGTATACCAGATACCCCCCCCGATATGTCGGCAGTTCTCTCGGATGGTGTTCCATAACTCCTCTGGGCGTCTCTCTCTGTCGTATGGCACCGCTCCATACAATCGCAGGCGCTCCGCTAACTCCACTGCCTTTGGCAGCAACCATTTGGATGCCCAGTCTCGCCATGAGCGTGCCGTAAGGTGCCGTGCCCACTCTACAAGTGCCTTAGGGTCTGTGGGGAGCTCTGCTCCTACGATGGGTTTTTGGTACCTATCGGATTGCGCAAGCTGTGCAGCGTCTGTGCTCTGGGGCTCTCTGCGCTCCTCTCTGGGTGCCTCTCTGGGTGCTTCTGGGGGTACCTCTGGGGGTACCTCTGGGGGTACTTCTCTGGGCTCCTCTCTGGGCTCCTCTCTGGGCTCCATAGCTCCGTTGGATACCGAGAGCATTTGCACGCGTGTGCTTTTCTCTGTGGGGGGAGCGCTCTCGCTTGCTGCTTTTGGTTTGCTTTTGCCACCTATACCCAAAATCCGTTTTAGGTCAGTCTCGGTCAAGGTATCGTAGTCATCACCCTGCACAGTCAACCAAACTGTGACAACTCGGTTCCGTGTCTTTTTATCCCTGGTCTCAGCCTTTCGGAATTCTATCCCCATGCTCCGAAGCGTGCCCTTCGCTGCATTCAGGTTGTAAATTAGGCTCTTTCGCGTGCTCTCTTTTGTTTCCCTTGTCACCGGTACCCCCTGTCTCTCCAAAACCCATTCAGCTAACTCCGCATACCCCACCCCTTTTGCTGCCTTCTCTCGCTTTTCCTCATCGTGTAACAGAATATCCACCAGGGTACCCCATCCCCCCTGCCCTTTTTCCGCTGCTCCCCCCCGCAGTATGTGCCAAATGTTGTGTGCAGTGGATGGCGTCACCCCCAATCGCTCCGCCAATAACCAATACCCAATCGCCACATCCTTTTTGGTGTCCTTACGCAGTTTCCTGGGCAGTTTGGTGCCTTTGCTATAATCCAGCATCGCAGCTAAAAGCGCCGTTGCCGCCAGTGCCCATCGCCGCCCCCATCGCCCAATATGCCTATCCATCGCTTCCTCTGTAATCTCATCATCCCGCTCTCGCAGATGCATCCGCAGCAGCAATGCCCTTCTGAGGGTATCCTGCTGCAGCTTTCCCATGGTTGCTCCGCATATCACAAAACTCGTGGTGATGTCATGTGCTACCACCCCAAAGTTGGTATGCAGCTCCCGCCGCATCTGTCTTTGCCCCGAAACCGCCATTTTTATGGCGTTTTCCATCTCCTCTGGCAGGTTACGCACCTCATCCACCATCGCAAAACCCACCGATGATACCACCTGCTCAAACTCCCGCATATCCATTTTGCCAATGGAGCCATCTATACCCCCTTGCTTCACCGCTTTTAGCGTCTTTGCCAGCGTAGTTTTACCGCTCCCGCTGTCTCCCTCTAAAAGCAGCAGCCCGCGTCGTAGCGTTGCTGCCAATACGCCTGCCACCATAGCCTTGCGCTCCTCTTCTGTGGTTTCGCGCTCCACTATTTGGCGCTCCCCATCTGCAGTTTTGCGCTCCTCTCGTATGCGTTCTGGCATAAATGCCATCAGTGTGCTCACCAGATGCCGTACGCATGCTGCCTGCAAGCCGTTCCTCTTCAGGTCTCTAAGGTCTTTTCGCATGCGCTCTCGGTCTGCTTGCCTGCGTCTCCTGGGGAGCCACTCCACAAAAACCCCTTTGGGCAATGGAGCGTACCCTACTGGTATAACTCCCATCCGTCCTTTTGCCCAGTCTATGTACCATACATCGTTCCCGCCGTCGGCATAGTGCAGCCGTATCATGGCTGTTGAGCCATATGCTAAGGGCCAGGCACGCACCAATTTTGGATCCTCTAAAAACCCAAACCTTACCTGAGCGGCGTCGTATAAACTCTTCTCACTCTCTTTGGAGAGACTTAGCTTAGCATCCGTCAGGTGCACCAAAAGGCTCCTGAATTGGTCTTTCCATACCAGGTAGCTCCCTATCAGCAATCCCCCCTCAGTCACAAAAACAGGGTAC
>CALJTV010000009.1 GCA_937975645.1 uncultured Dehalococcoidia bacterium | reverse complement strand
GGATGGCGAAGGTGACGGTGAAGTTCTATAGTCTCTGGCAGGTGTACGCCGGGACGGAGTCCTTCGCTCTAGAGGCGGACGACCTCAGGGGTGCGCTGGAGCAGGTGGAGCAGCAGTTCGGCGCCCGTATCCGCCAGGGGCTGAGGTCTAAAGGGGTGGGAATTTCCGGCAGGATAGACGAGTTCTCGTTGGTGCTGCTTAATGGCAGCAACATCAAGCAGGTGAAAGACACCGCCTTGAAGGACGGGGATGTCGTCCATATCATGCCGCCGCTGGCTGGTGGATAGTGGATTTCTTCATCCTCACCCCAACCCTCTCCCTAAAGGGAGAGGGTGATAGTTATCGACTAGAGGGTGGTGTTAAGGTCACAGGCCCCTCTCCCTAAAGGGAGAGGGTGATAGTTATCGACTAGAGGGTGGTGTTAAGGTCACAGGCCCCTTTCCCTAAAGGGAGAGGGGTACTTGGAGAGGGGACACTTCAGGAGCAAAAAGCAGGCGGCAAGTCTGAGCCCCTCTCCCCCTTGAGGGGAGAGGTGCGATTATTGAAAGAAACATTCCGACTTATTCATGCCCTCTCCCCCTTGAGGGGGAGAGGTATAGGTGAGGGGGCGAATAGGGTATAATACAGTAATGTCCTACTTCTGGATGTTGGTCTTCTCCGCCGCCGGTGCCTGCCTTGGCAGCTTCCTCAACGTGGTCGCCGACAGGCTGCCACAGGGGAAGTCCATCGTCTCCCCACCCTCCCACTGCGAAAGCTGCCACCGCCGCCTCTCAGCAAGCGACAACATCCCCATAATCAGCTATCTCCGGCTAAGGGGCCGCTGCCGCTACTGCGGTGCAGCCATTCCCCAACGCATATTCTGGGTGGAGATAGGCACGGCAGTCCTCTTCGCCCTCCTCTTCTGGAAATACGGCTTCAGCTACCACCTGCCGGTGATGATGACCTACGGCAGCATCTTGATCGTCCTCACCGTCACCGACCTGGAGCATGGGATACTGCCTAACAGGATAGTCTATTCGGCGATAGCCATCGCCTTCGCTGTAGCACTGATAGCGCATTTCCTCCGCCCCGGTGGGCTTCCTGACCTCAAAAGCGCCGCCATCGGCGGCGCCATCGCCTTCTTCTTCTTGTTCATACCAGCGATCATCTCGCGCGGGATGGGCTGGGGCGATGTCAAGCTGGCAGCCTTCATTGGGCTGGCTACCGGCTTCCCCCTGGTACTGCTGGCACTGTTCCTCAGCATCATCAGCGGCGGGCTGGTGGCGGCGGTGCTGCTCCTGCTCAAAATAAAGGGGCGCAAGGACGCCATCCCCTTCGGCCCCTTCCTCTCCCTGGGCACGCTGGTAGCCCTGCTCTGGGGCAACGACATCCTTGCTTGGTCCGGCTTCGCCTAGCCCTTCAGGCAAAAGTATGACCACCACGTCCACCGGACGGCTGACCCTGCCTAGCCACTTCGACCTTCTGAAAACTGGCCGCCCTCCTGATGGCAGGTAAACAGCAACGCGATAAAATAGGGGCGATATGCACCCTCACCTTATTCCTCTCCCTGAAAGGGAGAGGAGGTCTATTAACTAGAAAGCCTGGTGCCAATTTTATGGGCATAAAGGTCTTGGGTGATTCCCCAAAAAGGGGGAGACCTCACGCGAGGTAAATTCAGGCTCAGGGGTGATACCGGTGATTCCCCTAAAAGGGGGAGACCTCTTAACTAGAAAGGTGGAAACAAGTGAAAAACGCTGTCCAGCAAAAAGAAATTGTTTTCGGAGAGCACGGGGTCGAGCTTGCAGGCAGGCTGTTCCTGCCTGCAGAGGCGGAGTCCCCTCTGCCCGCAGCCATATTATGCCACGGCTTCGGCGCCAGCAAGAGGGCAGTTGAGCCCTGTGCCCATGCCCTAGCCAAGAAGGGCATCGCCAGCCTCACCTTCGATTTCCGCGGACACGGCAGCAGCGGAGGCGTGATGGACGGTCTGCCTGTGGAGGACGTCCTCGATGCCTGGGAACTGCTGCGCTGTCAGTCTGATATCGATACCGAGCGCATCGCCATCATCGGCCACAGCCTTGGTGCCATGACAGCCACCTTCGCCGCTGCGGCGGTAAGACCACGGGCACTCGTCCTCCTCTCCTGCCCGCCGGACACCAGCGATGAGTTCCCCGCAGACGGTGATACCAGCAGCTACCCCCACTGGGGAAAGGACATCGTCCTTGAGTACCCGAGGCATGGCGCTTTCCCCTGGCTCAACGGCATCGCCGCCATCGCCTGCCGCCTGTGGATGGCGGTAAACGGCTTCAGCGTCCGGGTCAACTGGCAGAGGTTCCTCGAAGCGCTGCGGGAGCTAAAGATGTCCACCGTCCTGAGGGAGCTGGATGAATGCGCTAAGTTATTCGTCTTCTGCCTCGGCGACAGGGTAACGCCCTACCACAAGTCGGCACTGGTATACCAGGCAGCACCGGCACCAAAAGAGGCGCTGGTGGTTTCAGGCGGAAATCACACCGCACCGCTGTCCAAGAAAGGCCTCCGCACCCAATGGCTGGAATGGACGGTGGACAGCTTGGAGCACCGGAGGTAGGCATGGAGCGGGTGCTTATCACCGGTGGTGCCGGCAGGCTGGGCGTCATAGTCTGTCAAGCTTTCCTCGACGGCGGCTACCGGGTACGGGTGTTCGATCTGGACACGCCCCAGAACCGCCGCAACCTGAAAAAGCTCCAGCCCGCCGAAAGGGTGGAGGTATGCTGGGGGGACATCACCCAGCCCCATCTGATAAGACCAGCACTCAGCGGAGTGGACGCCGTCGTCCACATGGCGGCGGTGCTGCCACCGCTGACCGATAAGTGCCCCGAGCTGGCACACCGGGTCAATGTAGGCGGCACCAAGAACCTGGTCGACCTCGTCAAGGAGACTTTGCAGCCGCTGCCATTTGTCTTCACCTCCTCGGTGGCTGTCTTCGGCTGCCATCCTGATATGCGCGAGCCGCTATCGCCGGAGAGGACACCTCCACAGCCAGTAGACACCTACGGCAGGACTAAGCTTGAGGCGGAGGACATCATCCGGGGCTCGGGAATAGGCTTCGTGGTCTTGCGGCTTACCGCCACCATGTACCTGGACTTCACCATCTCGGACATCAGGAGGATGTTCTCAGCACCACCGGAGACACCGGTGGAGTTCTGCCATCCCAAGGACGCTGCCACCGCCATCGTCAATGCGGTGAAGAATTTTGATAATGTGAAAGGCGAGACCCTGGTGATAAGCGGCGGACCAGACCAGCGGATGTCCTACGGCGAGATGGTGGGCGCCATCCTCGGGCTGATGGGCTTGCCGCTGCCACCCAGAGAGAAGTTCTCCAGAGAGCCATTCTACCTTCACTGGTATGACACCGCCAAGGCGCAGGCACTGCTGTTCTTCCAGCAACACAGCTTCAGCGACTACCTCAGAGACCTCGCCGGCTCTATTTCACGCAAGTACGGTCCGGGCTTCCTCGGCTTCATGCGCCGTTTTGTCAGCCCGGTACTGGGCAAGGCCATCGTCCAGTTCTTCTAGCCCCTTCTGCTCCAAGGACAAGCCCTGCCACAGTAGGCAGCAAAACGCCCTTCCCGAACCGTCTAATTATGATGATATACCATCCCGACCTTAGCGCTACTGGCCTGCTGACCTCCTTCTAACATATATGTACACGACCAGCACCACGGCGAGCAACGCGGTGATGATAGCCCACCACCATCTCTCCACCCTCATCTTCTCCAGCACCTCAAACTCAGCGACCAGCCCACCGACCTCCACCTTGTGTACACCGGGGCCATAGCCGGCGAGGACAAGTTCTGCCCTCTCACTAGCCCCCGGAGCCAGCGTAAGCACTCTGGTGTGGCGTACTTCACCATCGACCATCAGCATTAGGTTATAATCGCCGCTGCTGCCACCGGTATTCCTCACCTCAACGGTGGCGGTGACCTTCTCACCTTGATGAATTCTGGCGGGCTGCACCGCCAGTCTGACCACCTCAAAACTGGCTGGCGGCGGCGTCGGCTCTGCCAGCTTAGCCATTATGGCGAACGGGGTGAAGTGGCTCACCACACCATGCACCTTGCCCACCTCAGCCACCGCACCGGGTACCGGCTCTAACATTTGCCAGCCCTTCTCGACATCATAATAGGCAATGGCTATCTCTACAGCGTTCTCCGGCACCTGCTCCGGGTCATAAGAGAGCAGCAGCCTCGCTGAAGGGGAGATATTCACCGGCGACGGTGGAGAGAGGGCAGTCGCTAGAGCCTCAAACTGGTATATCCTACCCAGTACCACGGCACCTTGGGGCGGGGGCAACTGTGCCGATGCCTCGCTGAACTTGAGTAGCTCGGGTACCCTTTTGTCAGCTAGCACCACCTTGGTGCCTTTGTCCAGCTCAAAGGTGTGCTTTTCCGATGGGTCCTTTGCCACCAGCACAGTAGCCAGCTCGCCCTCGGTGCTCACCCGGGCAGTTGCCACCCTGCCCAGCATGTTAACGCTCAAGGTCAGCGGATAGGCAGAGTAGGCAGCCGGCAGCCCACCGATACCACCACCTCCACCACCATAGCACAGCGTCCTACCCAGAGGGCTGTTGGAGAGGCTCGACCATCTCCCCTGCGCGTCTACCGCCTTAATGGCGAAGAAATAGTTGGTGCAGGTATCGAGTCCGATTACGGTGGTGCGCTCACGGGTGCCGGGCGGCTGCGGCGGCGGCAGCCCTGCCACAGGGGTCGCCGACTGCCACCTCTCCTCGCTATTTATCACCGTCCTGGCATAGCGCAGGTCATACGCCACCCAGGGACCACGGTTGCTGCTAATACGAGGAGAAGTCCAGACGAGGGTGACGCTGGTATAGTTGGTGCCCTCCACGGCAAGGTCGATTACCTTGCTATGGACAACGGTGAACCTGCCCTTCAGTTCACCATCGGCATACAATCTACCAGGTGATAGAAATGAGGACAGAAATATAAACGCAAGGGCTGCTAACCTGGAACATTTCATCCAAATGAGGCGGTCTTACTTCTCTAATATGGACGTCTCCGCATTGTGAAGGCAAGCGCGACCACCAGCACCACCACCAGAGCACCACCTATGGCAGCGATGAGCAGCCAGTTCATCCCCCTACCCACCCCTTCTTTGGTCAGATCGAGGACTTCCTCCTTGCTGCTGGTGTACAGCTTACCCTCAATCCACAGCTCCAGCTTGAAGATGTACTCAGCCTTCTGCCACCCCTCCCTGGGGATATAGTTGTAGCTCAATTCCACCCTACCCTTCTCCAGGGGCGCTAGGGTTATCAGGTTGACCTCGTCCAAGGGGCTACCACCTTTGGTCACCTTCAACACCACCTTCGCCTGCGGGAAGGGCTGGAACAGGTTGTTCACCGTGTACACAACCTCGGCAAAGACCAGCTTCTTCGTCTCCTCAGAGTAGTTGGGCACCACGGCAAAGCCCTCAAAATATACCGTTCTCGCCTGGAGGACTATCCTCTTATGTTCGTTGGCGGCGATACGGAAACTTTCCTCGGCTATCTTACTGCCGTCCATATAGGCTTCAGCCAAATACTCGCCTGGCGCCACCCTTATCTTCAGGCTACCGGTGTCAGAATAGCCGACGCTCAGCTTAGCGCCGGCGGCTTGCCTGTAGAGGGTGACCCGTGCTGGCAGCGGCGAGCCATCGGGCATCAGGGCAACCACCTCCACCGTGCCCGCCTCGCCGGTGATGGTAAGCTTAGCAGCCTGCGATGCCGCCCCCAGCAGCTTGATGCCGGCACCCTCCCTGTGGGCTTCGGCGGTCACCTTCAGTTGGTACTCCCCTGGGGCAGCAGCCTCGCTCACCTTCACCGCAACAGTCACCTTCTGTTGCCCTCCGGCGGGGAGGTGGAATTCAGACTGTGAGAGCACCAGCGCCACACCCGCGGGGGCTTCGGTGGTCATACGCACGTCCATACCGGAGCTGGAGTTATTGAACACCACTACATAGACATCTGGCGACTCGATGCTCGTCCCCTGGGGCACCTTGAAGTCCTGCCGGTAGAAGCTGCCTGAAAGTGCCAGCCCGCCCTGCGCCGATACAGCCGGCGCCACAACCAAGCTCAGAATAAGAAAGGCAGCAGGGGGGGCAAGACATGCTGCCCCCCGCTGCCCTGCTCGCCAGAGCACCTCTGCCATGGTAACTATCCTACCACATCGGTGGTGGCTATGCAATACCCTGACGCTATAAAATTGCCCAAGACCTTAGCGGTTGCGGATACCGTAGTGGATGGTGCCCTCGTACACGTCAGCCTCGAAGCTTTCGCTCAGCGACAGCCACAGTGTGTTGTTGCTGACGTACACACCGCTCTCGGTGGTCTGGGTACCAGTCTCGTTTATATCAACGTCAGTCTTCTTTACCCACTTGGCACTACTGTAGGTATTGGTATCATTGGCCTTGAGGGCGAACTCGTTATCGCCGGCGGGCGGCTCCACCTCGTCCTCGTCAAGCTTAGCGGTATAGTCCGCACCTGTCCAGTCGGTGCCCTTTATAGTGGTGGCGTAGTCACCGTTGGCGATGTAGGTAGCCGTTATACCCGTCTTCGGGTTGGGGCTCTGCTCGAAGAGCAGACCGGGGTCAACCTCACCCCAGTCCACCGCTTCCGTAGGTAGTCCGGCGACCTCACCATACCAGTTCATGCCCTTGTCCCGGACGTAATTGCTGCCACTCTTGTCAGCCTTGTTGGTCGCTATGCCCTTGCCGTCCCAATCGTTCGGGGCTACGGTCTCAGTAGCCACCTTGCCCACCACAAAGGCGAATACCCAGTCGCCGGTGGTGCTGTTAAGATTAGAGGGGCGACTGCAATCAGCGGTCACTATCGACCAGGTGGTAGAACCGCCAGCATCGATCGACCAGCTCTCAGGATCGGCGTTCCATGTCAGCAGGGCACAGCTCTGAGGATGGGGGCTGCCCGGTTCCCCATCACCACCGCCAGCATCATAATAGACATAGACTTCCACCTTCTTCAGGTACTTCAGTCCGCTGGCTTGGGTGACGCTCGCCTTGGCATAGTACGTCACTTGCGGCGTCATACTCGAAGCCGGAGTGGTGCATTCCTTGTCCTCATAGATCTCCAGTGCCGTCACCTCAGGTGCCTTCGGCTTCACAGTGAACTTGCCGGTGACTTCGGCAGCCTGGGTATATGCCAGCGGCACCAGACAGACCACCAGCGCCACCGCTACTAGTAGACTAAGCCATTTCATCTGTCTCTATAGACCTCCTTTCTTAAGTTGTTCTCTGAGTCTAATGTAAGGCTTCTTTCTTTGATATTTGTCTCCCGTGTCTTCTGCTCATCACCTCCTTGTTGCCAATGTTAATAAAAAGAGACCGACCCAACTTCGGGTCGGTCTCACTACTTGCTCCACACCAGCCAAGTGACCGCACTACAGCCGGTGCTTCATCGCACCCCGAACTAGCCCGGTCCTGGATATGCTCCTTCTACCCTTCCTTAGACTCTCCTCCGGTCACGCTCCTGTTCTCATCAGCGTAGCTTTTGTATAATTACCACAAGTATACCACACTTGTCAAGTCCCTATAGTGTACCCTTTATTGAGGCTTTTTCTTTGGGGTAATATGTTGCCATGGGGACAAAGTCCACCCTCACCTTAGTCCTCTCCCCTCGAGGGAGAGGAAGTCTAGTATACGTATTTGTTGATGGCACAGTTGCACACCCTCTCCCCTCGAGGGAGAGGAAGTCTATCTGGAACCTACAAATCATCTTCGGGCAGTATCCCTCTCCCCTCGAGGGAGAGGAAAGTATCCTCTCTCCCTCTGGGAGAGAGTTAGAGTGAGGGCGGGAGAGGGTTAGAGTGAGGGGGAAAGCCTGAAAAAGAACGCTACTCAAGTCCCCTTTTGCAGAGATGCCTTGAAGTCTGCTGCCTACCTCAGCCCGCCAAGCCGCTCCATCGCCCTCAGGGCATTGATGCGCCCTTTAACGCCACTGGGATAAAGCTGGTCGCAACCGGACTCGATGGCGGCGCGCACTTCATCATTAGCCCAGCCGTTGCCGTTTTTATCATTAGCTACGCTGAACAGGAGCCCGGCTAGACCTGAGACGTGCGCCCCCGCCATCGAGGTGCCGCTAAGCGCCTGGTACTTGTTACCAGGCAGCGTGGAGTAAATCGAAACACCCGGGGCTGCCACCTCCACCCAGACGCCTTTGCCCGACCACAGGGTCACTTCATCACGGCTGTCACTAGCTGCCACCCCCAGGCAGTTTTCATAGTATGCCGGGTAAGCCACACGGCTGCCAAGGTAGTTCCCTGAAGACGCTACCAGCAGCGCTCCCTTCTTCCAGGCATAGTCCACGGCGCGCTCCACCTCTACAGACGGCTCCAAAAGATAAAGGCTCATGTTTATCACCCTGGCACCGTGGTCAACAGCCCAGACGATGCCCTTTGCCAGCGCCTCGGCGGTGACCCAGCCACCATCGTCAGCTACTTTGACATTCAGCAGCCGGCAGTCGTATGCCACACCGGCAACCCCCACGCCGTTGTTCGCCACCGCTGCAATGATGCCAGCAACATGGGTGCCATGCCCGTAGACATCGTCGCTGGTGGGACTGCTGGTGAAGTTCACCTCGCCGATTACCTTACCCTGTAAGTCTTCATGTTGCTTGTCAATACCGGTGTCCAGGACAGCGATGATGGTGCTGGCATCGCCCGAGGTCACCTGCCACACTTCAGGTACCTTCGTTTTGGGGAAAGACCACTGCATCGCAGCATAGCTGTCCCTTGAGATGGCAGGGGCAAGCACCGTCGTTTCCCATCCCCCATCAAGGACGACCGCCACCCTGCCCACCACAGCACTTCCCGCGGGCAGCTGAGGGGCAACCGTACCGGAAAGCAGGGGCACAGTCAACAACACCAACCAGAGACAAATTGACTTTTTCATTTCTGACCACCAAAACAGTCTAAGACCCCTAGGTCGTTTTCGAATCACCCGCAGGTAATGTTTTCAGACTACAGATTGGTCACACTCAAGCTGCAATGTGGAGCACCGCCCACCAGTCATAGTCAACATAAATACGCCGCGGTCACCCTTCGGTAACCCCTTTAAGCCCTGTCTCCATAGCAGGTTGGTAATACCCTGCCATGGGAAGGAACTCCTAGACTTGCCGGCAACGAGAGGCAAATTTAGTGATTATGTAAAGTCTACCTTGACAGCGAGGGGCTGCTGTGCCATATTATGGGCAGGCTAGAGAGTAGTACACTCAGATAAAGGAAAACTACGGGCCATGAAGCAGCTTGTCGGTGCTGGGACTGCGGCAGTAGTTATTTTGGTGATGGTATGTCTGCTGCCAGCATTATCTCATGACATACACAATGGTGACTGGTGGAGGCAGGACGCAGTGCTGGCAGGCACCAGCCCGGTGGGACACAGCCTCGGGGCGGCACCAAACAGCGACGCTAGCCAAAGTGAGACCGAGAAGCAGGCAGTGCAACCGGCAGCAACCGAAGGAGGGGACACAGCCCTAGGAAGACCCAAGCCCAAAATATTGTCTGTGGAGGTCTACAGTGACCCAGCCTGCACTGAGCCTTCCCAGAGCCTGACTCCACAGGTCACCTATTACGCAAAAGTGGAAATAGAGATGAGGATGGGCAACCAGCTGTCCCACCTGCGCGAAGTAAGGGTGTCCATTTTTTACGACAGCACCGGCGGTAACCCACCACCTCCGTTGACCGGCGATGCCCAGACCTGCGGCATACTCATCTGCAATATAGATAGACCACCCCTCTGGGAGATCGACGCTGGCAGTCCCACAAGCTGGGAGATACTACCAGCCGAGTGCAGGCAGCCAGATCTGAGGCAGAAGAGAGGCATTTGGATATTTGCCTTCAAGCCGGGCAAAGTGGCAATAGAAAGCCTGCCGCCAGCCAATTGGGACATCTGCGCTAGAGCGGTCACAAAGCTGGGAGAATGGGACCTACTTTGTCTCAGGGACAAGGCGATGGACTGGTATGGGGAGGTCAGCTTCAATACCGCCATGCTGGACTGGGGACTGGTACAGCCGGGGCTACGGTTTGAGAATGCACCGCCGAACCCCCAGAGCCTGACAGCCACCTATGTGTCCAACGGCAACTATGGAGTAGATATTAAGTCGGACGACTGGCTAGGCGAGACCTCGCTGGTCTACCTCGATGAGACCGGTGGCAATCCGCCCGCTGGTGAAATGCAGTTCGCCCTCAAAATGAGTACCACCGGAAACCTGGGCGATGCTATCATTATCAGGAAAAGCTATACCCTGGTAAGCAATGGGAACCGGACAGGAGAGGGAGGAATAACCAGTGCCCATGCTTTCTACCTGTCTCTGACGGAGTCCGACCTCCCTTTCGAGACCTATAGCGGCAACATCAGCTACCTCATCACCCGGAGATAGCAAAGGCTGGGGCATATAAGACTAGCAGGTGCTATTTCTTCGTCAGTTTAAGGGACGATAAGATCGTAGGGAAGGGGTATTTTTCGTAGAGCGTTTTCTCAGCCAGCGTGTCAATTTTGTACACGCGGTCTCCCACCTGCTTGAAGAAAGCCTCTCCATGGAAAGTGCCGTAAAATTCGGTGTCATATTCGTAAGCTAGGTACCAGTCCCAGAACTTGTCTGTAGCTGGCTTGTTCTCCAGCATCACCACTTCCTTATACGCAGTACCTATAGACATAAGCCAGCGCTGCGCCGCATCGTGGGCTGACAGCTTCTCCACGACATCGATCCTGAAGGAGCCTTTCTTCGACGGGGCTGTGCCCACACAGACCTTGCCGTCGGTGCTCACCTCCAGTTTCCAACTATACGGGTACTTGATGCTGTACCCCCACTGTTCATTGTGGTAATCGGTGAACCCCTGCTTGCCGCAGGCACTCAGGGTGACCACCGACAGCAGGACAATAAACACGAGAGATGTCAGGAACCTACAATATCTCACTTGAACCTCCTTATCCTAAGTCCAGAGCAGGATTATACCAGAAACACCGTACTCCCTGCCCCAGCGCGAGTAACGTTCTTTTTCAGGCTTTCCCCTCACTCTAACTCTCCCCCAGAGGGAGAGAGGACTTCTTCTCTAGACTTCCTCTCCCTTGAGGGAGAGGACTAAGGAAATGCTGGCACTTTCACCCGTCCTTATCAACTCTCCTCTCCCGCGATGGGAGAGGACTAAGGAAATGCTGGCACTTTCGCCCGTCCTTATCAACTCTCCTCTCCCTTGAGGGAGAGGACTAAGGAAATGCTGGCACTTTCGCCCGTCCTTATCAACTCTCCTCTCCCTTGAGGGAGAGGACTAAGGTGAGGGTGAACCTTGAACAAATCTTTAGACTTTGTTCCTATAGCAACAGGTTGCCCCAAAGAAAAAGCCTGGGTCAAAGATACACTGCCCCAGTCCTTGCGCTGTTGACAAACAGACTGTGGTATGGTAGATTATGGACAACATGGCTGATATGCACGACCAGGTCCAGGTTTGGTTTAGCTTCTGGTTTAGCCCGCCTTTCCCCGGGCTTGGGAGGGCATCAGCCTAATATACCCTGATAGTCTAGAAGCACGAAAGGACCCTCCTAAGCAGGAGGGTCCTTAGTTTTTAGTCCCAGGAGGGGAAAATGATTACCCAGAAAAATGCCAGCTCAAAACAACCGGCGGTACTCACCGCCACCAGAAGCAGGGGCACTGCATACCTGCATACCAGAAACTGTGAGAGCTTTAGGACAATAGTTGACATAGATGGCGTGAAGGTGGGCAACAAGGAGCTAGCAATAATCGCTGGTCCCTGCTCTGTGGAAAGCGCTGAGCAGATACTGCGCATCGCCCGCGAGGTAAAGGCTGCAGGTGCCAACTTGCTGCGTGGCGGCGCCTTCAAGCCACGCACCTCGCCGTATGATTTTCAGGGGCTTGGGGAAACTGGACTGCAATACCTTAGGGAAGCAGCAAGGGAAACGGGACTGAAGGTGGTCACCGAGGTGCTCGACCCACGCCATGTCGAACTCGTAGCAAGGTATGCTGACTGCCTCCAGATAGGCTCCCGAAACATGCAGAACTACCCACTGCTCCGCGAGGTGGGAAAAATTAATAAGCCCATTTTGCTCAAGCGAGGGCTGTCTGCCACCTATGAGGAGTTCTTATTGGCAGCGGAATACATAATGGCTGAAGGGAACAGACAGGTTATACTCTGCGAACGGGGTATACGGGGGCTGCCCAGTGAACTGCGGTTCACGCTCGACCTGAACGCCGTCCCCTACCTTAAAGAGATGACGCATCTACCCATAATTGTTGACCCTAGCCACGGCACAGGTAATGCCCGCTTGGTGCCGGCGATGAGCCGGGCAGCCATAGCGTGTGGTGCCGACGGCGTCATCATCGAGACCCATTATTCACCGCCGGACTCGGTAAGCGATGCAAAACAGACCATATCAACAAGTGAACTTGTGCTGCTGATCAGAGAGCTGGCGCGAATAGCCAAGACCGTGGGGAGAAAAGTCTGCTTGCCGAAAGAAGAGCATTAGCCCCCAGCGCTCAGGGCCAGGCTTTTATCTGGATTTTTACCACAGTCCCTTTGCCAGGGGTAGAACGGAGATCAAAGACCCCACCCAACAACCTCACCTCCTGCTCAATCCTTGCCAAGCCCAACTTGCCACGCGATACCAGGTCGCCCAACCTTTCCGGCACGGAGAAGCCGCAGCCATTGTCCTCAACAGTCACCTGGAACTCGCTGGAAAGAAAGTCGAGCGTGACCACAGCCAGGGAAGCTTTGGAATGAGTGACCACATTGCGCAATACCTCTTGCACTACACGGAACAGGACGAGTTCCAGCTCCGGCGGCAACCTGTGCTCCCTACCATTTACCCTCACCTCGACCCTGACTCCACTCTGATTGCTCACCTGGTCAGCTAGCCAGCGCAATGCCGGCAATAACCCAGCATTGTCCAGTATCCTGGAACCAAGCCCGTAGCTCAACCTCCGAATATCATCCACAGTGCGTAGGAGCATGACCAAGACCTCTTCCATCTGCCTTTTAGCCTCCGGAGGTACTTCCCCATGGTTACCAGTCTCCAGTGCATGTATACGGTTAGCAATCACCAGCAACGACTGGATCACTCGGTCATGTAGCTCCCTTGCCAAGTGCCTCCGTTGGTACTCATGGACCTTGACGATCTGGCTTATGGGCAGGCGCCCGACAGTCCTCGCGGCCCTTGTCACCGAGCGAGTTGAGACTGGGTTGTAGTCCAGCGCCACCAGCAAGCCCAGCAGTAGAGAAGCCAGATGGAAAAGCCCCACACCGAGCCAGAATGCTAGGTCCGGGGCCTCCTTCAATAGTTGCGGTAAAGTGGCTGCAATAGATGCTGCCCAAGTACCGAAAACACCACGGACGCGAAATACCGCGCCAGCATAGAGGATGGGGAACAAGAAGAGAAAGCTGAGCACAAATGCGTAAACGCCTCTAAACTTGAAAACATCGGTGAATAGCGGGAACCACCTTTCCACTCCCAGCGAGCTGGCATTGTACAGCGTGATAAGCCCCGCCATTATGAAGACAATGCCCCAGAAGTGGGGCGTCAACAGCACCTGCTTCGCCCTGTCACCGAAAACCTCTGTAGCCAGCCAGATACGCGGTTCTTTCGCCTTCATCGAATATCGTCCATCGATATAATGCCCTTCTGCAAACAAAAAGCCACCGCCTCAGTACGGCTGCCCACTCCCAGTTTGGAAAAAATAGCTGTCAGGTATCCCTTCACAGTCCTTACGCTCAGGCCCAGGGTGGTAGCTATATCGCTATTGGGCAGTCCACAAGCCACCAACCTTAGGACCTCCAGCTCTCTAGGTGTCAGTACCTCGCCCGAGTCCAGGGACAGACGGGGCGGTCGGTACCGGGGTACATGCCGCAACAGCGACCTGCCGATTGGTCGTGACAGCACCATATCACCGGCGGCGACCGTGCGCACTGCCCGCACTACTTCTACATCGAAGACACCCTTGGTCAAATACCCTAGCGCACCAGCAAGTAATACCTCAGCGATGGTGGCGTCATCATCATGGACGGTCAGCGCCAGCACCGCTGTATCAGGGGAGACCATTCTCAGCTGCCGTGTCACCTCGACACCGTCCATTCCGGGAAGGCTTATATCCATAATCACCACATCAGGACGCAACTTCTCAGCCAATGCCAAAGCGCTAGCTCCGTCTCCCACCTCACCCACAACCTCGATATCAGACTCCTTTTCCAAGACAGCGCGGAGTGCCTGACACATGAGAGGATGGTCGTCCACTATCAAAACAGTAATCTTTCCCTGGTCCATCTATGCCCACTCGTTTCCCGACAGCTACACCAGCATTGACAAGAATGCACGCCCTTACCGCCTAAATTGTATTCTCATAGCACAAAGGACGCAAGTCCCCCAACTTTTGTACAGCCAGACGGACCGGAGCACGGGCTCAGAAGTGCCTTGTGGACACAAGAAAAACAGGATAAGCTAAATAAACGCATATCAGGACCTGTCCGGAGGTGAGCGAAGAATGGATGTATTTGAGCTGGTCAAAAAAGCAATCTGTAAGGTGGAACCGGGGCTTGACGAAAGCAAGATAGTCCCAGCTGCCCTGCTGAAGGAAGACCTGGACCTCGACTCCCTGGACAGGGTGGAACTGGCGCTGGCGCTTGAAGACGAACTAGGACTCTACCTTCAGGACGAGGAGATGGGGGATATTTTCACTGTGGGGGACATAGTGGCACTGATTGAATCAAAACTGAAGGTAGAGAAAACGAGTTAGGTCAGTTGGCTCAGGTGGAAAAACGACGGGTGGTCATAACAGGTGTGGGGATGGTGACCCCTCTGGGTACAGATGTAGACAGTAACTGGTCAGCCCTCTGCAAAGGAAAATCTGGCATCGGACCAATCACTCGTTTTGACGCTTCATCTCTAAGGTGCCAAATAGCTGGTGAGGTTAAGGACTTCCATGCCAGAGACTTTATGGACGAAAAATTTGTCAAGCGGTTCGACCCATTCATTCAGTATGCCATGGCGGCGTCTGTAATGGCTTTACAGGATGCTGAGTTTAGACCGGGGCAGTATGACCCAAATCGTGTAGGAGTGGTGATCGGGACAGCGTGTGGCACCAACTCATACTTTGAAAATGCCCACAGGCTGGTGCTACAGGGAAAATTGAATAAGGTACCACCGTTTTTCCTGCTCAACGACTCGGGAAATATGGTCTCAGCAGTGGTGGCTATCAGGTTCGGGGCTAAAGGTCCCAACCATTGTCCTATGGAGGCCTGTGCCGCAGGGACAAGTGCCATAGGCATCGCCTTTAGGCTCATCCAGAACGGAGAGGCTGATATGGTCATCGCCGGTGGCGCTGACGCCGGCGTCACACCCACCTGTATCGCTTCTCTTGACAACCTGGGTGCGCTCGCCACCAGGTGGAACAATGAGCCGGAAAAGGCCAGCCGGCCTTTCGATGCCAAACGAGACGGCTTCGTAACCAGCGAGGGAAGTGGGGTAGTCGTACTAGAAGCATTGGATACAGCGCTGAGGAGAAGCGCCAAAATATACGGTGAAGTCATCGGATTTGCCAGGAACTGCGATGCCTACCACTATACTTCACCGACACCGAACGGGGAAGGTCAAGCGGAATGTATACGCCTGGCACTCAGAGACGCTGGCATAGCCCCCGAAGATGTAGACTATATAAACGCACACGGTACCTCCACGGTGCTCAATGACGTTGCCGAGACTAAGGCTATTAAAAAGGTCTTCGCTAGCCACGCTAGAAAACTGGCGGTCAGCTCCAATAAGTCCATGACAGGACACATGTGGGGAGGTTCCGGTGCCGTAGAAGTTATCTTTTCACTCCTCACTATCAGGGACGGGGTGATCCCACCCACCATTAACTATGAGACCCCAGACCCAGAGTGCGATCTTGACTACGTGCCCAACAAAGCACGAAGGGCTAATGTGGACATCGTTGTCTCCAATTCTTTCGGCTTCGGCGGCGTCAACGCTGTCCTGGTACTAAAAAAGCTAGAGGGAATATAGCGCTGTCGATATGGAGAACCGAGTGGTAATAACCGGGTATGGGGCGGTCACCCCTCTGGGCACGAACGTTGAGGACACCTGGCAAAACCTGATAACCGGCAACTGCGGGGTGGGCTACATCTCCTTGTTTGACGCCACTAACTTTCCCGTCAGGATAGCAGCAGAGGTAAAGGACTTCGACCCGCTCAAATATCTTGACCCATCGACTGCCAAATACACTGACAGGTTCACTCACTTTGCTGTCGCTGCTAGCCTGCAGGCTATGGACAATGCCAAACTCAAAGTGGACGATAACAACAGGTACGATATCGGCATCGTTATTGGAAGCGGCATCGGTGGTTTAGCCACGCTGTCACGGCAGATGGAGGTCCTGTACACTAGGGGTCCAAGCAGGGTCAGCCCTTACCTGATTCCCATGATGATAGCTGACAATGCTCCAAGCCGTCTATCGATCATCTCTGGAATCAAGGGGGTCAATTTCAGCCTGGCCACCGCTTGTTCTACCGGTGCCGACGCTATAGGACTGGCCTACCAGCTAATCAGATGCGGTGCTTACAAAGTGATGATCGCAGGTGGGACAGACGCCACGATAACCCCTATCGGTATCGCCGGTTTCGCCCAAGCTGGCGCATTGTCAAAAAACCCCGACCCGGCAAAGGCGTCAAGGCCATTTGATGCCAAGCGCGATGGTTTCGTCATTGGAGAAGGCGCTGGGATCATAGTGCTAGAAAGCTTGCAATACGCACTGGCAAGGCGCGCCCCTATACTCGCTGAAATAGTTGGCTACGGTGCCACATCGGATGCTTTCCACATAACACAGCCTGCTGAAGATGCAGAGGCGGCTGCCAGAGCAATAAGGCTTTCGCTGGCGGGGCTGGACTGCGACCACGTTGACTACATAAACGCCCATGGCACATCAACGCCGTTGAACGACGTCACCGAGACTAGGGCAATTAAGAAGGTCTTCGGCAAAAAGGCTTATGAAATACCTGTGAGCTCAACAAAATCGATGGTAGGGCACATGCTTGGCGCCGCCGGTGCGGTAGAAGCCATCATCTGCTGTAAAGTGATAGCCGAAGGCATAATCCCACCGACTATAAACCTCGAATACCCAGACGCTGAATGCGACCTGGACTATGTGCCCAGAAAGGCAAGGGAGAAAAATGTGCGGCTTGCCCTGTCCAACTCTTTCGGGTTCGGAGGACATAACTCTGTCCTAGCAATAAGTAGGTTCGAACCATGACAGCGATAAGTAAACTGGGGCAGGCCCCGTTGGAACAATGTCCAGTAGAAATGACCAAGGTCTGCCCTGAGGGAGGTTACCGATGTTAGCTAACTTCGCCATCTGCGAGTTGCTGGACATCAAATATCCAATCATTCAAGGCGGGATGGCATGGCTAGGGACCTTTGAACTGGTGTCAGCGGTATCCAACGCTGGCGGCTTGGGGGTGATCGGCAGTGGGGATGCACCCCCTGAGTGGCTGAGAGAGCAGATCAGGGCCACTCGAGAGCGGACAGACCACCCCTTCGGCGTCAACATTATGTTGATGTCACCGTTTGTGAAGGAAAACCTCCAAGTGGTGATTGAGGAAGGGGTGAAAATCGTCACCTTCGGTGGCGGTAACCCCGGACCATATATCCCCACACTGAAAGAAGCTCGAACCAAAACACTGCCTGTGGTCTCCAGTGTGGCACTGGCACGACGTCTGGAAAGGGTAGGAGCAGATGCCATAATCGCCGAAGGCATGGAGTCAGGTGGGCACATTGGCGAGACGACCACTATGGCTTTGGTGCCCCAGGTAGTACAGAGCGTGAAATTGCCGGTCATCGCGGCTGGTGGGATAGCCGACGGGCATGGTCTAGTAGCAGCGCTTGCCCTGGGTGCCCAGGGTGTCCAGATGGGAACGCGTTTCATCTGCTCCGAGGAATGTATCGCTCACCCCAAGTTCAAGGAACAGATCATCCAAGCAACCGACCGGTCTACTGTGGTCACCGGCGAATCAACCGGGCACCCTGTCCGCTGTCTGGAAAACAGACTGACCAGAGAGTTCAGAGCACGCGAGAAAGCCGGAGTATCTGTAGAGGAGCTGGAGGCATTTGGCAGAGGCAGGCTAAAATTAGGCATCATCGATGGTAATGTGGAGGAGGGCTCACTCATGGCAGGACAGATAGCCGGACTGATAAAAGATATAAAACCTGTTAAAGAGATCATCGAGTCTATAATGACCGAAGCTGAAGAAATCATCAAGAGCCTGTACAGGTTCAAGACTGAAGGCTAGAAAATGAGATTGAGCACAAAGGTGGCCTTCCTGTTTCCTGGACAGGGTTCGCAAAGGGTCGGTATGGGAAAGGACCTCTGGCTCAACTGCGACTCCGCTAGAGAGGTCTTCGATGAAGCTGACCAGATACTTGGTCTGCCATTGTCCCGCCTGTGTTTTGAAGGTCCTGAAGACGAACTTATTCAGACGCAGAATGTCCAGCCAGCAGTATTGACCGTCAGCGTCGCCTGCCTTAAAGCCACCCAAGAAATGTACGGCACGGCCCTACTACAGCCAGCCTTTGTCTCCGGACATAGCCTGGGTGAATATACTGCTTTGGTTGCCGCCGGCTCGATCAGCTTCGCTGACGCCTTGCGTCTTGTCCGGGTGCGGGGACAACTGATGAATGAAGCCAGTAAGCAATATCCTGGAGGAATGCTAGCAATACTTAGCCTTGACGAGCAGGCGGTAAGGGAGGTCTGCCAGGCTGCTGATGTGGAAATTTCCAACATCAACTCCCCGGAACAAATCGTCATCAGTGGGGCAGAGGAGAAATTAGTTAAAGCCAAGGAACTAGCTATAGCGATGGGTGCCCGGCGGGTGATCCCGCTTAAAGTGAGCGGCGCTTTCCACTCGAAGCTTATGACTAGAGCGGCGGAAGGGCTAAAACGCGCTATACAGGAGACTACTATAAATGACCCTATAGTCCCCCTAGTGGCTAACACCAGCGGGAAAATACTCACTAGGGCAACGGAAATAAGACAAGAACTATTAGAGCAGCTTACACAGTGCGTACGGTGGCTTGACTGCATCAGAACCATATTGCACGCCGGTACCACCCTGTTTTTCGAGATAGGTCCAGGTGAGGTGCTCGCCGGACTGCTGAGACGCATAGACCCCTCTGCACAAATATACAATATCAGCAACCTTGAAGACCTAGTCCGACTGGCAGATGTGTTGGAAAAGACGCAATACGGAGGCAACAGTGGGCATTGATTATGTAAAGGAAGGTAAAATCGCCACCATCATTTTGAATCGCCCCGAAGCGTTGAATGCGATTACTCCGGAGATGCTCCGCCAGCTAAGTGAAGCATTCGTGGACTTTAGGGACGACGAGCAGCTTATGGTCGGCATCATTACCGGGGCGGGAGAAAAAGCTTTTTCCATCGGGGCTGATATAGAAACGATGCTACCTGAGATGAAAAAGGCAAGGGTACAAAAACTACCGGAACCGCCAACCATAATGTGCGGGCTAACCACATGGAAACCACTGATCGCCGCTATAAATGGCGCTTGCCTCGGTGGAGGACTGGAACTGGCTCTTGCCTGTGACCTGCGCATAGCCTCCGAAAATGCCACCTTTGGTATGCCGGAGGTGACACTCGGGCTGATACCGGGCTGGGGAGGGACACAAAGACTACCTAGAGCTATCCCGTTAGCTAAAGCAGAAGAGATGCTGCTCACAGGTCGTCCCATCAACGCTCAGGAGGCTTATCGCGTGGGGTTGGTCAACCGGGTTGTGCCCCTACCACAGTTGATGTCTGCAGCCAGACAACTGGCGGAGCTGCTATGCAAGCCAGCCCCTCTAGCGGTACGCGCAGCTAAACAAGCCATCCTGCAAGGCATAGAGGTTACTTTGGAAGATGGCATTGCCTTAGAGAGGCAATTGAACGATTCTCTGCTAACCACAGAGGACTTCGAGGAGGGATGCAGGGCAGCCATAGAAAAAAGGAGGCCTGCGTTCAAAGGGAAGTAGCAGCCCTCACAGGAGAGACCAAAGGGCAGAGTCTCTGAAAGCGACCTTACCTCAGACTATTATATTTCAATCGCTGACGGTAAACAGCAACTCCACAACCCGAAGGCAAATTGATCCCAATCAGAGCTTTGGCATCTCCAGCTTTTATGATAAAATTTTGCGTTAAGGAGCTAATGACCTGATATGCAGCAGTATTATATTTTCGTTAAGATAAAACACTGCGCTCTAGCGCTGGTGGCTTTGTGCCTTCTAGCCAGCTTATGGAGTTGTCTTTCACCAGTCCCTTCCTTACCAGCACCATCCCAGCCACAAACGCCAGAGGCAGAGTACGAAGTGGTTGGAAGAGGGCTGAACCCATCTTGGTCATTGCCGCGACCAAGGGAGGAATCGCCAGCACTGCCGAGCATCGCCGATGTGGTAGAAAAAGTCTACCCTTCAGTGGTAGCTATAACCACTGAGGTCGTAACCTTAGACATATTTCTGACACCACGGAGCCAATCAGGCGCTGGCTCAGGATGGATAATAGACAGCAACGGTATCATCGTCACCAACAACCACGTGGTTGAGGGGGCTAAGAAGGTCACCGTAGAACTGTATGATGGCAGGATTTTTGAAACAGACCCGAGCAACATATACACAGATCCACTTACCGATCTGGCAGTGGTCAAGATCAATGCCTCCAACTTGCCTGTAGCCACCGTGGGCGATTCCACAAAACTCCGGGTGGGTGATTGGGTGGTAGCCATTGGCAACCCGCTGGGAAAAGGAATAAGAGCCAAAGAGGGGACAGTTAGTGGGCTGAAGGTCTCTCTAGAGGTCGACCGAGGGCAAACGCTTGACGACCTTATAGAGACCTCCGCAGCCATTAATCCTGGCAATAGCGGTGGTCCCCTGGTCAACATGAAAGGAGAAGTAGTAGGGATCACCAGTGCCAAGATATCTGGAGTCGGCGTGGAGGGCATGGGCTATGCCATAAGCACCAATGCTGCTATGCCCATAATTGAACAGCTTATCAGGCAAGGGTACGTTATTCGCCCTTGGCTCGGGGTGAGTCTGTATACAGTAGACCGCTATATTGCCATGGCAAACCGATTGCCGGTGGACAAAGGAGTAGTTATCACATACGTAGCGCCCGGTAGTCCAGCTGAAAAGGCGGGACTGCGCCAGCTTGATGTCATCATCCGTTTTAAAGGCAAAGATGTAGTCACAGCCCAGGAAGTTGTCGAAGCAATACGTTCGTCGAAAGTCGGCGAGGATGTTGAAATAACCTTTGTCAGAGGCAACGAAAGACAGACTGTGCATGCCCGTTTAGCCCAGAGCCCACCCACCAGACGTTAGACCACGTGGTTATTGCGTGTGGCGTGCTATGCCGAGGAGAACTTCATGCCCAGAAATGCGGTGTCTTTCCCTATAGCTGTCAAGAGGTGGCATATCTTTAACCAGTCTCTTGGAAAGCGTTTCCTGTTTAATATACTGAGCAAACCTGTTCACCACATCCTGAACAAAATCGTCGCCCTGATAGTACACAACTATGGAATCGGTGACCTCGAACCCAGCCGAGCGTCGCATTGTCTGTAGGCGCCGTACCACCTCCCTAGCCATACCTTCAGCCTCCAGCTCAGGGGAGAGCTGAGTAGCCACCGCAACCCAATAGTCCCCTTCTGCCGCCAAAGAGAAGTCGTCCCTATCTCTGAAGGTTTCCGCCTGAGAGGAAAACTCCAATTCCTTGACGTTCAACTCATCGAGAATCTGGCTGCACAATTTTGTTATGCGTTTCCTATCAGCTTCCGAGCTCACGCCAACTACCACCTTGGCAAGCGGCTGCCGCACCTTTATCCCAGCCTTGGCTCTGGCAGCACGCCCCAAGCTGCAAATAAGCATAGCGAGACGAGTGGCTTCGATCAGGTCTTCTTCGATCTCAGTGGCCTGCGCCACAGGAAAGTCGGTCAAGTGCACGCTTTCCGGTGCCTCATGATCAACAGACCGCACCAAGTTCTGATATATTTCCTCGGCGACAAAGGGGACAAACGGAGCCAGCAGTTTGCACAAAGTAGTCAAACACCGATATAGGGTCGTATAAGCAGCCTGTTTATCAGCATCATTCTGGCTCTTCCAAAAGCGACGTCTGCTCCGCCTTACATACCAATTAGAAAGCTCGTCGACGAAAACTTCGATCTTCCGGGCAGCAGTTGTGGGGTCATAGTGATCTAAAGCAGTGTCGACCTCGGCAATTAGCTGGTTGAGTCGGGATAGTATCCACCTGTCTAAGTCAGACAACGACACCTCTGACCTTGCTGTCGGGTCAAAGCGGTCTATGTTGGCATACATGATGAAGAAAGAGTATGTGTTCCACAGAGTAAGCAAAAAATTGCGCAGCACCTCAGCCACCGCATCGCTGGAAAACCGGCGAACGTTGCCGGGGGGAGACGACGTGAACAAATACCAGCGCAAGGCATCAGCGCTATAGCTATTGAGCACAGACCAAGGGTCGACCACGTTGCCCTTGGCCTTGCTCATCTTCTCTCCCTGTGCATCGAGAATATGTCCCAAACAGATGACATTCCTAAAACTGGGTCGGTCGAAAAGCAAAGTGGATATTGCGTGCAGACTATAAAACCATCCTCGCGTCTGGTCAACCGCTTCACAGATATAGTCAGCTGGAAAACTTCGTGCGAAGATATCTTGGTTTTCAAAAGGATAGTGCCACTGAGCAAAAGGCATGGCTCCGGAGTCAAACCAGCAATCGATAACCTCGTTCAGCCTACTCATCCTACCACTGCACTGGCTGCAGGAAAAAGTGATGTTGTCAACATAGGGACGGTGTAAATCCAGCGGCTCTGTGATTCCGTTTATACCTGGCTTACCTTGGAGTTCAGCAACGCTGCCAATACATTCATACTTTCCGCAGCTCTCACAACTCCAGATATTCAGCGGTGTCCCCCAGTAGCGCTCGCGTGAAAATGCCCAGTCTACGTTACTTTCCAGCCAGTTACCGAAACGCCCGTGCTTTATATATTCGGGGTACCAGTTGATCTCTTCATTCCTTTCAATCAGAGCAGTCTTCCTTGCCGAGGTCCTGATATACCAGCTCCTTTTGGCATAGTAAAGGAGAGGCGACTCGCACCGCCAGCAGAATGGATAGGTATGTACTATGCGCTCGCTGCGATAAAGCAGATGGCGCGACTTGAGGTTCTCGAGCACCAGAGGGTCAGCCTCTTTAACAAACTTACCCGAAAACGGGTACGTGCCTGTGACACGCCCATCAAGATCCACCGGTTGTACAAAGTCCAGCCCGTTTTCCTTACCAGCTTCAAAATCGACCTCTCCAAACGCCGGGGCAATATGGACTATCCCTGTACCTTCATCTAAAGACACAAAATCACCGGAGATCACCCAGTATGCCAGGTCCCCCTCCACCTGCTGCAGACTGAGTATTTCATACGAGAAAGACTCTTCAGCACCTTGAACATTAAAGCGCCGCCTCTCCACGCCAAAATGGTGTGGGTTAAAAAGAGGCTCATAATACAGCCCTACAAGCTCAGCGCCTGAAACGCTTCCCTTCATTTCATACCCCTCAAGCCCGACTTTGGGTGCCAGAGCTTCAGCCACAATGAGATATTCAGTCCCGTTGCTAAATAGACCGTATTTGGCACCCGAAGCCACAGCCAAAGCAGTGTTGCCTGGCAGTGTCCATGGTGTCGTTGTCCAGACAAGGAAAAAGACAGGCTTGTCTGCGGGGATATCACTCAACTGGGAGGGTAGCCCTTTACCGCAGACTTTCGAGCCACGAATGAGTCTAAACTTTATGTAAACAGAGGGGTCATCGGCATCGTCCCTGTAGCCCAGTGCCACCTCATGCGAGCTCAAAGAGGTGCCGCATCTAGGACAATGTGGGGTCACCCTGTACCCCTGGTAGATTAGACCCTTGTCCCACAGTTGCTTCAACGCCCACCAGCAGGACTCAATATAGCCATTGTCAAGGGTTTTATAAGCATTCTTCAGGTCGAGCCAGAAGCCAATGCGCTCAGTGAGAGCCTCCCAGTCATCAATATAGCTGAACACACTTTCACGACAGAGCTTGTTGAACTCCGCCACACCAAAATCTTCAATCTGCGCTTTACTGGTAAAGCCAAGGGCTTTTTCCACCTCCAGCTCCACAGGCAGACCGTGGGTATCCCACCCACCCTTGCGGGGCGCATAGTAACCCTTCATCGTCTTGTATCTAGGAATGACATCTTTGAACACGCGGGACAGTACATGATGAATTCCCGGTCTACCGTTGGCAGTCGGTGGCCCCTCATACAAGGTAAACTGAGGGCAGCCTTCTCTGATAAGTAGGCTTTTTTCAAAAATTTGGCGGTCCCGCCAGAACCCGAGGATGCTACTTTCCAGTTGTGCGAAGTTTGCTTTGCTACTTACTGGGCGGAACATCTTCAGCGCTTCTTCGGGAAAATAGCCACCTTTCGTTCTTCACCCTCACCCATGCTCTGGGTGGTGACATCAGGATGATTAGCGAGAGCAAGATGGATCACACGCCGTTCATCTGCAGGCATTGGCTCCAAGGTTATAACTCGCCGTCCCCGTTTTACCTGCTCAGCCAAACGAAGAGCCAGACTACGCAGCGACTCATAGCGGCGCTTTTTATAGCCAGCGACGTCAACATTGATTGGCACCCAGATTTTGAGTTTCTCAGAAACAATAAGCCTGACTAGATATTGTAAGCTGGCGAGCGTCTGACCTCGACGCCCTATCAATACACCAAGGTCGTCACCGTCAATATCGAGGCTTATGGGCAAATCACCACCAGCCGGAGATACCACAGTAACTTCCGCTTTTATATCCATGTACTTAAGAAGACTGGTCAGGACGTCTCTAGCGAGAGTGGATATATCTACCCGTTCAGGTTGTTGTCGCAGCAACTTAACCTTTACCCTAGCCTCTTCTGCGCCAACGCCTAAAAGACCAGCTCTACCCTTTTTCAGAACAATGACCTCAACTTCATCCTCCCCAACTCCTAGTTGCTCCAATGCCTTGCGAACAGCTTCCTCAACGGTTCTACCACCAACCTCTAGCTCTTTCATCTCTGAAAGAACCCCTTTTTTCTGGTTTCAGTTGCTTTGCTCACAACTTTAGATTCTTCAGTCCCCTTCTTCAGCACTTTCGATGGTGACTTCGTCACAGTGACATCACGGCTTGGGACTGGCTTATCACTAAGAGACGACCTGCGCAAGTAGCCCCAACCCCCACCAATAAAATACTGGATGACTATCCCCACCACGTTCGAGACCACCCAGTACAATGCTAGCCCGCTAGGGAAAGAAAGGGTGAAAAGAGCAAACATCAGGGGCATCATCATTAGCGTCATACTGTTCACAGACTGCTGGCGGGGGTCGGCAGCAGGCGGTGTCACCATTTTCTGCTGTACCCACATTGTCGCCCCCACAAGCAAGGCCAGTATCAGATTAGGATCGGGCTTGGACAGCCGAAGCCACAGGAATTTTTCGTCTAGGGGTATAGCACGCACTATCGGTTCCCAGGAATAAAGGTGCTGAGCGAGGTTCAATAGATTCTCCGGAGTGGCTGCCAGCGCCTGCATTATTGATTGATATAAGGCGATCCAAATAGGAAGCTGAATAAGCAATGGCCACAAGCAACCCAGGGGATTTACACCAGCTTCCCGATATAGCTTTACCATTTCTTGCTGCAACTTCTGCTGGTCTTTAGCATATTTTTTCTGCAGCTCCTGAAGCTTGGGTTGCAATTCCTGCATTGCCTTTGTCGACCTAGTCTGGCGCAGAGTAAGCGGCAACAATGCCATACGGACGACTACAGTGAAAACAATGATGGCTAACCCGAAATTGCCACCTAGAATAGAACATAACGCAATCAGGCTATTTAATATTGGCTCGAGGATTAAAGTATTCCATAACTCAGCCATGACTGATCCTACTTGATAAGCGTTGAGAATTTCCAGACCACTTCACCCAGCTCTATGTTGACACCATAGATACACCTGTCTCTGGCATGTATATAAATCATGTCTCCAACCGCACACAAAGGTGCTACGATTTGAGAACCAATAGCGACGGTTCTAACTAGATCACCATCTTCAACTCTAAGCACATATATTTTCCCCGATTTCGAAGCTACTGCAAGCCCGCCAGCAGTCAAAACAGGGCCAGCTATTATCGGGGCATCAGCAGAGAACTCCCACAACTTCTCACCCGCAACTACATCTGTGTCAGCCTTCAGAGCGTAGACCTTCCCGTTCAGGCAACCCGCGTAGACAACTCCGTCTTTAACGACCGGCGTGGCCCAGAACCAACCTCCTCCTTTGAACCTCCACTTCACATCGCCACTTGTTGCATCCAGAGCATAGAAATAGTGGTCAAATGTGCCAAAAAACAACTTGCCATTCGAGACCACTGGCGATGAGGCAATTGAGGCGGGGAACTCCTTCTGCCACAGCAACGTGCCGTCCTGGATAGATAGGGCACAAAGCCTACGCTCGTAATTGCTGACGTATAATACGCTATCTGCAATTGCTGGTGATGTCCATATTTTCCCACCGGTGTCATATACCCATTTTTTCTCACCGTATGTAGCATCTAGGGCATAAACTTTACCATCAGAACTACCAAAGAACAGCATACCATCGTACAGCACTGGGCTGCCCACGATAGCACCTATCGACTCCAGAACACTGGGATAGACCCACTCTCCTTTAGATCTCATGGGTGCACCTTCGGTATAGCCGGGAGCAACCCTGTTAACTGCTAATATTCTGCCACTCTCACCGGAGTAAGTAGCGATATAGACCAGGTCGTCTGCTATCCGCGGTGTAGCGTAGATATTAACCACCGGTGATGGTGAAGCACAAGCAGGCCCACAAACCGGCCTTGCCAACCCGAAAGTGGGAATCGGAAATACCCATTCATCAGCAGCGGGAAATGACAGATCCCCGCTGCGCGCAGACGGGTTCATTGCCAACAGTTTACCATCTGTAGAACCGACAAAAAGGGTCCCTTCATAATAAGCAACGCCAGACCAACCTTGCCACTCTGGACTGGCACAGCCAGCGACAGACACTATTACTGGGACAACAACCAGTAGGATCACCATTCTGATCAGTTTTGGAAGATTTGAAAGACTAAACATCAACAGTACACCCAAGCATAAATTAAAGCGCCCATCAGGGCACAGGGTCATAGCCACCCTCTGACCAAGGGTGGCAACGCGATATACGCTTTACAGCAAACCAGGCACCTTTGACCAAGCCATACTTCCATATAGCCTCATAGGCATACTGGGAGCAGGTGGGAACAAAACGGCAAAAAGATGGGGTGACCCGCGATATTGTCAGCTGATAGAACCTAATCAGCCATAACGCTAGCTGTCTCATTCTCGTCCACTAACCGGGCTTCCTTCAAAATCCCGCCGATCGCTTCCTTCAGCTTGTGATAATCAGCACTAGTTGCTCCTGTCCGGGCGATAAACACTATATCCCACCCAGGCTTTATATGTAACGTACGCACACTCTCTTTCATCAGGCGGCGTACCCTGTTGCGCACCACTGCATTGCCAATCTTCTTGCCTACCGAGAACCCCAGCCTGGTAGCACCAAGTTGGTTAGGTAAAGCCTTCATTACCACGAGGTCATTTACCCAGGTCCTACCCGAACTATATATTAAAGAATATTGGGCTCTGGTCTTCAGAGCCCCCAGTCCTCGCATAGTGTTAGACAGGAGTAAGTTCCCACCTTCCCTTAAGACGCCGCGCTTTTAAAACCCGTCGCCCACCACGGGCAGATATCCTCGCCCGGAAACCATGCTTGCGTTTCCTCGCCATCCTTTTAGGCTGATATGTCCTCTTAGGCATAATAAACCACTTGTCTGTTACCCTTCCGAGATATCGCTCGGGCGAAGATGTTCTGGAGTATAGGGTAATAAAGCCAAAAAACGAGCCCTCTTTATCGCCAGAGCCAACTTTCGCTGGTGCTTGGCACAAGCCCCAGTCCGCCGGCGTCCCTCAATCTTTGCCCTGTTGGAGATATAACGTTGTAATCTGGAAATATCTTTATAATCTATTTCAACCTTTTCCCTACAAAAGGGGCAGACCTTTGGCTTAAAAACAAAACGCCTTCCCTTCTCTTTTACTTCCTTAACTGCGCCTTCTGTTTCACTCATTATTCAGCCTCGCTTTCCACTAGCAGTTCAAAAAGGCAGGTCTTCCGGCTCAACCTCTTCGCTAATCATATCATTCGGCAGCTCATCCCCGGGAAGAGATGCAACAGTCTGTCTATCTAGAAACAAAACCCTGCTGGCTATAACTTCAGCAGTCACCCGCCTTTGCCCATCTCGACCCTCCCAGGCACGGGTCCGCAAGCTACCCTCCACGTATACCCGTTGTCCTTTGGTAAGAAACTGGTTACAGCTTTCAGCCTGCTTTCGCCAAGTGACAATAGTAAACCACTCAGTCTCCTGCTTCCTTTCGCCGTCGGCAGTAGTATAGACACGGTTGGTCGCCAGGCGAAATGAGGTAACAGGATTGCCACTCGGTGTAAAACGCATCTCAGGATCAGTACCTACATTACCTATCAATATGATCTTGTTTAGACTTACCATCCCAACCCCCAGGCTACTTATCGACTTTCACCAGCAGATGGCGCAAAACCTCTTCCCTTAACCTGAGACTATTTTCCAACTCCTTGGTCAACGATGGCTGAAGGTTAACCTTAGCAAGCACATAATTAGCCTCGGTACGCCGCTTTATCGGATAAGCTAGTCTCCGTTTTCCCCATTCAACCGTCTCCTCTACGCTCCCACCAACACTACTAACTAGCCCTTTAAGCCTATCTATAAATCCATGCACCCCGTCATCCGCCAACTCAGGGCTGAGTATAATCACAAGTTCATAATATGCCATCGTAGCTCTATAAACAGACAAACAATTTGCCACATTATAGCACATCGTCCTGCATAGCTACAACAAGTTATAAGACAGAAACCTTGCATTTTCGTCGCATCTGCCCTATATTGAGAAGTGGGAGTTACACTTGGAGATCGGCATCATCGGTCTACCCAAAAGTGGCAAGACCACTATATTTAATGCCTTAACTAGACGCAGTATAACCACCGAACCTTCCATACCAACAAAGCTAACCACTAACATTGGTATAGCTAAAGTACCTGAACCAAGGCTGGAGGTTCTAGAGAGAATTTTCCATCCAAAGAAGGTCACCTCTGCCGAAATACGATACGTCGACATTGCAGGTCTCACAAAAGGCTTGGGCAAAACTGAAGGTATTGGAGGTCAGTTACTGAACTATCTAAGCAAGGCTGATGCATTGCTTCACGTGGTAAGGGCATTTAAAGACGACCGTATTCCCCACATAGAAGGGAGCGTCGACCCAGAACGGGACATAGCAACACTAAATCTCGAATTAATTTTTTCGGACCTATCAATAATCGAACGAAGATTACAGCGAATCCAGGAGATTCTAAAAGGTGCAAAGCCACAAGAGCGCGACTTAATTGTCAAGGAGCAAGCACTTCTGCACAAAGTCAAAGAATGTCTGGAAAAGGAAAGACCGATCTGGGAGCAGGAGCTGACCCCGGAGGAAATGCGCAATCTCGCCAACTTTCAGTTCTTAACTGCCAAGCCTGTGCTCGTGGTGGTCAACATTGACGAAAGTCAAATAACCCAGTGCTCGACCATAGAGGCTGAGCTCTGCCGCCGCTACCCCAAGACACACTTCCGGATTCTGGCAATCTGCGGTAAGCTGGAAATGGAGCTGACCCAGTTGAACGAAAGCGAAGCCAGGGAATTCCGTACTGCCATGGGTCTGAGCGAACCGGCACTTGACCGTATAGTTAGGGCTTCATACGAGTTATTAGGACTGGTCTCTTTTTTCACCATTGTCTCAGATGACCTAAGAGCATGGGCAATTCCCAAAGGTACTACTGCCTTGAAAGCCGCTGGCAAGATACATTCAGACATAGAAAAGGGGTTTATCAAGGCAGAAGTATTGAGCTTCACAGACCTGCACAGATGTGGTAGCCTCGCCGAAGCCCGTAGACAGGGTCTCCTCAGAATGGAAGGTAAGAACTACATTGTCGAGGACGGCGACATTATCACATTCCTGTTCAATATTTGAGTGCACATACCAAAATGGTCAACCATGCCACCGAATATGGATCCATATAGAAGGAGTCCATTGACGCAAAAGCCTAAGGAACCAATCAGCTCCAGAGCGGTTCTTTAATGTTGGTGTTTTCAAAATAGTCGTTGTCCAGCTCTCTCTGAGCTACGCCTGTTTCCATAGCTGCTTTAGCAACACTGTGAGTCACCGCTAGGTGCACTTTGGGCTCTAACGGGCTCGGCACTAGTTCGCCCTCACTTGCAGAGCTGGCGATAGCGATAGCAGCCGCTTTATACATTTCAAAGTTAATCCGCCTAGCTTTAGCATCCAACACCCCCCGCCATATGCCAGGATAGGCAAGCAAGTTATTTATCGTCTTCCCATCAGCAGCCAGAGCAGCGCCAGCAGCAAGGGCAAGCTGTGGTTCAATCTCTGGAACAGGGTTTGATAGCGCGAAAATGATCTGCCCTTTCCTGACCATGCTTGGTTCAATCAGTCCGGAAACAGTCGAAGTAGCAACAACAATATCGGCTTTTTCCATGATTTCTTTCAATGTGGAAGGGATACCCCCCCGGTCAGCATAGCGTTTGATAGTCGCTTCAGTCCTCGCCGTACCCAACGGCGGATTGCCTGTATACTGTAGCAGGAAATCCCCGATACACATACCGGCGGCACCTAGACCTATCAGGCCCACCTTTGCTTTTTCAAGGGAAATACCGGTGATCTTGCAAGCATTGATCAAAGCTGCCAATACAACAACACCGGTCCCTTGTTGGTCATCATGCATGATTGGGACATCAAGCACTTGCTCTAACTTCTGCTGGATGACGAAACAGCGCGGCGAGGATATGTCCTCAAGTTGTATACCACTGAACGTGATAGCGATGCGCTTAATGATATTAACGATCTCATCAGGATCAGTTGTGTCGAGTAAAATGGGCACCATGCTTACGCCGGTCAGATGGTAGATCAACGCTGCCTTTCCTTCCATGACAGGCATTCCGGCAAGAGGTCCGATATCCCCCAACCCTAGGACTGCAGTCCCATCGGTAACAATGGCTACCGAATACGGGATGCTGGTATACTTGTCCTTCCAAGCCAGATTCTCTTTGATCAGGCTACAAACCTCAGCCACTCCTGGTGTGTATACCTTTCGTAGATCGTCCAGCGAGTTAATAGACACAGCATTGACCATCCTGATCTTTCCGCCTTCGTGGAAATCAAGTATACTATCCCTGACCTCCAATATCGTCACTTCTTTTAGCTTCGATATCTCATTCAGTAGATCAGCAAGCAGCTCCCTGCTGCTTACAAACACCTCGATATCCCGAACTGTGTAGTGGTGCCCCAAATGTACGGTGGTGATATTCCCGATATTCCCGCCAACTTTAGCAATTGCTGATGTTAGCTTGCTTAAAGTTCCCGGTACGTTGAGGTTCTTGCACCGTAATGTCCTAGAAATCTCGTAGCTGTTACCTGCCATGTCAAGTTTCCTCCTGAGGCATTAATTCAACAGCACAATCTGTCCTTGAACATATATTTGACTAACCTTATCAACCCGAGTTTTCGATAAACTCAGCTACCTACATTATACTACAGCAGGAGAGAATAGAGGATACTACAGCAGGAGAGAATAGAGGCTACCATCTCGTGACTAAGCATCAACCTCTATAGCCCCTTTTCTCCAATATGATCCCAACGCACTTGGAAAACCGGCTTAGCCACCTAGTTTGAACGGAAGTTTGTACCACTTGAACCCAGAATCTTAACCATGCTATAGTGCAACCAGACCGATGTAACAAAAGAGCAAACGAGACAGATGAAAGTGGTGCTGCACATATGCTGCGGAGTTTGCGCTGCCGGTGCAATTACTGTATTGCTAAACGAAGGATACAAGATCACCGGGTTTTTCTTCAACCCTAACATTTATCCTGAGGCTGAATTCCACAAAAGGCTCCAAGCTGTACACCACATCGCCAAGCTTTTTCAATTTCACTTGGATGTAGCACCTTATTCACCCGAAGAATGGTTCGAAAAGACAAGCTTGCTCATGGATGAACCGGAAGGTGGTAAAAGATGCGAGATCTGCTACCGTTTGCGGCTGGAAAGAACATACCATCACATGCTGCATTGTGGCGCAGATTTTTTCACCACCACCTTGACTGTAAGTCCGCACAAGAAAGCGTCTGTAGTAAACAAAATAGGGATAGGCATCAGCAGTGACCGGTTCCTTGTGCACGATTTCAAGAAGCACGAAGGGTTCAAACGAGCCATACAAATAGCCAAAGAGCAAGGAATTTACCGACAGAACTATTGTGGTTGCATCTATAGCATTAGAGAGCAAAGAGGATGATCGCCCTAGACTTTCAAGCGATATTGTAAGCCCGACAGCAATTATAGTTTGGCTCGCCCGCCATGTGTAGCGATAAACCTGTTGATAGAACGATCATAAGTCCGTTCCACCTCGGGCGGGAAATAACATGCTGGTAATTCTCCAGCTTGGCGGTGATATTTCACACATTCACAGCAAATGCCTTTCCTGGGACAAAGCTCATAGGTACAATTGCATTGCAACCTGTTGCTCTCCATACTGCATTCTCTCATTTTTTCACCTCTGCGAGAAGATTAATTCCATCGACTATCGACTGCATCTGCTTAGAATAAAGGGAACCCACCTAGAAAAACAAGCCAGCCAAATACACTTCACCGAAGTTAGCAATTACCAAACTACCTTGATTGTAGCCGACTATACCTCTATCCTCAACTCACCATCAGGCAAAATGTTCAGGAAAATTTAATCTTGTCAACCAGCAGCCGGGTTTGTTAAGCTCTCCATAATTAAAGCGTGGAGGCGCGTATGAAACTAGTAACATTCGAGGTTACCACAGTCGTGGGGCGGATGCAGCGGATCGGTGCTCTTAAAGGTGAACGAACGATCATAGACCTCAATTTCGCCTACGCCTGTTACCTCGCCACCAAATATGATGCAAATCGCGCCCGCGAAATAGCTTCTCTCATATTGCCACCAGATATGGTTGCCTTTTTCAACAGCGGAAGGGAAGGAAAGGAAGCAGCCGCAGTGGCGATCGATTTTGTCGTCCGCCAACTAGCAAAAGGTACCGTTTTCGGACCTAACGGCGAAAGGCTGACCTTCACTATGGACGAGGTCAAACTGAAGGCACCGGTACCACGACCTAATTCAATCCGCGACTATCTTGCCTTCGAGGGACATGCTAGCTTTTCAGGACAAAGGGAGCTGGCTGAAGCATGGTACCAAATGCCGGTCTGTTATAAAGGTAATCCTGATACAGTTATCGGACCGGAGGATGTCATCCCCTGGCCCAGCTATACAGACCTCTTGGACTACGAACTAGAATATGGCATTTATATCGGGAAAAAGGGGAAAAACATCCCTCGAGAGCAAGCGGTAGAATATATTGCCGGATATACCATTTTTAACGATATAAGTGCTAGAGACATTCAGGCACTCGAGATGACAGCCCGCTTAGGACCAGCCAAAGGGAAGGACTTTTGTAGCGTTATGGGGCCGTGCCTAGTGACACCAGACGAAATAGATCCTTCCAATCTAAGAATGGTAGCACGGGTCAATGGCGAAGTATGGTCGGAGGGTAACAGCGGCACCAGCTACTGGACATGGGCACATATTATCGAGTTTGCCTCCTGGGAGGAGACTTTACATCCTGGTGATTTCTTAGGTTCAGGGACTGTGGAAAGGGGCTGTGGCGCTGAACTGAACCGCTGGCTGCAGCCGGGCGACGTTATTGAATTGGAAGTAGAAGGTATAGGTATTCTGAGAAACCGTGTCGGCGACAAACCACCAACGCGAAGGTTTGCTCGCTAGAATACCATTCTCTAATGCTCAGTTTCTCCGCAACTTTAGGGTATTTGCTTCTCAGCGAACAGAGTATAGAACCCCCTGCCTACCTTTCGGCCCAGATAGCCTATCTCCACCATCCTCTTGAGCAATCTGGCAGGCTTATATCGCTCCCATCCGGTCTGCTGATATATACCCTCTAGAAGATCAACAGCCACATCTACGCCTACTAGGTCACACAGCTCAAATGGGCCCATGGGCCAATTGAAAGAGAGCCTGACAATCTTGTCAATATCTTCCATACTGGCTAAGTTCTCCTCCAAAAGTTTGGCTGCTTCGTTCATAACTAGAGGTATAATCCTGTTAGTAACAAACCCGGGTGAGTCCTTCACTACCACGGCTTCCTTGCCAATGGATTTACCGAAATCTAAACTTACTCTGACCGTCTCCTCCGAGGTCAAAAGCGATCTGACCACTTCCAACCCTCTCATGAGAGGCACAGGACTGAAAAAATGCATACCGATCACCCTATCGGGGCGCTTGGTCACCGAGGCAAGCAAGGCTATTGGTATGCCTGATGTATTGGATGCCAAGACCGAATGCTCTGGACAAAGCTCGTCAAGTTGCCGGAACAGAGGCATTTTAATTTCAACCCTCTCGAAGACTGCTTCAATGACATAGTCTGCGTCCACAGCCGCAGCCTTCAGATCTGTCGTGGTCTCGATGTTGGCTAAAGCAGCCTCCATATTTTCCCGATGCATCTTACCTCTCGCCACAAACTTATCTAGACTCTCTCTTATCGCAGATACACCCTTGTCAAGCAGTTCTTGCTTCAAATCGACCATCGTTGCCCTATAGCCAGCCTGCGCCACCACCTGAGTAATTCCGCTCCCCATTGTACCCGCACCCACTATACAGACCTTTTTGATTTCCATCCGACAAACCTCCTTTTTGCCAATTTTAGTTGAACTTTAGCGGCATTTCAAAGCCAAGCCGAATCTTGCAAGCTTAAGAAACCAGTTAACTGCCTTTGAAAATAACCCCTTTTTTGCTGCAATAATAACTCTAAAGGAGTATGTTACCTCAGCTGAGATGGAGTTACAATGCTATTGGAGTGAAGTGCTGAAATTCATTCCCTGATGCTTGATTAAGGAGGACAAAAATGTTGACAGTAACGAATGGGGCAAAGCAACTGTTGCTCGAAGCGCTGCTAGCAAATACAGACGACCCAGAAGTTGGACTAAGGCTAGCGCTGGGTCCAGGTGGTCAACTCGCCCTAGTCCTGGATAAAGAGGCTGAGGGTGACCAAGTGGTAGAGCACGAGGGCTCCAAAGTACTACTGGTCGGTGCTGAACTAGCTTTCGTTGTGGACGGTGTCACTATTGATGTCAGAGACACGGAAGACGGCCCCAGACTGATAGTGCTAAGACCCGAAACAGAATAGGGACAAAAGACATCGGTCTCACCAAAACCTCTAGCTCACCGGATAGCATCAAGTTAATCTAGATATGTTATCCTAGACGAAGGTCTTTTTTTGACTTCGAACTCCACGTCGGCGTCACCGAACAATTTCAAAAAGGCATCGTCCGCGTACCTTCCAAAAGTAACGAAACGCTTAATGCGAGCGTTAACGAGCATCTTGGCACAAAGCACACAAGGGCTGTGTGTACAATAGACTGTTGCACCTTCAAGACTAACACCATGCAGTGATGCCTGAATGATTACATTTTGCTCAGCATGAATGCCACGGCACACTTCATGTCTTGTACCTGACGGAATGTTCAATTCATCTCGAAGACAACCAAGCTCCAGACAATCCTTAAGCCCTGCAGGAGCACCGTTATAGCCGGTAGCTAGTATGTGCTTGTCCCTCACTGCTACCGCTCCGACATGATGGCGGCGGCAAGTCGAACGCTCAGCCACTACTAAAGCTATTTTTAGAAAGTATTCATCAACACCAGGGCGAGCCAACTTTTTCACTCCAAAATCCTGATGATTTTCTTCACCTCTGCTGCCAAGTTCTCGAGTGTGGACTCATTGATAACGGTAAAATCAGCCATGGCAATGGGTCCGCCTTTGTTGGTGTTTTCCAGCTCCGTAACATCCCTTTCAGCCGCCATCTCCTTTGTAAGAGGACGAACCGACCTTCGAGTCAATCTTTCATATCTTGTCTTCGGTGAAGACCATACAGCCACAACATAGAGACTGTCTCCATAGTGTTTTTTTAGCAACACATATTCTTCCCACGAATAGAGGCCATCAACAACAACATCTGAAACTTCAAGTAGAGCGTCAATCCGAGCCAAATTCAGTTTGGCATAAGCTGCCATGCCATGCTCTTTCCGCAATCGTTCTCTGACAAAACGCTCGTTTTCCTCTGTCAGCTCCAGACCATGCTTTTTGATCTCCTCGTCAGTAATGTCGCCAAACCGGACCCGCTTAAAACCTTCTTGCTCGAATATGCGTGCTATTTCCGATTTACCTGCACCAGCCATACCCACTATTGCCACCAGTTTCCTCATGAGCAGAGCCGACAACAAAAAGTAGTGAACATTATAGGTAAAAACCAGATTCCGGTAAAGTTACAACCGATTTTGAGACCTCTTCAACCGTGATGTTATAATCTGCATAGAAATGTCCTTCGATATTCGTACTCAAACTGGCTCCTTTACTTCAAGGACAGCAACAAAAACCAAGGAGGCTAAGAAATGACTAGAAAAAAGGCCGGGCAGGTTTGCACATTCATACTTTCCGCCGTGGCATTGCTCCTTGTTTGTAGCTGTGAGGCTGCTGGAATTGGGACGACAGTACGGCTAGAAGGCGTATCCATGTACTTAGATGGCAAAGTGATTTCCGGACTACCATCCCAAAAGGCCGACGTTGTGCTCAAAGTTCCTTTGAGTGAAATAAGTATAAGCTCCACAGGGACAGAGACAACCATAAAACTAAAACCCAGCGATGCCACCATTATAGTAAAATCCGATGGAGTCTCAATAAGCGGCGTCGACGCACAGAAAGTAAAAATTGAATGGCGCGACACCAACCAGAGTAAGTAAACACCTATGGACATACTGGATGGACTCAATCCAGCTCAGAGACGGGCTGTAGAGGTAATAAGCGGACCTTTGCTTATCATCGCTGGACCTGGCAGTGGCAAAACTCGTGTCATTACGCACCGCATCGCGTATCTGGTAAAAGTTTGTGGTATCAGTCCTCGCCATATTATGGCAGTCACCTTCACCAATAAGGCAGCAAAGGAGATGAAGTACCGTCTGGAAACACTTCTAGGACAGGTTTCTCGGTCACTCACAGTGGGCACCTTCCACGCTATATGCGCTGGTATCCTTCGCCAGGATGGCAGTGCCATCGGACTTAGTCCGAGGTTTGTAATCCACGATGAAGATGATCAACTCAACATGATCAAGCAGAGCCTGCAAGAACTCAACCTCGATCCGAGACAATTTAGCCCGAGAGCTATCCAGTCGGCCATAAAGTATGCCAAAAGCCGGCTGTTGACCCCAGCCGATTACGCCAAACAGATCAGTAACTACTACGAAGAAATTGTCCAGCGAGTCTACGAGCGGTATCAGCAGTCTCTTGACCAAAGCCACGGGGTAGACTTTGACGACCTGCTGATGAAAACAGTGCAGCTCTTCACTGAACATAAAGAGGTGCTATCGCGATATCAGTCCCGATATAAGCACATCCTGGTGGACGAGTTTCAAGATACCAATTTAACTCAGTACATGCTCATAAAACAAATCGGTGAGAAACACCGCAACATCTGCGTTGTCGGCGATCCCGACCAGTCCATCTACTCCTGGCGATTCGCCGACCTGCGCAATATCTTGAGCTTTGAGAAAGACTACCCTGATACGACTGTCGCTTACTTGGAACAAAACTACCGTTCCACCAAGATCATTTTGGACGTAGCTTCAAATATCATTTCGGCTAACTTCCAGCGAAAGCCCAAAAGGCTGTGGACAGAGAATGAAATAGGAACACCGATAACCATAATCGAAACCTTCGATGAAGAAGACGAGGCACGGTTCGTTGCCAGAGAAATAGAGCAACTTGTCAGCGAAAACATCACAAAATTTAGCGGTTGCGCTGTCATGTACCGGGTCAACGCCCAATCAAGAGCCCTCGAGGAGACACTTATACGCTATGGTATACCATACAAGCTGGTTGGTGGCATCAGGTTCTATCAGAGGCAAGAGATTAAAGACATTATTGCTTACTTGAGGGTGATATACAATCAAAACGACAGCATAAGTCTTATGCGCATAATAAATGTGCCTGCCAGGGGAATTGGGCAGCGAACATCAGCCGAAATATCAGCCTGGGCTAAGAAAGAGAATACCCCTCTCTACCATGCCGTGAAAAAAGCTGCACAAAGAGATGGGATTGTGTTAACGCCACGCTCCAGTTACGCAGTTTCTTGCTTTGTAGATTTAATTGAGGAACTCACTGTCCGGAGCCGTGAGCTAAAGCTCTCAGCACTTATAGAGGAGCTACTTCGGAAGACCGGATACAAAGCTTACATCTGCGAACAAGAAAACGGCGATGAACGTTGGGAAAATATTATGGAACTCACTGCTGTAGCCAGAGAATACGATTCTCTGGATCCCCCCGAAGGACTGGCTCAGTTTTTAGAAAAGGTGAGCTTGGTGCAAGATACAGACGAGCTGGACGAACGAACAAATGCTGTCACCTTAATAACACTCCACCAAGCAAAGGGACTAGAATTTCCAGTAGTCTTCATTACCGGTATGGAAGAAGGACTTTTGCCCCATCGCAAATCAGCCAGTCCCGACGAGGTGGAAGAAGAACGACGTCTATGCTATGTAGGCATAACCCGCGCCCAAAAAAGAGCCTATCTGTCGTACGCCTTGCGACGCAGTTTATTCGGTGGTAGCTCTCGGACTACACCTTCGAGGTTTTTGAAAGACATACCATCAGAACTCGCAATACATAAAACAAGCTGGCAAGAAAAAGAAGATGCGTTTACTCCAGTAACCAGTATCTATTCAGTGAAACCAGCTAAGGCAGACAATTTCATAAAACTTGAAGTTGGGGATCGGATCCACCACAGATTGTTCGGGGACGGGATAGTCATAGACTGTTTGACTTCAGACAATGACCAGGAGATAACTGTAGCCTTCACAACCACAGGGGTCAAGAAATTGCTGGCTAGCTTGGCGCCGATTGAAAAACTTTAGAGTCCTGTTTTTTACTTACACACACTCTTCAACCTGCAGAATGGATTAAAATGCCAATTAAGGTACTGCCACAAGAGGTAATCGCCAAGATTGCTGCTGGCGAAATTGTGGAACGCCCTGCATCGGTGGTCAAAGAACTGATAGAAAACTCTCTTGACGCCTGTGCCACAGAGGTCTTGGTAGAAGCACAAGGCAGTGGGCTGAAACTAATCAGGGTCAGCGACAATGGTAGCGGCATCCCCAAAAGCCAAATAAACCTCGCTTTTGAACGTTACGCCACTAGCAAGATCAGCACACTGGACGACCTGCAGAGAATAGTTACGCTTGGGTTCCGCGGCGAAGCTTTGCCAAGCATAGCAGCAGTATCACAGGTGGAGATGGTGACCAAAACTGAAGAAGATGATACTGGCACCTTTGTTCTGGTAGAAAACGGAGCCATAATTAAAAAAGAGACTCGAAGCTATCGCCGAGGTACATCCGTTACCGTACGTCACCTGTTCCGAAATTTCCCGGCTCGACTGAAGTTTCTGAAGTCGGCAGCTACTGAAAACGGGCATATAGCAGACACCGTCTATCACTATGCGCTAGCTTTTCCTGAAGTGAAGTTCCGTCTTCTGCTCGAGGGGCACGAAGTTCTATCAACGCCTGGCAATGGAGAGCTCCAAGATGTGCTCTCCATTATTTACAGCTCCGACTTTGTGAAACAAATGATCGAGATCCGGGAAAAGCAAGGCTCTTTGCTTATCTCTGGCTTTCTCAGCCCACCTTCACTGAGCCGCTCTACACGAAGTCATATGGACTTTTTTGTCAACCGTCGCTGGGTTCACAGCAACATTCTCACCCGCGCTACAGAAGAAGCCTATCACGGCTGGTTAATGTCTGAGAGATATCCTATTGTGATTTTGAACCTTTCCTTGCCTCCACAAGAAATGGACGTGAACGTCCACCCCGCGAAGGCAGAGGTCAAATTCCATGACAGTCATGCCATATTCACATTCGTTCGCCACTCTGTGCGGAGGAGACTGGAGACAGTTTCCGGCGCTAAAATGCTATACATACAACCAGGATCATCGACACGATATCTGCTGACCTCACAGAACGATATGCCCGGTATTCACATCCTCAGAGTAATAGGACAACTAGCGAATACCTACATAATTGCCGAAGGAGTTAACGGTCTTTTCCTGATAGACCAGCATGCCGCTCACGAACGGGTCTTATTCGAAAGGATACTGGAACAGCACTCGCGACAAAAGGTGGAAATACAAGGGCTTCTAGAGCCAGTCTGTCTAGAGCTAGACTCCAAACATGACCAACTTGTTAAAGCTCATGGTAAGTTACTGGAACAGTTCGGCATAAAACTAGAACCCTTTGGAATAAGAGTTTACCTGTTGAGAGCGGTGCCTGCGATGATGAAAGGAACAAGCTTTATTGAGACAGTTCATAACCTGATAGAATCGCTAGAGAGCGAAACGGGGCTTGAAAGACTTGCCGAGAGGATAGCGCTAGCCATAGCTTGCCATAGCGCAGTTAAAGCTGGAGACAACCTTTCCTTTGAAGAGATGATAGGGCTGATCAGACAATTGGAGAGGACATCACAACCACAAACATGTCCCCATGGTAGACCAACCATGGTCCACCTGAGCTCTCACGAGTTGGAAAAAGAGTTTGGTAGAGCCGGCTAGTGAATCGGGAAGGGATTGCTATGCCATCTATTTTCATAAACTGCCTGTAATTTTATACTCTGTAGCATACTTCAGGCAGCGTCTCGTTTGCCATCGTTTCTCTAATATACCTGAGCATGTGATTTACATAGAGTATGACGAACCCCGCGAGGTCCTCGCCTTTCATAACGCTTATTCTTCTGCCCGAAAAAAGGACCTTCAAGCTACTAGGAAATTCTTCGTCAGACTTGGTGAAGACGAAATACACCGTTACACCCGGAAATATCCGCTTACACAAAGCCCAGTCTTCGCCGATCCCGAGCGACTCAACTTTACCTCCAATGTACTTTGCTAGCCCGGCCACATCTTTGACGTACTCCAGAGCCTCTTTTCGTGCTGCCAGCGCAGAATCTATCTGGCGCTGATGAGGGCTTACTACCCCCTCTATCTCACGCAAGCTGACCAATTTCTTTCCTTTAGAACCCATGGAACAGAACCTCTCAAGATATGAAAATGGAAACCGATCATAGACCAAGTTTAGTAATTATATCCTCAACCCCACGTCTTAAGGGGGATTCTCCTGGAAGCTCGATCAAAGGACTCCCCTTCATATCAAGCTCACCTATATATGGGTCTTCGGGAATGACACCAATTAGCTCCAGCCCGTATTTCTGAATAGCATCTTGTATCTCTTGGGGCAAGCCATCTCTTGACCTGTTGACCACCAGAACTATTTTGCCCACTTTGGTCCTCAGCTCCTTTATGAGCTCCTTCATCCTGGCAGCTGCCATTATGCCTCGTATGGTAACATCCGAAACTATGATTAGTACATCCACATCTCGAGTCGTCTGACGACTTATATGCTCCATCCCTGCCTCTGAATCAATGACAGTGTAATCATAACTTTTGGCTAGTCTGTCTATAGTAAGCCGTAGCATATGATTAGCGGCACAATAACATCCCGGCCCCTCAGGTCTACCCATTGCTAGCAGGTCGATCTTATTCGACTCGACCAGCGCCTCTCGTATCTTCATGTCCAGCACATCCTGTTTGGAAACAGTCGGCGAGAGGGTACCCTTCTGAATCGCTTCGGTAATATCTTCCCTAGCCTTACCCACCGTCTCGCCTAGAGGTAGCCCCAAGGCAAGATTCAAATTTGTGCTCGGGTCGGCATCTATAGCCAGTACCACCCCCTTTTTCGACAAAGACTCTATAAGCAATGCAGCCACTGCTGTCTTGCCCACCCCACCCTTCCCCGCCACTACAATAGTCACCGCCATAATGGCCTCCTTTCCGTTTAAGAAATTAGTAACTATGCTGTAATCACCAGCACAACCCAAAACCAATTAGGTATTATATCCAGAAAAAGTGCTTCTGCCTAATCTGAAAAAGCTAGCAAATTTCTTTGTCCGGCCGTTTTACAGATATAGCACATCCTTACTATCGAGGTAATGAACTCACCGGTGAGACCTTTACCACCGCGCTGTACTCTGGGGGACAAACAAGCTGGCAACTACCACACTTGGTACACTTGCTCTGGTCTATAACCTTCACACCCCCCCTGCCAGGGCTTATCGCCTTTGCTGGACATGCGAGCACACAATGCTCGCAGCCACGTTCGCATTTATCCGGTAATATATAGTAAGCAATTAAGTCCTTGCACACCAGCGCCGAGCACTTCTTTTCCAAGACGTGTGCCTCATATTCGCCCCTGAAATACCTCAACGTGGTTAACACTGGATTCGGTGCAGTGCGACCAAGACCACACAGAGAACCCCCTCTTATATCTTCACATAGTTCGGCCAGCAGGTTCAGGTCATCGATTTTTCCCCGCCCCGCTGTAATATCCTCGAGTATGTTTAGCAAGTGTTTAGTGCCAATACGGCAGGTAGAACACTTACCACAAGACTCTTTCTGGATAAAGTCAAGAAAAAATTTGGCAGTGTCCACCATACAGTTGTCTTCATCCATGACGATGATACCCCCGGAACCCATGATCGCCCCCGCCTGCCGCAAGGAGTCAAAATCCACCGGGACATCAAGCATAGACTCTGGCAGACAACCGCCAGATGGTCCTCCAATTTGGACTGCTTTAAATCTTTTGCCACCACGGATGCCACCGCCAATGTCGAAGATGAGTTTTCGCAGGGTCGTCCCCATCGCCACCTCCACCAAACCAGTATTAACCAGTTTGCCAGCCAAGGCAAACATGGCAGTGCCCTTGCTGCTCTCTGTGCCTATGCTGGAAAACCAGCCTGCGCTCTTATCAATAATTGGCGGCACAGAAGCAAAGGTTTTGACATTGTTGATCAATGTAGGTTTGCCCCATAAGCCTTTCTCAGCCGGGTAAGGGGGCCTCACACGCGGTACGCTTCTTCTGCCTTCAATTGCATGTATTAACGCAGTTTCTTCGCCTGAAACAAATGCACCTGCACCCTTAGCAATCTCAATGCTGAAATCGAATCCCTTGCCAAGTATATTTTCCCCCAATAGCCCCAATTCTTCCGCCTGATGCAAAGCAGCCTCCAAACGCTCAACAGCCAAAGGGTACTCAGCCCGAATATACACAAACCCCTGTTTGGCTCCGACAGCATATGCAGCGATGGTCATGCCTTCCACCACCGCATAAGGGTCGCTCTCTAGAAGCACTCTGTCCATAAAGGCACCTGGGTCTCCTTCATCAGCATTACAGATGACATATTTGGGCTCATCCGAAGCTTTTCGGCATAGCTCCCATTTCCTACCCGTAGGAAAGCCAGCACCTCCCCGCCCTCGCAGCCCGGAGAGTTTGACTTCTTCAATGACAGCCTCTGGTGCCATTCCCAACGCTTTTTTCAGCCCTCCATAACCGCCGTTGGCAACATAGTGACTTAGATTACTTGGGTCAATATAGCCACAATTCCGCAAAAGAACACGGTACTCATGCTCAAAACGCGGTAACTCAGGGATGTAGACTGCCCCTCGTTCATCTCTGTCAACCGTCCCAAGAGCTAAATCAAGACACGGGTCATCATTAGCAATACAGCTTTCAATAAGCACCGGGACTTTCTGAGGAGTTACATTGTGGTAACAAACGGTGAAGTAATTCGGCTTAATAATGGTTACCAAAGGCTCGAACGAACAAAGACCTATACACCCCACCTCTGTTATAGTTGCCTGGAGTTTGCATCTCTCCAGCTCTTTTTTTAGAGCTTCAACAACAGCTAGGGCACCAGCAGCACGACCACAGGTGGCTGTACCAACAAGAATCCTGGGAACATCACCACAACAGAACGACTCCCATTCTTGTTTGGCACGTCTCAGAATCTCATCGAAGACCATTGAAAAATTTACACAGAAGAACTACATGCTGTGGGCGGAGTCAACACTACTCGATCGTATGTTCCCGATTGCCTAACTTTATGTTCACCAGAACCTCCTCCACTTTCGGAGGGCTCATCCTGGGGTAAACAGCACCGTTTATGACCACCACTGGAGCCAGTGCGCAACAGCCAACACAAGCAACCCTTTCCAAGCCAAACGTTCTGTCAGGAGTAACCCCGCCGACATCCACCTGCAGCTCGCGTGACATAGCCTCAAGAACAAGCTGCCCACCAGCAAGGTGGCAGGCAGTGCCCATACACACTTTTACCTGATGCTTGCCCTGGGGTGCGAAACGGAACTGGTTGTAAAAAGTGGCTACACCATAGACCGTGCTCCCCGGCACACCTAAAAAATCAGCCAGGGCTAACATCGCATCTTCGGGTAGATAACCTAGCCTCTGCTGGATTTCCTGAAGGAGCGAAATCAGAAACCGCCTGTCCCTTTTGCTCGGTTCCAGAATATCAGCCAGTTCTGCCTTCAGTTCTTCCACTTCTGAACTAGGTTGGGCAAATAAGCTGGTATTTCACTTGCCTCCCTGGGACCAACAATTATCTCCCAGCCGGGCAAAGCCTCCTCCAGTTCACCTTTGATCCGTGCCACTTTGCCAGGGATGACAAGCCGCCTGTGTCTCACTTTCTCTTCTATTCCACTCTTTTTGACAAATGGCCCTATAGAATCTCCCGAGAATTTACCTGCAGCCCAACCAGTGAGCACACCCAGCCCCTCTGTGTCCTTAACCAGCAACCACGACGGGACTTTGCTGCCTTCAATCTCAGAGGCAACGATGAAATAGGTCAATGCCCAGTTGCTGGTGATCAACACAGGGGATTCAGAAGTCGGCTCACCTATTTCGTAGATCTTCTGCTCCACCGACATTGGAATTCTAGGATCAGTGTAGATATTTAGTCTCTGCACCAGTAAGGGCAACAGCGAATACTGGTCAAAATCCGAAAGAATAATAATGCCCGGGTACTTGATAACAAACATGGCAGCCAGAAGAACCTGCTTCACTTCATCGTTGCTCATGAAACACGGGAAACCGATTGTGGGATAACCCAGTGGTTTGAAGTTCTGTTTTAGGGCTGCCCGTCTTATCAACGTCTGATCCCGCACAGCATCTCTAAAGTTTCTCGAACCGGGGTCAAGAACAATCTCCTCAAGCCCAGCTTCCTTAAGTTTAATCGTCAATGGCACCAACTCTTCGACGCTACTACCCCTGACCGCTAGAGGGGTCGGTTTATTTTTGACAGCTGCGATAATCTTTTCTATATTTTCCTTGGTGACCGGGTAAAGTAACGGCTTCCTTTCACTACAAAGCTGGTATCCAGAGAGCAGGACATCGACATCCTCTGAAATCAGCACCAGCGGCAAATCAGTGGTATCGCAGGCACGTTTCACCAGAGCCTCAAATTTGCTTTTGTCTCCGGACTGGGACTGTAAAGCCAGAACATCTGCTTTCAGAACGCGTCCCACCCAAGGGAACTGCAGCTCCTTCACTTTTGCTAATTTGTCACCAACCGTGGTTTCCGGTTCTTTGTCCGAGATGAGCAAGCCGATACCAGGTGGGTGAATAAAAGTCTTCTCGTGGCGATAGATCACCTCTTCATTCCCAATTTGAAGTGCAGCGCCTCCTTTGCCAATGGTCACCAACTTTATGGGTGGCGCCAGTGCCTCCTCAAGTTCAGCTTTGACATCGGCAGCGAGGTAAGGACACTTGTCCAGCGTGGTGCCAGCCGCTGCCAGCTTCATCGCAAAGGCAAAACAAGTCGGGAACCCACATTCCTTGCAATTCTTCTTCCCTCCATCAGGCAGCTTCTTTACAATATCAGTACCTTTGAGCGGCATATCTACCTCCTAGTGTTACGTAAACTTACACATTATGTGGGTAGCTCAACTTCACCCTTTACCCAAGGATGTTCTACTCGATTGAGGAACTCCACCAGTTCATCAACGTTTTTGACATCCTCCTCGGTAGCTATTTTATCGAAAAGATCCTCCGGGATGGCATCCCGATACTTCTCTTTTATCTCCTTGGGCATCCAGACACACCGCCTGATACCCCCGTCAGCCTGAAGGAATTTCGGTGACCTCAAATACTCTAGAGCCATACCGAGGAACCCTTCAACCTGTCTGCCACCACTGGTATCTGCCGCCATGGTAGAAAAAGGCACACCGACCACAGTAGGACCAGCAAAATCGCGGTGCACCAGCCCAAAAGCATCGACCTCAGGGATATAGAACCAGATAGCCTGAAAACAACCACAGGACGTGTGCGGATGCTCAAAAGCACTGTGCAGATAGACGCGGTTGTAGGTCCCCATGGACTTCACCGCTGCCAGCTCGTTGCAACCGCTATATTCGCCCCTTATCGGGTCAAGACAGTCGCCCTTCTTGACCTCCTGCACCGGTCCCTCGGGGTCGAGCTTATAAGCAGCCCTGCCATCAAACCAGCTTATCGCACCACAGTTTGCCACGCGCTCCGGAGTAGCGATGCATATATGAGTAGGGGCAAAGCTCTGGCAAAGGGCACAACTGTAAAACTCCTCCACATCTTCCTCCCTTAAACCTCTTGCCCTTTCGTCTCTAGCCTTATAGATCTCTCTGGCTTTGGTTATGAGTTCTTCGACCTTCTTCTCATCGGTGACAAAAGTTATAGAGATTTTCTCAATTACATCGAGCTCGGAGGTAAAGAGGAACATCAATATCTTGCCTATCTCCTCCAGCGAATTGAGCCCCTTGTTATAAGAATCCTTGCTTATCCTAACCCAAATGTCGTCCCTCTGGTTCATATGGTACAAGCCTTCGATATAGTTAGCATAGAGGTGTATCCGCCTCTCCAGAACCGGTTCCATATCTTTTTCTAGCTTCTCGCCAGCGACGTCTATCATCAAACCTAGGGGATAACTACCACCTTCCTGCATATCCTTCATATCTGGACCGATTACCTCTATTTTTTCATTGTCCACCTCATCCAGCCCCTTCAAAGTGACCAGCTCAAACTTGCTCCTTACGTTCGGCCCTCCGAACTCAACATAAAGGTCAGCTTTTCTGATAACCTCGCCCTCATACTGAGGACCAACATCTACGGGGAAAATACCTGCCATCTTTACGCCTCCTTCGTTTTGAGATTTTCTATCAATTTGTCCAAGAACTCCTTCCATTGCTCGTCCTTGCGGAAGTTAGGAAGGGAGTAACTGGCATTTGGATAGTAGTACTTGCATAACGTCATCGTTTTGAGGTGTGGCGCAAAATGTTTCAATGTGGATAGCCCCTGCTCACCAAGATCGGTCCTAACACCGAGGAATATGACAAGATCGTGGTTACCCTCTTTCTTGACCCCGCGCCATTCAGGGTCTTTAAGATGATTGATTATCTCAATAAGGTCATAGTTGCTGGCTGGCTGTACACCCAGCTCCAGTAATTTCTTCTGGGTATGAGCCGTAGCACAGATAGGTATGTCTGCAGCCTTGGCAATTTCCACTGCATACTCCGCAAGCAGTCTTTCACCGAGAGACATGGTCAAAATTCTGGGTCCGAGGACAAGCAGCGGCCTGCTGGCGCGCTTGATCAAATGGGCATACTCACTCGGGTCCTCGATAATCCTGGCTGCCTTGGTGCCAGTCAATACATTGACCCGGTGATACGGCAAAGTCATAGTCATCACAAGCCTCCTTACTATAATTGTGCTACCTTGGCAGCTTTCAAGGCATTCTCAACCGCCAGCTTGGTCATTAAACCAGCACGGTGCATTAAAGTATCACCAAATTCCTGATCCATGGCCATCGTCGCCAAGCAGGGATATTGATGGTGTAAAAGCCCCGCTTTCTCTACTGCGTCTCTTTCCCAGACCCCGACCAACCCCTCCGTTACATACGGCGTACAGCCACAGGGAGCCCCCCTGACTACACTCATATGCCTCACCCTATCCCTATCCATCTCAATCTCCACCACCGGTCTACCAAAATACCTGGCAAACTCACGGATGTAGGGACTCTGAGCATCCCTTTCTGTTAACGTACAAAACGGCACCGGATACACCATCTCTGTTCCCAGGGAAACCAGTTTTTTCTTTATCTGTTTGGCTAACCCCGGGGGCAACCAGGCACGATTGTCCGCAGGTGCGATGACTGCCTTGGCGCCGCTTCTAATAACTAGGTCTGGGATCATCTGGGCAACGCCAGGATGTTCTCCCAAAGATATCAGCAGATCAACCTGAGGTAGCTCCTTAGGCAAGAACTGCTCTGCGTCATCAATAATACTTGGTAGCTCAGCCGGCAAGGTATGGACAAACATCTTCCAGTCTGCCGGCGCATACTTTTTAATATTATCGGCAATCCGCTGACCGTAATGCCCCTGGATTGCAATCAAAATACGCACTACTTACCTCTCGAACTCCACTTAATGCACTACAGCATCGATGGGCACCTCGGAAGGATATGTCCCGATCAAAGTCGGCAGACTGAGCACCGGTTTCTCCTTCCAGCCCACCTTTTCCAGATAAGCCGTTACCTCCTTCTTAAAGAAGATGGGAATATCAGAGGCTCTTCTTATGTAAAGATGAAGGTCATCGGGCAGTGTGCCAAGATACTGTTTGTGAAGGCCGATATAATGGGTCAATTTGATCTGACGCCCCTGAGGCGTATCGTTTTTCCGGATGCACAGTTTAGCCAGCGTTACCATTGCCCTCTCTTTAGATTCCACAACTGTGATCAGATGCTCGGGAGAGGGTTCCTGGGTGTCCACCAACTTTTTCTCTCTGCCGTCCATGACTGTCCAGTCATCTTCTTCCTTGCGGCTTAAATACAGCCTGCGATATTTGGAGGAATGTGGACCCACCACCACGGGAATACCCAGACGGTTGCATCCAGTGGCAATTGAGGCTGCCTTCTGAGAATAAGCACCCCAGGCAAGTCCACAAGCGCCCACGCGGTTCAGAATGTAGTCAGCAATAACCTCATAATTACCCCTGAGTGGAAGCGTCGCAAAGATGTTGGCAATCTTGATAGCTGCGCCGGTTATGTGCGCGTTCGCCACACAAGAGCCCACATTGACTATGCCGCCGGCATCGAAGTCGGGGGGGTACTTCTCATAAAGGGTCTTGCCTTCCTTGTCCTTCTTCATCCCCGCCACCATAGCCGAACAGCCGCTCAATACCACGATATACTTTCGCTTGGCAAACTCCTCAGCTATCTCGGCTATCTCCTCAATCTCCTCCGGAAAGTTGGAACAACCAACAATAGCAATAACGCCGGGGATGGTACCTAGAACAATCGGGGCACCCACTTTCCGGATCTCTGTGTCCATGATGGGTCCGCGTCCTGCCCTTATCTTCCACTCCTCCCAGCTTGCTGCTGCCTGCATCATTTTAAAGATGGGCACGTGCCTTGGACATTCCTGCTCGCATTTGCCACAGCCAATACACTTTTCAAAGACCTCTACAAGCGGCTGAATATTACCGTTCTTGGCTGCCTCGATGGCATCGCCCACCGGCAGAAGGTTCGGGCACACCTGGCTGCACATATTGCACAGCCTGTGGCCCTTAGCCAGCTCTGGCACCTCTTCCGGCTTCACTAGGACCTTGTTCCTTTTTGGTGCCAGTCCCAGCGCGACTCTGACTGCAACTTCAGCCGCCTTCTCCGGGTCGAGTATCAGTACCTGCTTGCTGTGGTTGAGCATATCACTAACTATCTCATCAACCGCCTTCTTACTGGCATCTTCGAGCCCATAACAAACCTTCTCTGAAGTAGCAATCAAAGCCGAGCCCACCTTAGCCGCCTCTATCGGCATATCTGTCCTGATGCACTGCTCATCAGTAACTATTACATCGGCGATGCCACAACGCACAAAGAATAATTGACGAGAGAGGGGACCCACCACTTTGGCTCTCTCACTATACCGGGTCACCTCAAGGGCGGTACAACAAATACCTGCCACCTCAACCTTGTCTGCGAGTCCATGCTCATTTAGGTAATCAACGATCGGGACAGCTGTCACCGGATTGTGCCCAACTAAAAGGATGACTGGTTTTGTCCTGTCTACTGCACCCCAGCCAAGACCGACAAGCGGGGTGTCCGCTTTAGATGTGGGGTAGCCAAAACCAACTATCTGGGCAATGTCAGCAACCTCCATGACCACGTGGTCAAGCATTGAGATGTGCAGCGCCTTAGACTCGTAGTCCAGTGCCGAGCCCTCCTGTCCAGTGTGCAACGAGGAAACACACTGGATAAGTTGACTCTCTGCATACTCCATCACCTTTTCCAAATCACCGAGGGTCTCCGGTTTCATTCCCAGCACAGTGCGGATATGGGGCGCCTCCACGAGTATTTGGTCGCCCAGATTGATCTTATAATCTGGTCCAAGCCTCTCTATGAGGTAGTGCAGAACATGTCTGGCATGCCCCCCATGTGCAGACATGCCCATACAGCAAGCTAACAATACTATCCTCGCCTGCTGGGCTGATATGTCGATGCCACAGGCACCCCTTTTATCACCAGTAAGGTCACACTTGCCATAAGTACAAAAACAGCACAAGTCACAGAACGGAGCGTAAAATGGCTTGTATGTCTTCAGCAACCTTAGATCCCAGTTCCTCAAGTCCGGAATCTCGGGCATCGGTGTGTGACCAATCGGTTCCCACTTGTCATCAGCCTTAATAACCTTGTATACCTCGTCCTTCCGCGTTCTCTTTTTTTCAACAACTTTCATGCTGAGGCTCCTTTCCACAGTGGTTGGGCTGATTATATTCTAGCAGAATCAGAAATGATTATCAATTTTATAACTTACCTTCAAGGACCTCTCTCAATATTTTTAAGCTCTGTGGCAACCTGAGTACTACGATATTGGCGCCAGCAAGCAAGAGGCTTATAGCTGTGACGAGCTCCCAGAGTAACCCCTGTTTCTCACTCTCTTTCGCTTGTTTGGTCTTGGCACACTCACTAGAAAGGTCAGCTATGATGGGCATCTGCATGGTGCTATCACCGAACATGATGCCGATGTGCTTTGTCCTCTCCATAATGGTGAAACTGTACTCCATACCGTAGCCGAGGGCTGAACTCAAGGGGTCGATCACTATGCGCTCTCTAGGAAACGATTTCAGGAGCTTTACATTCAGTTCTTTTTCCAGGTTTATATCAAGTGGACTCTGCGCAATTATGCAGTGACCATAATCCAGAGCTGCTTTGCTTATAGGCTCATAGTTTTCCTTTACCACTGGCCCCAGAAGCAGGGCTTCGCCTGCACACACTTCTGCTACCTTTGTCAGCACCTCGACATCCTTGACCTCGTCTCCAGAGCCATACACAATGAGTGGTGACCGTATTGCTGAAGCCACACTTTTCACCAGCTCAGCAGCCTTATCCCCAGGTACATTCTGACCTGTTGGGTCGGTGCCCACTAGACGCAAGCAGACGAGGTCAGCCCCGAGTTCTAGTGCTCTGTTTGCCCACTGAACCGGCTCAGAAACAACATCTTTATAAGGGTTGACTTCCCATTGCGACCAGCCCACCGGAACACTATCGAGCACCTCCAGGGCTAATCTGGGAGGGTTGGCAATCGCCCCCTCAAAAAAATGAAATGGTAGAACATTTTCGCCACCGATCTTGAGTGCCTTTTCGCCCCTCCCAATAACTACCTCCACCACCCTTCCAGAATAACTTTCTACCGGTGCCTTATATTCCATGGCTCAGCTCCTTTTCAAAGATTTATGCTTCCAACCAGGCATGGGAGTAGAGTGTCTCTCCCATCAATACCCTGGTAGTCTTGACATAGTCCTGTTCCTGCTTGGAGAGAGAGGACATGTCTATTGGCTCGCTGTCCATAGCCTTATAAATGAGGTCAACTATGTGCGGTAGCTCGCCTCTGTTCAACTTGACCAGCTCATGATCTAACGTGTCAGCAATCGCAGAATAAAGTCCATACCGCCCCAGCATGACCATATAAGTCCGGTTGAGAATACCCCTGAGCTCCTCTGGGGTACCATTTGACACGTTCGACAAACCTACCGTGGATTTCACACCCGGCAACAGGTCAGGGAGTATCTTGATAAACTCAAGTGCTTCTCGCACCTGCTTCTGGTCGGCGCTTACAGGTAGAATAATAGGATCAACCCAGATGTCTTCATTGGGGATTCCAAGCTCATTCGCGTAAGCCACCGTCTCCATAATGCTCTCAGTTCTGGAATCTACATCGGGCGGGCAACCTTTATCAGTAAGCACCGATATGACCACATCGCAATTGTATTTTTTAGCCAGGGGTAGCATCTCAGCCTTGCTGTCAGTCCTTCCAGAAGCTGAATTCAGCAAAGGACGCTTTTTACAAAGTCTCAAACCAGCTTCCATCGCTATAGGGTTCAGTGTATCAATAGATAATGGCAAATTAGTGACCTCTTGAACTACGTTCACCAACCACTCCGTCATCCCTACTGGGTCTTTCTTCGCTGGTCCGAGGTTTAGATCTATGTAATCAGCTCCCGCCTCAGCCTGCGCCTTAGCTAACTCTTGAATCACACTGGCATTCCTGTCTCTAACAGCCTCGCTGACACGCCGAGAAATTATGTGTATACTTTCACCGATCAGAACCATAGGAGCCCCCTTTGTCGCATTACTCAAAGCAAACCGAGTACGTATTGTAGCATTACATCATATGACAGTCAACCGTAATTATACTCGGATAGGATACCGAGAATTTAGCATACGGCGCTGCCAAAAACTTATCCCGTACAGAGGTAGCTTGAATCTATTCGGAGTCTGATCCGCTTAATGTAGTAGCCAGACCATGCTGCACAGCATAAGCAGCTAGATGCTGCCGATTCCTCAACTGCAGTTTGCTAAGGATGTTTTTAATATGGACTTTGGACGTATTGTCAGTTATGGACAACTTTTGGGCTATTTCTTTGTTCGTCAACCCGTTTGCTACCAGACCTACAATCTCCAACTCTCTATTAGAAAGACAAGGCTTGCCTTCTGTATCTTTACGTCCCTTGGCATTACGCCGAGAAATTAAATCCTTAGGGAGGCTTGCAGAAGCTAAAGGAGTGATCACAATTTCACCACGGGCTATAAGCTCAATACACTTGATCAGGTCTTCCACCGAAATACCCTTAGTCAAATATCCTTGAGCACCTTGCTCCATAACGAACAGAAGTTCTCCTTCATTACCCTCCTCGGTGAGAACAGCTATCTTCGTCTTGGGGTATAGCCGACTGATCTTTCTGGTAGCCATCAAGGCATCCGCTACAACAGGGTTAGTATCTATAATGATCACGTCAGGCTTGGTCTCTTTGACCTTTGTCGGCGCCTGCCTGCTGCTGCACTGTGAGACTACGCTGATATGCGGTTGCTCCTTTAGCAGCCTCGTCAGCCCTTCACGAAAAATCTCCTTGCCACCAGCCAGTAAAACTTTTATCTCGCGCATTGCTCTCCTGTCCCACAGCCCCCTACTACGCTACTCTCCAATAAATGTTCCCTAGCGCAAGTCTAACATCTCAATAGTAAATAAGTCAAAAGCTCCCCCATTCTCGAGCCGGAAACCTATACTTACCACACTTACCACATGGCTTGACACCAAACTTGACACCACACAGGTCATTCGTATCAGCAGAGCACTCAAGCGTTGACAACTGGGTTTGTCAACGCCCCAATACCTTCGATCTTGACCTGCACCACATCCCCTGGTTTGAGAGATCCTACACCAGCAGGTGTACCTGTGGCAATAACATCCCCGGGAAGGAGTGTCATGATGTCTGAGATAAAACTCACCAGTTCTGGTACGCCGAAAACCAGCTCCCTAGTGGAAGCTGACTGCCTAAGCTCACCGTTAACATATGTCTCCAACCTGAGGTTGTGGGGTGAAATACCCGTCTCTATCCATGGACCCAAGGGTGCAAAGGTATCATAACCCTTCGCTCTAGTCCACTGCCCATCCACTGTCTGCGCCTCACGGTCAGAGACATCATTAAAGCAGGTATAGCCCAGGATATATTCGGCTGCCTTCGCCGCTGGCACATTCTTTGCTCTTTTGCCGATAACAACAGCGAGCTCACCCTCATAATCAACACGGCGGCAGCCATACGGCAAAACAATGCTTTCGTTAGGCCCGATAACGGCAGTGGAGGGCTTCAAAAAGATAAGAGGCACAGAAGGTACAGCTAACCCCATCTCCTCGATATGTCCCCGATAATTAAGCCCGAGACAAACGATCTTCGAGGGTGTACAAGGTGCTAGCAACCGAATATCGTCCAAGCGGTAGGAAACACTATCTAGGTAAGAAATCTTGTCTGAATATGCAAACTGAAGGAACGGGTCACGACGCAAACGCCGCACTTCAGCACCGAGAAGAATACCATAGTTCGTTTTCCCTGCCACGCAAAAACGGACGATACGCACCAGTCACTGCACCGTTGCCTAGTATATCTGGCACCTCTACAGCCCAGCTGCATCCAGAATAGCAGGGACTTTCGACTCTAGCCCGATCGCCATAATATGCACACCTTGACACATATCCTTCATCTCTCTGATCAATCGAGCAGCTATCTCAACACCCTTCTGCAGCTTATTCTCTGCTCTGTCCATTTCTGCAATCAGCTCATCAGGCACGTGTATCCCAGCAACATTTTTGTTCATGAACCGTGCCATCGCTGCTGACCGCAGTAACACTATGCCCACAAGCACAGGTACCCCAAATTTCCTTGCCTCCTTCATAAAAGTCTCAAACTTTTTAGGTTCATAGACCGCTTGGGTCTGGAAGAACTTGGCACCTGCCTTGACTTTCCTTTCCATTTTCAAGAGCTGCGGCTCCAACGGTTCAGCACCAGGCGTCACGCAGGCACCCAAGAAGAACCTGGGGGCACCAGTGAGATCTTTTCCCGCCAAGTCCTTCCCCTGCTCTAACTGCTTAGCAGCATAAAGCAGTGATACAGAGTCGAGGTCAAACACAGGTTTCGCGTCCGGATGGTCACCCAGTGTAACAAAATCGCCCGTGAGACACAGGACGTTCTCTATCCCAAAAACGTAGGCATTTAGCAAGTCAGATTGTAAGGCAATGCGATTCCGGTCGCGACATGTCATCTGAAAGATGGGCTCGCCCCCCTTCTGTCTGATAAGGTAGCAACCTGCTAGCGAACCAAGTCGCATCACCGCACTCTGCTGGTCAGTACAATTGATTGCATCCACACGGTTTTTCAGCAACTCCACATTCTCTAGAAACTCATGGGTGTCCACCCCCTTAGCTGGACCGACTTCCGCAGTCACCACAAATTTACCACTGCCGAGCTTTTCCCGTAGAGTCATCAACATTTACCTCCTTTAACAGGTTGCTAGACTTTGGTCTCCTGCTGTTCCAGCGCCCACATTAACGTCGACCTCAGTTCTTTTGGCGGCATCATTTTCCTGTAGTCTTTCAGCACCGGGCGACCGGTCATTTTGTCCAGTCTGCCAAGCTTATTCAGTCTCTCATAAATAAGGTGCCAGCCACATTCCCTGACCTCCGGTTCGACCTCGCACCTGCCATCTTTGGCACCGCCACACGGCCCGTTTAGCAGCCCCTTAGTACATGCAGTCAAAGGACATATACCAGCAGTCATATCCAGAACACAATCACCACATTCACGACAACGTTCGGCACCACGCCACTCACCCCTACTCCCCCCCATATTGATAGTGTTGGCCGCTGGGTGAACTAGCTTATTGACCACTGCAGCTACAGCCTGTACCCCAATCCCACAAGTCATAACTAACAGAGAGTCCGCAGCCTGTATCTCGCTTTGGTGAGCCATTAACCGCATCTTTACCAGCGCTTTGTCACAGAGAAAGTCGATCACACAATACCCAGTGACGGCCTTACCCTCCTGTTCTAGCTTTTGCTTCATGTCCAATACTTGTGCCTCATCGCCCGTATGGCATACTTCAGCACACCCCTTGCAACCCACTATGAAAACGCTTCTTTCCCCATTCAAATAGCCAAGGATCTCCTGTAGCGGCTTTAACTGAGACACTATCATGTCACTTTACCTCCGTAGACTGTTTTGAAAACTCTTCGATCTCCTTGAGCACCAACTCTATTGCTTTAGGCAATGCCTCCTCAACCTCGAGAGAAAGCTGTATACCAAAATCGGTAGTCGCCGGCTCTATACCTATGATAATTACAGACTCCGGTCTCCTACCCAAAAGCTCCGATAACCTCAGATTATCCAACAAAGTGAGGTCATGCAACGAAACCGGTAGCCCAGATGACGCCTCAAGATCGTCCAAAGTGAAACGATATATGGAGCCAGGTAGTCCCCCTCCCCTAGCAGCGTCAACAAAAATCAATTTCTTAATCCTCTCATCTGCTAGCAAAAACAGCTCGGGTACAGTGCCAGCATCGACAATGGCAACATCGCTATCGTCGATCCTTTCAGCTAGTCTGTGGACTAAATGTACACCTGCGCCATCGTCGCTCAACAGTACATTACCGACGCCAACCACGGCGATCTCTGGACAACGGGCAAAACCTTCGTTGTTACTAACCGGTCCTGAACGTCCCAACAATTTCCCCCTTCGGTCTAATCAAATGGATAGCGCAAGCTAAGCAGGGATCGAAAGAGCGCACAATGCGCCCTATTTCAAACGGATTTTTTTCGTCCTTTATCTTGGTGCCAATGAGAGCCTGCTCCACAGGACCGGGCTGGTCCCGGTCATCCCTCGGGCTCATGTTCCATGTGCTGGGCACCACACACTGGTAGTTGGCAATTTTCTTATCTTTTATCTCCACCCAATGCCCCAGAGCACCCCTAGCAGCATCTGTGAGCCCCATACCAAGAGCCTGATCGGGTATCTGATAGTCTATATAAGCTGGCTCACCAGGTTTAAGCTGAAGCAGCCACTCGGGCATACTATCAGCAACGTATTTAGTTATCAAGGCGCGGGCGGCATGCCTGCCCAGCACTGAAAATAGCGCCTTCGGGCTCGCTTTAAATTTCGACAGCACAGAATCAACGAGGTTCTTTACTGCTGGCTCGCCGCTTGCATAGGTAACAGCTATGCCAGCCAGCGGTCCTACCTCATAAACTTTGCCATCGTACCGCGGTGCTTTTACCCAAGAATAGGCTCCCTTTTTACCATACTGCGGGTCGGTCACACCTTGAGTGGGATGCTTCCCTGTGCTTGAATCTGCATACCACGAGTACTTCACATACTCGGCGATCTTATTGGGATCCAGACTGCCCACCTTTAGATCCATAGATACCGTACCCTGCTTGATCAACCTCTTCCGTTTGGTGTAATCGGGGTTATTTCCCTCCAGATCCCACAGCCCATAAGAGAGCAGGTTACCACACCCTGTACCGATCTCAAAGTAGTCAGAATAAGCCTCGGCTACAGCAAGAACATCAGGTATATAGACGTTATCGATAAATTCCCTGAGCTCATTGAGCCTCCATAAGAAAGAGGCTATCTTGTCTACAGTAACAATTTCGGTAACACCACCGGGAACCACAGCCATATTGTGAGGCATCTTGCCCCCAAAAATAGTTAGCATCTCCTGAGCTTTGCGTCTCATCTCCAGCGCCTTCACATAGTGAGCTGTAGCCTCTATGTTCATCTTGTCGCTCAGGCGATAGTCTCCCTCATATCGAGGTACAAACGGTGCCAGCTCCCCACGCTCAATAAACCGCTTTACCGAGTTGAGCGCAGGGTCATTACCATCGTACTTAGCCACCTTGGTCACATCGACATAGTCGAGCGCAGCCAGATGATAGAAGTGCAAGATATGGTCAGCAATGTGGGCTGCTCCGAGAATGAGATTGCGCACAATACGCCCGTTGTCAGGTATCTTGTCAGCGAGACCAAAAGCACTGTCTAGGTTCAACGCAGCTGCTATGGAGTGGCTGGTAGGACAGACTCCGCAAATTCGCTGAGTATACCTCTGAGCATCACGAGGGTCTCTTCCTCGCAAAATCAGCTCAATGCCACGAAACATCATCCCCGAACTATAAGCGTCCTTGACCACGCCTTTCTCCACAACAACCTCTATTTTAAGATGCCCTTCAATACGAGTGACCGGATCTACTGTAATCTTGCTCAATTCTAACCCTCCTGCATCTTTCTCAAATGTGCTACTTCTTCTGCTCCACACCTATGGCAGGTAATGCGGCATCAGTAAGTTTCTGATAGAACGGTGCCATCAGGTCCGGGAATCCCGGTTCACAGCAGCCAATGCAAGGCGATCCGGCACCGATACACCAGTTGGTCCCGTGATTCCACAGTCTGAGAGGACAATCGGCATAGGTCACTGGCCCCTTACAACCAAGTTCATTAAGGCACCCCGGCTCACCGAACTTTCTGGCAAATTTTCCCTCGTCAAAATAAGCCCGCCGCGGACAATTTTCGTGGATCAACTTCCCATAGAAAGCCTTAGGGCGCTTGAACTCGTCCAAGTCTTCTGGTTTAGGCAAACCTTGGAGCAGTATCGCAGCTATGGTGCCTACAAACCAGTCAGGGTGAGGCGGACAGCCTGGCACGTTTATCAGTGGTTTATTGATTCTTCGCTCCTTCAAAAGACTATCGACACCAGAATAGCCACCGGGATTAGGGCTACCGGCAGCTATACCACCGAACGCAGCACACGTGCCTAGAGCAACTATCGCCACAGCATTCTTGACTAACTCTTCGACCCATACCACCATCGGTAAAGGTTTGCCATCTCTCTCCCCTAGAGTGCCATAGATCCCGCCGTCCTTTGTAGGTATAGCACCCTCAACCACCAAAAGATAGCCATCCCTGTCCTTCTTCGGTGTACCTTCAAGAACTTTAAGCACAGCTTCTCCCTGGCCTGCCATTACAGTTGCCTGAAACCTGAGACTGATATGTGTTCCGGGAACAACTTCGTCAATAAGCACGTTTTTGATGCTGGGGCTAACAGAGTTCAAGACTGAAACTGAACAACCAGTACAACTGCCAGTTTGTATCCACACCACAGGGACTTCCTGAACCTTAACTTTAGCCATGGAGCCTCCTTTCTCTTAACAAGGCAAGATTGCCAAGCCCATATTTTACCCATTTATAGGCGCTACTGCAAACACCATAGTCGGAGATGGACAACTCGGCACAGTTGATGACCGCTCCAACAACTACCGAGAAACGAACTAGCTGCGTATCAAAAAATGACAGTCTAGCAAATTCTGGGCAAGAGCTCCCCAGCGAGCATGTCCACAATACGTGAGGCACCCAGTCTGGTCTTCATCACCACCTTGCCCCTATGGTCCCCAGTCACCTCCCCAATAATAGCAGCCTCACCTCCATAGCGGTCTTGCCGTATCTTCTCCAGAACCTTCTCTGCATCCTCGGGAGCAACAAAGGCGACCAGCTTACCCTCGTTAGCAACATAAAGAGGGTCGAAACCAAGTAGTTCGCAGGCTGCTCTTACGCCATCATGAACAACTATCTTCTCCTCTTCTATCTTTATGCCAACGTCGGACTGCTGGGCTATTTCATTAAGTGTGGTAGCAAGTCCTCCACGAGTGGGATCGCGGAGACAGTGTATCTTCGATGAGACAGCAAGCATTCCTGCTACCATTTTATTTAATGGAGCGCAATCGCTTTGGACAGGCACAGAGAACCTCAATCCTTCGCGCTGGCTCATCACGGCAATACCATGGTCACCAATAGACCCGCTAAGAATTATCTTGTCCCCGACTTGGGCATTGGCACCGGAAATATTCCCCCCATCCATCACTGCACCTATGCCCGAGGTGTTGATAAACAACTTGTCGGCAGTCCCTCTGTTCACCACCTTAGTATCGCCAGTGATTATGCTTACCCCTGCCTCCACAGCAGCATCTCTGATAGAATCGAGCACCCGTTCAAGCTCCTCAAAGCTAAGCCCCTCCTCGATAATAAAAGACAGGCTGAGATATAACGGACTCGCACCGTTCATAGCTAAATCGTTTACAGTGCCACAGACTGCCAGCCGACCGATGTCACCGCCAGGAAAGAAAATAGGACTCACAACATAGCTATCAGTAGTAAAAGCAAAACGGGAACCATTAAGTTCAAAAACAGCAGAATCATCAAGCCGGCAGAGTATCGGATTGGCTAAAGGTGGTACGAGTTTTTTCTCTATAAGTTCGTGGCTGATTTTGCTTCCACTGCCGTGAGCAAGAAGAATAGTCCTGTTTCTGTCTCTCATATCACACCCCGTACTGATAGTAGGCGGCACACGCACCTTCTGACGACACCATACACGGACCAACAGGGCTTTCAGGCGTGCACACTTCACGAAATAGAGCGCAATCGACTGGCGTGTTCACCCCACGCAAGATGGCACCACATAGACACCCTCTTGCTTCCCTAACAGGCGGGATACTGACCGTAAACTGCGAACGCGCATCGAATTGCTCAAACTCCTTCCTAAATTTTAAGCCGCTGAGTGGAACGCTCCCGATGCCACGCCAGTCAGCCTCGCTAACTTCGAATACAGTATCGATAAGCTGCAAAGCCCTCACATTACCTCCCGGTTTGACCCCACGACGGTAAGCTATCTCCACACAGGGCTTTCCCATCTCTATCTGATTTACTAGCATAGCTACGGAAAGTAATATGTCAAGCGGTTCAAATCCGGAGACCACACAGGCAACGCCATACTCTTTAGGGATGAACTCGTAAGGCTTGGAACCGATAATAGCGCTCACGTGTCCGGGACAAATTATGCCGTCTAGCTTGATCTCACCTAAATCGAGCAATGCCTTCATAACCGGCGGACACAATTTCAACAGGCAGAGGACATAAAAGTTTCTTATCCCCTCAGTTTTAGCCTGAAGCACCGCAGCAGCGATCGTCGGCGCCGTGGTCTCAAACCCGATGCCGATAAAGACAACTTTATGCGCCGGGTTTGCCCGAGCAATCTGCAGAGCATCCTGAGTAGAATAGACAACCCTTATGTCTGCGCCATCGGCTCTGGCTTTCTGCAGACTAGAGTAGCTCCCAGGCACTTTCAACATATCTCCAAAGGTGGTAATTATTACATCGGGCAAGCCAGCCAAAGCAATCGCGGTGTCTATATCTACATTAGCGGTAACACATACTGGACATCCAGGACCGGAAAGCAGCCGGACTGCGGGCGGTAACAATTGCCGTATCCCATTCCTCATAATAGACACCGTATGTCCACCACAAAATTCCATCAGTGCCACTGGCCTGGTAGACAACTTGTGGATCTTGGCGATTATACCCTTGCCCAGATCGACATTCCGGAACTCATCGATAAACTTCATCTTGTTCCCTACTCATGATTGAAGCTGTTTGTTTTGCTTTCTCAAGGTGATACTGAAGACCATCGAGTAAAATAAAGTACTGATCACACCAAGCCTTGAATTTATAACCATATTTCTTTCTGATATCATCGCTAGAGCGCCCAAACTGGGACTCCGTTTCCGGAACGACCTGGTGCGCTACAACATCTTTGTGAGCTGAAACAAGATACACAGCACCAGTTAGTGCCGAATCTAGCTGGTACCACAGCTCTTGCCTCTCATCTAGAGGCAGCCCTTTATCAGCTAAGCACACCTTTCCAGCTAGGGAAAGACAATTGTCACAAACAACCGCAAGGTTATCGGCAGTAGCCCGGAAAGACAGTTTGTCTGTAAGCGGCATCCAACCAAGCCCGATGGGTACAGAATTCTTCTCTGCAAGATAGGTCGTCCCGGTAGCACACACCCCCGGTGGAGGCAGAACGACACCTAAAGTGGTAAACTCTGCCCAGGTAAAGCTACTTATCTGGGAGACTATTTGCTTGGCCGCCTTCAGGTGTTGCAAGACCTCTTCACACACAAAGCCAAGATCGGTTCCACTCCCATGGTCTGCAACGTCAGCACCACCTAAAAACGTCGCTGGAGAAATACAACCAACAAGTAAAAGAGTAATCAAGAGAGCAAAAAACATCGGCGCGACATTACGACACTTGTTCTCAGTTCCTGCTTCCCGACACGTTATCGGGAAGTTCCCCATCCACTTGCGCCATCTCCGCAAGGATCTGCAACGTTTCCTGTGCCTCGGCTTCATCAATGACGTTTATAGCATAACCGGTGTGAAGCAGTACATAGTCGCCCACCTGTACTTCAGGTGTCAACACAATGCTTACACGCCGCCTCACACCACCGATATCAACTTCAGCTTCGTCACCATAAACCCCGATAACTTGTACAGGCACTGCTAGACACATAGTTTTTCTCCTGTCAACTAGCGCTAAAATTAGCTACCACCGCTTGACCCAGCGAAATCCCACCGTCATTGCAAGGTACTTGCCTGTGAGTCAATACCGAAAAGCCGAAACCTTCCAGCAAAGGTATGACTTTCCTGAGCAGCAAACGGTTTTGAAAAACCCCGCCGCTCAGCACCACATGCTTTATCCCTGTCTGTTCCCTGATAAGCTGACACATTTCCAAAATTAACCTTGCCACGGTGGTATGAAATTTTGCCGAAATCGTCGGTACATCCAGCTTATTATACAAGTCTGCGACTATCCCCGCAAAAAGCTCACTCAGATAGACCACATTAATACCGTCCCGCGCAACTATGGAGAACGGATAACAGCCCTTGCTGAACCGGCTGTCAGCATCATAAGCTACCATCTCTAACTCAACCGCTGCCTGTCCCTCGTAATCGACAGTGCTTCTGACCCCTAGAAGGGCAGAAACCGCGTCAAAAAGGCGCCCCATGCTGGAAGTTAGCGGGGAATTAAATCCGCTCTTAATCTGATGTCTGATGACATCCACCTCAACCGGATCAACCCGCTCCAATATCTCTAACCCAGCGAGAGCTTCCTCGCCCAGCAGCTTAATGGCATAACCAATGGCGACGCGATAAGGACGCTTTATGGCTGTTGCCCCACCAGGTAAAGGCAAATACTCCAGATGTCCCACTCTCTGTGATTTTCTGTAGTCCACTATCAAGAATTCCCCACCCCAGATATAACCATCGCTGCCATACCCTGTACCATCAAAGGCAACGCCTATGACTGGTTCGTCAAACCCATTGTCTACCATGCAGCTAACTATATGTGCGTGATGGTGTTGCACCGGAACCAGCGTAATACCCTTTTCCTTTGAACCAAGTTCAATGGCATACTTGGTAGGAAGATACTCAGGGTGGAGGTCATAAGCTACCACCTCCGGTTGAACACGAAACAATTTTTTATAAAGATTCAGCGTGCTTTCAAAATGTTCTAAGGTCTCCAGGTTTTCCATATCACCGATATGCTGGCTGACAAAAGCATAATTGTCCTTGATCAGGCAGAAGGTATTTTTCTCCTCTGCCCCACAACCAAGCACTTGCCTAGCACGGAACTTGAGGTGGATAGGATAGGGGGCATAACCACGTGCCCGGCGGCACAATTGAAACTGCCCCCTTTCAACAATAACCACACTATCATCATACCTGGCATAGATGTCCCGGTCATGCGTCACAAAATAATCGGCAATCCCGGAAAGCCGCCTTAAAGCCTCATCGTTGTCCTTGGCTATTGGCTCCTCGCTGATATTGCCGCTAGTCATCACCAGAGGCACCCTCACCTGCCGCATCAGAAGATGGTGCAAAGGAGTGTAAGGGAGCATTACCCCCAGATATTTCAAGTCCGGTGCCACAGCATGACAAATGGTCGACTCTGGCTTCCACCACATCAAGACTATAGGCGACTGGGGTGACACGAGTATTTTCTCCTCGGCTTCGGATACATAGCAGTGCTTTTTTGCCTCTTCCACACTGGCGACCATCACCGCGAAAGGTTTAAAAGGTCGCCTCTTTCTACGGCGAAGCAGCTCCACTGCCTGCTCATTGGTGGCATCACAAGCCAGCAAAAACCCGCCAAGACCCTTCACCGCCACGATTTTGCCTGCAAGCAATAGCTTACAAGCTTCGGAGATCACATCAGTCACCTCAACAGTCTCGCCACAACCATCGAGCAGCTCGAGCCTCGGTCCGCACTTAGGACAGGCGTTGGGCTGCGCGTGAAAGCGGCGGTCTAGAGGGTCATGGTATTCAGCCTCACAATCAGGGCACATCCGGAAGGCCCGCATGGTTGTCTTAGGACGGTCATAAGGGATGTCTTCTATGATAGTAAAACGCGGACCACAATTGGTGCAATTGGTGAATGGATAGCGATAACGTCTGTCCTCTGGGTCAAAGACTTCCCGCAAACAAGCATCACAAGTCGCAATATCAGGCGAAACAAGCTGGTACTTGCCCTCCTGAGCAATGCTTTGTCGTATTTCAAACGTTGTATAGGTGCAATCGTCACAGGGACGATAGGTCACCACCACCTCCTCTATACGCGCTAACGGTGGAGCATTGTTTTGAAGTTCAGCAACAAACTGCTCCAACCGACTGCGCTCTCCCTGAATTTCTATGCTCACATCCTCCGAGGTGTTGCAGACCCATCCCTTCAAATTGTATTTAGTCGCTAGCTGATATACAAAAGGTCTGAAACCAACACCTTGAACGACACCGCGAGCACTGATCCTAGCTGACTCCAGTTTCTTTGCCCGAACCATAGCATACGAATTTTACTTTAATGTATCTCCCTGAGCAAGCACAGCAATCACCCGCTAACACCCGAGACCAAAGCATGTTCCCCCTGTTGCAAAGCAAAAATCTACAGACTATATAATCATGGTTGACATGATTTATATCAGTTGCTATAATATTTGTGAAATAAGTTCTAACCCGATAATCGAGGTACTGACATGGAGGTCAAGGAACCCTGTAATGGTGTGTACATAATGGGAATAGCTGCAAGGCTCACGGGCATGCATCCGCAGACGCTGCGCAAGTACGAAAAGGCTGGGCTATTGTTGCCAGCTCGGCAACACGGACTGCGCTTATACTCTGATGACGACATAGCCCGCCTAAGGATGATAAAGCATCTGGTTGAAGAGGGCGGCTTGAATTTGGCAGGCTTACGCCTCGCCTTAGATATTAGGGAAAGGCTCGTGGAGCTCAGAAAGCTGCTTGCCTCGATGATTAGCACAGAGGATAGCCCCCAGCAACAGGTTTTCAGCTTCCTGGACGAGACCATCCAGATTCTGGAGACCTGTACCCCAGCTAAGGCTTTTCGCAACAAACTCGTAGAGGGAAGGAGAAGCAATGAACATAAACAAGTTCACTGAAAAGGCACAGGAGGCTCTGCTGGCAGCCCAAAAGCTTGCCGAAGAGCACAATCACACCCAGGTCGATACAGAGCATCTGCTTTGCACCCTTGTGGAACAGGAAGGTGGAATAGTACCACAGATTCTGTCAAAGCTAGGCGCTGACACAAGTTCGATAAGACGCCAGCTTGAAAGTGAGTTGGGGCGTTTAGCTAAGGCATATGGACCAGTGCAGGTCTACGTATCACCGCGCCTAAAGCAGGTGCTGGATATGGCTGAAAAGGAGGCTAGTAGATTTAAGGACGAATATATCAGCACAGAGCATCTATTGCTGGCTATCCTGGAAACAGAAAATACCAGCGCAGCACGAATTCTCAAAGTCCATGGCGTGACCAAGGACAATGTTTACCAGGTGCTGGCTTCCGTAAGGGGCAGTCAGAGAGTGACCGATCCTAACCCTGAGGGTAAATACCAGGCGTTGGAAAAGTACGGACGCGACCTCACTGATATCGCCCGCCGGGGTAAGCTGGACCCAGTAATAGGTCGCGACGAGGAAATCAGACGGGTGATCCAAGTGCTGTCCAGGAGGACAAAGAACAACCCTGTCCTTATCGGCGAGCCAGGCGTTGGCAAGACAGCCATCGTCGAAGGATTAGCCCAGCGTATAGTCCGGGGCGATGTTCCTGAAGGGCTGAAAAACAAGCGCATCGTGGCACTGGATATGGGTGCACTGATAGCCGGAGCCAAGTACCGCGGCGAATTTGAAGACAGACTCAAGGCAGTCCTTAAGGAAATCCAGCAATCAGAAGGCGAAATAATCCTGTTCATCGACGAACTACACACCGTAGTCGGTGCCGGCGCTGCCGAAGGGGCGATAGATGCTTCAAACATGCTGAAACCTATGCTAGCTCGTGGTGAACTACACTGTATCGGTGCCACCACCCTAGATGAGTACCGCAAGCATATAGAGAAGGACGCCGCTTTAGAAAGGAGGTTCCAGCCCATAATTGTCAACGAGCCTTCAGTGGAGGACACCATCTCCATCCTCCGTGGTCTTAAAGAACGCTACGAAGTACATCACGGGGTGCGCATAAAGGACTCAGCCCTGGTAGCGGCAGCAGTGCTCTCAAACCGTTACATCTCCGAGCGTTTCCTGCCGGACAAGGCTATAGACCTAGTAGACGAAGCTGCCGCCAAATTGAGAACTGAGATCGACAGTATGCCAGCAGAATTGGATGAAGTTACACGCCGCATCATGCAGCTCGAGATAGAAAGGGAAGCCTTAAGAAAAGAACAGGATGCCGTCTCAAAAGAAAGACTGAACGCCCTAGAAAAGGAGCTGTCAAACTTGAAAGAGGAGGAGCGCAGGCTACGAATGCAGTGGGAGGAGGAGAAAAAGGACATCCATGAACTACAACAGCTCAAAGAACACCTAGAACAAGTGAGGCACGAGATAGAAAAATCAGAGCGCGCAGCAGACTTTGAAAAGGCGGCTCAACTTAAATATGGTACACTAGTGGAACTGGAGAAACAGCTGAAGAGAAAGGAGGAAATACTTTCCACCAGAAAGGGACAGCGCTTGCTTAAAGAAGAGGTAGATGAAGAAGACATCGCCGAGGTGGTCAGCCGCTGGACAGGAATACCGGTAAGCCGATTGCTGGAAGGCGAAATTCAGAAGCTCGTTCACATGGAGGAACGCCTACATAAGCGCATTGTAGGGCAGGACGAGGCTGTTAAAGCCGTTGCCAACGTTATCCGACGTGCTCGCGCCGGCATTCAGGATCCGAACCGCCCGCTAGGGAGCTTCATCTTCCTTGGACCTACCGGCGTGGGTAAAACAGAACTGGCACGAGCATTGGCTGAATTTCTGTTTGACGACGAACGAGCCATGGTTCGTCTTGACATGTCAGAATATATGGAAAAACATACCGTATCACGGCTTATAGGTGCTCCGCCGGGTTACGTGGGCTACGAAGAGGGTGGTCAACTCACCGAGGCAGTAAGACGCCGCCCCTATACCGTGGTACTGCTGGACGAAATAGAAAAGGCGCATCCCGATGTGTTCAACGTCCTGCTGCAAATACTGGATGACGGGCGTCTAACCGATGGTCACGGGCGTACTGTGGACTTCAAAAACACCGTCCTGATAATGACCAGCAACCTGGGGAGCCAGTGGATCGTAGACCTCGGTCCGGGGCAAGAGAACGAAATACGGCGCCGAACTTTAGAAGCGCTTAGGGCGCAGTTCCGTCCAGAGTTCCTCAACCGCATAGACGAAATAATAATATTCCATCCCCTAAGCATCGAACATATAAAACAAATCGTGGACTTACAACTTGAAAATGTTAGAAGGCGGCTCGCCAACCGTCACATAGATATCAGGCTTTCCGAAACTGCCAAGGAACTTCTGATCAGAGAAGGCTATGACCCTGCATATGGTGCCCGACCTCTTCGACGGGCAATTCAGAGATTGATACTCGATCCCTTAGCCATGAAGGTACTCGAAGGGGAGTTCAAGGACGGCGATAAGATCGAAATCGATGCCAAAGAGGGTAAGATACTGTTCACCAAGAGTAGGGCTGTTGTAACCACGACGTGATAGTAGATCCAGAAGCTTTGCAATAGACCGTCTACTCCGTGGCATAGGCACTCGCCTTAAGAGCCTCTACTATGCCTTGCTTTGCAGCCAAGTAAGCCAGATAGATTGCATTCCTGATAGCTGTCGAGCGACTGCGACCATGGGCTATGACGATGTTACCCTCCAGACCTAGTAAACAGGCACCACCATATTGTTTGTAGTCCAGTTTCCTAACCACAGAGGTGAGCTGTACGTATTGTGCTAACGCCGGTCCCGTCAAATACCGATCGATCCCCGCCAGCTCACCAAGCTCTAGCAGCTCCTGAACAACCTCGGAGTATCCTTCTATAGTCTTGATAAGCACATTGCCGGTGAAGCCATCGGTGACGATTATGTCAGCTTTGCCCCGTAGTACATCGAACCCCTCCACATTTCCGATAAAGTTCAGATTAGTTTTCTTCAACATCTGGTACGCTTCTCGAGCTAGGGCACTGCCTTTTAGTTCCTCCTCACCGACATTTAACAGTCCCACCCTTGGGGACTTTATTTCTAGGACATGTTCTGCCAGTATGTTTGCAAGCTGTGCAAATTGCACCAGAAATATCGGTTTGCAGTTCACATTCACCCCTACATCGATGATAAGCGTTGGTTGTGGCTGATTGAGGTCAGCAACAGCACAGATACCCATCCTCTGGATGCCCGGGATCATCTTCAAGCTGAGGAAGGAGGCAACCACTGTAGCACCTGTGCTCCCCGCAGAAACAAAGCCATCCACAACTCTATCGTGTACCAGTCTAGCACCAATGACTACAGAAGAATCCGGCTTACTCTGCACAGCCTGTACCGGGTCTTCGTCGTCCCGAACAACTTCTCTGGCATCAATAATAGAGATTCCGGACACCTTGGAATAACGGCGTAGAAGCATCTCAAGGATCGCCTTTTTGCCCACAAGCACTATCTCAATCGGATATTGCCGTACAGCCGCAATGGCACCCCTCACTACTTCACGAGGGGCATAGTCACCCCCTTCAGCATCAACGGCAATTATCATGACCCCCTCTTAGTTTAGACTAACCACAAGTAGAACAGTTGGTAACAGAATTTAGCCGTTCGCTTGCCTTTTGTCAAGGAGGAGAGACAAAGACAGACTCTATCTTAAGGAACAGCATCAACAGGCATAGATCCATAATGGGAATTTGGGTGTACTTTGAAATATGTAAGGTAAAAGTCTATAATCACTGGGTTGATTGGAAAACTGTATAGAGCCCTCAAACAGCAGTGCATGAACTAGCCATAACGCAAAACATACTTGATATCGCTATAAACGAAGCTAAGGCAGCACAGGCAAGCCAGATAACAAAAATTAGACTCATCATAGGGGAACTATCTGGGGTCGTCGGAGAGTGCATACAGTTCTACTTTGACTTCTTGAAAAAAGACAGCATCGCTCAAAATGCGAGCATCGATTTCGAGACGGTGCCTGCCGAGCTGCACTGTCGTGATTGCCAGACCAGTTTCAAGCTTGAAGACTCTAGCTGGGCATGTCCTTGCTGCCGCAGCACCAATCTGGAGATAACAAATGGGCAGAGCTGCTTCATCGAAAGCATAGAGGTCGAATAGATGCGATGAAACGAATAAAAGTACTAAAAAATATTGCCAGTGCCAACGATGCTATAGCTGCCCAAAACAGAGGACTGCTTGACAGATACAATATCCTAGCCATTAACCTCATGTCGTCTCCGGGCGCCGGTAAGACCAGCCTCCTCCTGGGCACGATAGCACACCTGCGTCACCAATTACGGCTGGCTGTTATCGAAGGCGACATCGCCTCCAAAATAGATGCCGATAGAATCAGCAAAGAGGGGATCCCCGTAGTCCAGATAAACACTGGTGGTAGCTGCTCCCTAGAAGCCCATATGATTACCAATGCGCTGGAGAAGCTGCCGTTGAAGACTATTGATTTGCTATTTATCGAGAACGTGGGCAATTTGATCTGTCCGGCGGGTTTTTCCCTTGGCGAGCACAGGAAAGTAGTGGTCTCAAGTATTGCTGAAGGCGACGACAAACCAGCCAAGTACCCTATTATGTTCTCTCTAGCTGATGCGGTGGTAATAAACAAAATTGACCTCCTCCCATTACAGGAATTCGACCTCGCCGGCTTTCATAAAAAGGTCACTGGCCTGAACCCCAGAGTGACTATTTTTGAGGTGTCCTGTAAATCCGGCCATGGGATTGAAGCTTGGTGTTCCTGGCTCCTTCAGCAGTTACAAAACCACAGGAAAACATGAAAAACTCCCCTTGTAAAAAACGTCTTAGCGCTCAGAGCTTTAACTGCTGGCGCCTGATCACATGCACAGTAGTAGCTTTGAAGCTGACATAGACCTCATCACCTCGCTCAATGCCCATATCCTCAGCCGATTTCTTAGTCAACACTCCCAATAAAGGAAAACCACAGTCAACCTCAATCCGCAATAGAGCACCAACACCTGCCACTTTGGTTACAACACCCCGAAACACATTTCTTGCACTGGTCTGCTCTCTTACCCTGGCAAAAGTGACATCCTCTGGTCTGATGGTTACCCACACCAAGTCACCCAACCTACATTCGGTGAGTGCCTCCAGCCTAGCTCCACCAATGTCTATCACCGCCAGGCTATCGCTCTTGCTTACCACCTCGCCTGCTAGAATATTCTCCACACCGACGAACTCTGCCACCTCTCTGGTCGCCGGCGAGCAGAATATCTCACGGGGTTCACCTGTTTGAAGCAACTCCCCAGCCATCAACACCCCAATGCGCCATGCCAGTCTTTGTCCTTGCCCCATATCATGGGTTGTCATCACAACTGTCATATTTCGCAGTTTAATTAGCCGCTCTAGAACCGTCTCTACCCTTGCTGCTGACACTGGATCAAGACTAGCTGTAGGCTCGTCCAAAAACAGCACCTCTGGCTCGCCGACCAGTGCCCGGGATAGAGCCATCATCTGCATCTCGCCTACAGAAAGGGCTTTAGCGTCCCGGTCAGCATATTCGGACATCCCTATCAGTCCCAGGGCAGCCTCGATCCTGTCCGCCGCCGACTTTGAGTTTCTGCCACGCCACTTGAGACCACAGGCAACATTGTCCCGAACGCTCCCTGAAAACACCACCGGCTTTTGCGCCACAAAGGACATCCTACGCCTTGCCCAGAGCCTTAAACGTCCAGATGAAGTCACATTGACACCATCAAAATAGACCTCGCCCCTTGATGGTAGCTCCAGGAGGCCTAGGATTCTGAGAAGCGTGGTTTTCCCAGCACCACGGGGACCTATAAGAGCCAAAACTTCCCCTTTATCGATTTGTAGACTTATGCCTCTCAGCACCTGCCTGCCCTGATAATATTTTTCCAGCTTGATAGCCTCTATCAATGCCATTTTACCTGCGTTGCAACCAACCTGTTACTAGATTCACCATCAGGGCTAACACTAGCAATACTATTCCCAGTGCTATCGACAGCTCAATGTTGCCCTTGGAGGTCTCAAGGGAAATGGCAGTGGTCAATGTACGTGTGAACCCCTTTATATTACCACCAACCATCAATGATAGCCCTACCTCGGAGATAGCTCTCCCGAAACCCATCACCGCCGCTGTAAGCAGGCCATAGCGGGCTTCTCTCATCACCTGTAAAACAGCCTGAAACTTGCTGGCACCAAGACCCACGGCTGCGTCGTACAAAGCGATGTCCAAGCCATTCAAAGCAGACACAGCCAGTCCGAGCACAATCGGACTGACAAAAATTACCTGCCCTATTACCATGGCTGCTGGAGTGAACAGCAGCCCCAAGCTACCAAGCGGTCCCGAGCGTGAGAGCAGCACAAAAACAAACAGCCCTACTAGCACTGTAGGCAGACTGTACAGGGTCTGCACCAAGCTCATGAACAACTTTTTTCCCGGAAAAGAACTGAAATGCACCAGTCCCCCCAGTGGAAAGCAGATGGCACAAGCAATACCACAAGATGTCGCTGAGATCATCAGTGACCTCACAGTTATCTCCACTACCTCCGCATCAAGGGAGACGATGAGCTCTACCGCCTTAACGAAGCCACGCCCTAGTTCTTCCATTGCTTTATCAGCCGACTGAATTAGATCCGGGTAGCACCGTGAAAATTCCTAATTACAATCGCAGCAGGGAAGGAACAGCCGCTCCCCATATGCTTGCACCCCGTAATCAGTCAACACAGCTTGCACCTCTTTAGAGAGCAAAAAGTCTGAAAGCAGCTTTGCAGCTTGATAATTCACCCCGGGGCATTTCTCAGGATTGACGACGATAATTGAATAAACATTGAGCATGATCTCGCCCTCCTCAACCAGAGGCACAATGTCCAGCTTTTTTCTAAAGGTTAGAAAAGTTGCCCTGTCAGTAAGCGTGTAGCCTCTTCTCTCGGCAGCTAGTTGCAAAGTTAAGCCCATACCTGACCCAACTTCCACATACCACTGTTCCTTCGTAATCTGCTCATGATTGATACCCACCATCCGCCATATTTCTTTCTCCCTGACATGTGTGCCGGACTCGTCACCACGGGAGACGAAAGTAGCATCACCATACGCAGCTAACCTAGCAAACGCTTCTTCCGGCTTCAGCCCCCTTATACGCGCCGGGTCATCTTCAGGTCCCACAATGAGAAACTTATTACAGGCAAACGGCATTCGCACAGCCCCATACCCCTGAGAAATAAACTTCTCCTCCCTTTCTGGGTCATGAACAACAATCGCATCCACATCCCCTCTCTCTCCATAGCGCATGGCTACGCCGGTGCCAACACATAGTACCTGCAGATCAGTCCTATATTTTGCCTCAAAAAGCGGCTCAAGCCATTCCCAAAGCCCAGAATCGCACAGGCTCGTGGTGCTGGCTACCTTCAGCTTAGGCTGGGTTATATCGTCTCTGGTGGGAATACAGCCAACCGCTATTGAGAGAATAAGGAACAGGACGACCAGCAGGACACAGCAGGTGAGTCTTATATTCAAAAACCAGCTCTCCTTTCCGAACACGGGAGGTACCACCGTTTCCAGTGATACCCTATCGGCCACTGTCCCTAGGTTTTGACCTTTAGGACAAAAGGCTCGGAAAGCCTTAACTTCGAGCATCTGCATTATAGCAAGCTAACGTAACCACTGACAAGACATATCAAATTAACAAAGAGCCAACACACACTTGACAACTTGGCAGGTTGGGTTTATACTTGAACTCAAAAGAATAGGGCAAAAGCTGGGAACGAGACTAGTAAGCCTCCAGCGAAGCTCAGAGAGCCGGGTTAGGTGTGAGCCGGTGCTGGCGCAGGGGCTGAATGGACTCGGGAGCTGCAAACCGAAAGGGGTCGAACCGAGTAGGCTTTGACGGAGGGGCACCGTTATCCAAGCCCAGGGTATCGCTTGAGAAGTCAAGCCGTACCTGAAACGAGATAGCCACTAAAAGATGGCTAAGTAGGGTGGCACCGCGAAGGTAAAACCTCTCGCCCCTAGGAGCGAGAGGTTTTTAATTTGCCACAAGGAGGGATATGTACTATCCAACCCTTGAAGAACTGAAGAAACTTGATACAAGCCGAGGTAACCTTATCCCAGTTTGCCGCGAAATCGTTGCTGACTTGGAGACGCCGGTGTCTGCCTATCTTAAGATTAACCGCGGCAATTACTCATTCCTTCTCGAGAGTGTCGAAGGGGCTGAACGACTGGCGAGATATAGCTTCATAGGCACTGACCCATACCGTGTCCTCATCACTAGAAAGGAGGACAACCTTAATCCGCTACCACTGTTAGCTGCAGAGCTCAACCGGTACAGAGTGGTGCCAATCCCAGAGCTGCCCAGGTTCTGCGGTGGCGCTGTCGGCTACTTGGGCTATGAGGTGGCAACACATTTCGAAAGGCTGCCTTCTCCCACCAGCGATCCCCTAGGGCTGCCTGAATCTATATTTTTATTTGTTGACACCATACTCGTCTTTGACCACGTCACCCACAAGATCAAAATACTGAGCCACGTAAAACTCGATGGCGACCGAGAGAAATCGTACAACGAAGCCGTGGAAAAGATTGAAGCCATGGTAAACAGACTAAAGCAGCCGCTCCCACGCGCAAAAGCGCACTCGAAGCGGCACCATAGCACAAACGGCTGCTGTTTTTCCTCAAACCTCACTAAAGATCAGTTCGAGGCTCGTGTCGTCAAAGCCAAAGAATATATAACCTCCGGCGAAGCTATACAGGTTGTGCTTTCCCAGCGTCTGGCAAGACCCACCAGTGCCGAGCCCTTTGAAATCTACCGTGCACTGCGCACCCTGAACCCCTCCCCATACATGTTCTTTTTGAACTTTAAGGATTTCCATCTCTTGGGAGCATCCCCTGAAATACTAGTTCGGGTGGAAGATGGCATAGTGATGACCCGTCCGCTGGCTGGCACAAGACCCCGGGGCAAGAGTCCTACAGAAGACATCGCCCTGGAACAGGAGCTGCGGAACGACGAAAAAGAAAGAGCTGAGCATATCATGTTAGTCGATCTAGGACGTAATGACATCGGGCGGATCAGCGAACCCGGAACCGTGAATGTGAGCAGGCTCATGGAGGTAGAACGATACTCGCATGTGATGCACCTAGTTACACATGTACAGGGCAAACTGAGGCACGACTTGACACCTTTCCACGCCCTTGAAGCCTGTTTTCCTGCCGGCACCGTCTCCGGTGCACCCAAGATCCGGGCGATGGAGATAATAGCCGAGCTTGAACCGGACAAAAGGGGACCTTATGCCGGCGCAGTGGGCTATTTCTCTTTTTCAGGCAACATGGACATGGCTATCACCATAAGGAGCATGGTGGTAAAAGACGGAATAACCCACATACAAGCAGGCTGTGGAATAGTCTACGACAGCATTCCCGAACGCGAATTTGCTGAGACACTGAATAAGGCAAAAGCCTTGCTTCAGGCAATCGATCGTGCAGAGTACCTCGAAGGGGACAGGTGAGGACAATGGTTTTGCTAATTGACAATTACGATAGCTTCACTTTTAACCTGTACCAGTACTTGAGCGAGCTTGGTGCCAAGGTAATAGTACAACGCAACGACAGGATAACCCTCGAAAAAATAGAAGAGATAAAACCACACGCTATAGTCATATCACCAGGTCCGTCGACCCCACTGAACACTGGTATTTGTAATGAGGTTATCAGACACTTCTCTCCGAGGCTGCCCATACTTGGCGTGTGCTTGGGTCATCAGTGCATCGGCTACACATTTGGAGCCACGATACAGCGGGCAAAAGAGATTATGCACGGGAAATCGTCGCTGATATATCACGACAACCAGGGTATACTTAAGGGGCTGCCAAACCCTTTCTCCGCTATACGTTACCACTCGCTTGTGGTGGCAAACGAAGGACTGCCCGATTGCCTCAAAGTAACCTGCTGGACGGCAGATGGCACTATCATGGGCATCAGACACCACGAATATCCCGTAGAGGGCGTACAGTTCCACCCTGAGTCGTTCATGACCGAAAACGGCAAAGAAATTATGAGAAATTTTTTGAATATGGGGTGATGGATATGATCAAGGAAGCTATTTCGATGTTGGTTGCTGGACAATCGCTGAGCATAGAACAGGCAGCACAGGTGATGCGTGAAATAATGGACGGCGAAGCCACTCCAGCCCAGCTCGGCGCCTTCCTTGCTGCCTTGCGAGTAAAAGGTGAAACGGTGGAGGAGATCGTCGGACTAGCCCGGACAATGAGGGAAAAAGCAATTCCCGTAAGCATCAATGGCACGGTAGTCGACACCTGTGGAACTGGCGGTGACGGCTCTAACACCTTCAACATCTCGACTGCAGCAGCCATTGTTGCCGCCGCAGCTGGGGTAAAAATAGCCAAGCATGGTAACCGAGCCATGAGCAGCCAGTGTGGTAGCGCTGATGTCCTGGAAGCGCTTGGTGTCCGCATAGACCTGACTGCAGACCAAGCAGCAAAATGCATCCAGCAAACGGGCATCGGATTCCTATTTGCACCCAACTTCCATCCAGCTATGAAGCATGCCGCCGCTCCCAGACGCGAGATCGGTATCCGCACCGTGTTCAATATCCTGGGTCCTCTTACTAACCCGGCAAATGCTAGGGCACAAGTACTGGGCGTAGCTGATATCTCGCTAACAATAAAATTGGCGATGGCGCTGGCACATCTGGGGTGTCAACATGCTCTGGTGGTACACGGCGAAGACGGCCTTGACGAAATCACCCTGACAGGCAAAACATTCGTCTGTCAGGTAAAGGATAGCAAGATAACCAGCTACACCATTACTCCAGAAGATCTGGGATTGCCTTATATAACCAAGGAACAATTGAAAGGTGGTACCCCACAGGAGAATGCTGAGCTGTTACGCAGCATCCTCAGCGGTCTCAGGGGACCACAGCGTGATGTAGTGCTAGCTAACGCTGCAGCCACATTATTTGTGGCAAATAAAACGCAAACGCTCAGTGAGGGAGTGCTTGTGGCTGCGAGAGTAATTGATAGCGGACAGGCGTTATTGAAACTTAAAGAGCTTATAGATTTCACCCGAGATGTGAACTAGTAAATAAAGAGGAATGTCTGCATTTCTTTTTCACATAGTATCCCACAAACTCCGGGAGCTAGATCACAGCAAACTGGCGGCGCCGCTCACAGAGATGAGACAAATGGCATTGGACCAACCACCACCCTTAGATTTCGCGTCAGCCATAAAAGGTGACAGGGTAAAGTTGATTGCAGAGGTAAAGAGGGCATCGCCGTCTAGGGGTATGATTCGCCACAACCTCGACCCATCTGCCATAGCTCAAGTCTACGCTAACAGCGGTGCCGCCGCCATATCTGTGCTCACGGAAAACAAATACTTCGGTGGGGATTTGAGCCATCTTAAGATCATAAAGCAATCACTTACCAGACCGGTACCACTCCTTAGAAAAGACTTCGTCATCGACCCCTACCAAGTCTACGAGTCGCGCGCTCACGGTGCTGACAGTCTGTTGCTAATCGTGCAAATTCTTAGCCGGACACAACTAGCGGAGCTCCTTGGACTGAGCCACGAAATAGGCATGGACTGCCTTGTCGAGGTGCACAACGAAACCGAACTGGAAACTGCCATGCAAAGTGGTGCCAAAATCATCGGCATCAACAATCGCGACTTGCTCACTTTTCAGACGGACCTCTCGACCACCGAGCGACTGCGGCCGTTGGTACCATATGACCGTCTGGTAGTAAGCGAAAGCGGAATAAAGGGGCGCTCTGACATCGAGAGACTACAAGAGCTGAAAGTCAACGCTGTCCTTGTGGGTGAAGCACTGATGTCTGCGCCTGATATCGCAGCCAAAATTAAGGAGATGTTCAACCCGTGATTAAAATCAAAATCTGCGGGATAACTGAGGTAGAGCATGCGCTGGCAGCCAGCCAGTACGGTGCTGACTTCATCGGACTAGTGTTTGCTCCCAGCCGCCGTGAAATTTCTCTTGAAAAAGCCAGCCAAATCGCTGACGCCATTCGTCACCTGAACCGACGTCCGGAGATTGTCGGGGTATTCGCCAACGAAGACATCGACCGTTTGAATTGGATCGCTGATTTTCTTTGCCTTGACTGGGTGCAGCTAAGCGGGACCGAATCTCTGGACTACTGCAAATTGGTCAGCCGCCCTCTGATCAAAACGATAAATGTTTCCACCGAGGACACAGCGGATGATATCATCAAAGCCATCAAAACGGGGTACAATTCCCTGCCGCGAAATGAGGTGGTTTACCTGCTTGACACTAAAGCAAAAGGCTGCTATGGCGGCACCGGAAGAACTTTTGACTGGACAATTGCTGAGCAGGTATCACTTCAGTTTCCCATAATGGTTGCTGGCGGGCTGACAGTCGATAATGTTACCACTCTAATCAGCAAGGTCAAACCTTTTGGCATTGACGTATCCTCAGGTGTAGAAACAGAGGGTAAAAAGGATGTGGCTAAAATTGCCCGCTTTATACAAGCGGCAAGGGAAGCCGAAGTCGAGAGCAAGACCAGTAAAATATTCTACTCCACCAAAGGAGATAATTGTAACAGTGTCTAGCAAGAAAGGGTATTTCGGTAAATATGGTGGACAGTTCGTCCCGGAAACACTCATACCAGCTCTGCAAGAGTTGGAATCAGCCTACGAAGAGGCAAAGAAAAGCCCTGATTTCTGGGCACAGTTTGAATCATTGTGCCGGGACTATGCAGGAAGACCTACCCCGCTATACTTTGCAGAAAGACTGAGCGAGCATTGCCAGGGCACCAGGATCTACCTCAAAAGAGAGGACTTGGCGCATACTGGCGCCCATAAGATCAACAATGCCCTGGGACAGGGCCTGCTGGCAAAAGCTATGGGGAAAACGAGGGTAATTGCGGAGACCGGCGCTGGACAACATGGTGTTGCCACTGCCGCAGTCTGCGCCAAACTAGGACTCGAGTGCATTATATATATGGGAGAAGAAGACATCCGCCGTCAGTCTTTGAATGTCTTCCGAATAAGACTAATGGGTGCCGAGGTAAGGTCAGTAAACACAGGCAGCCGCACACTGAAGGACGCCATCAACGAAGCCATAAGGGACTGGGTTACCAATGTCACCAATACATACTATCTTCTCGGCTCGGCAGTCGGTCCTCACCCCTACCCAACTATAGTCCGTGACTTTCAGTCAGTGATCGGAAAAGAGACCAAGGAACAAATCTTGGCTAAATGCGGGAGACTCCCCGACTACATAGTGGCTTGCGTAGGTGGTGGCAGCAACGCCATCGGCATCTTTCATCCCTTTCTAAATGAAGAGCAGACCAAGCTCATTGGTGTAGAGGCAGCCGGAAGAGGACTGGCAACCGGAAAGCACGCCGCAACGCTGGCTGCAGGGGAAATAGGCGTACTTCACGGCGCTAAATCCTATGTCCTCCAAGACAGACACGGCCAAATCCGAGAGACGTACAGTATTTCTGCCGGGCTGGACTATCCAGGCGTTGGTCCCGAGCATAGCTATCTTAAGGATACGGGGCGCGCCACATACGTCGCCGTCACTGACGAAGAGGCACTGGAAGGGTTCAAACTGCTATGCTACACAGAAGGTATCCAGCCTGCTCTAGAGCCGGCGCATGCCATATTCTATGCCGCCAGACTCGCTCGTACGCTCAGCCATGAACACATAATCATCGTAAACCTGTCAGGACGGGGCGACAAGGACATAAACATTGTGGCTGACACTTTAAAGGCGAAACCATGAGCAGGATATCGGCAGTCTTTGAAAGAGGACATGTAGCACTGATCCCATACATTACTGTAGGCTACCCCACGATTGAAGCCACCCCCAGAATAGCTGAACTCCTTGCTAGAAATGGCAGCGACATTATCGAACTTGGCATCCCGTTTTCCGACCCATTGGCTGATGGTGTAACCATCCAGAGGGCAAGTTTCAAGGCACTGCAGAATGGAGTCACGCCAGAACTGTGTTTTGATCTGGCTAAGCAAGTAAGCCGGAGCACTGCCACGCCACTGATATTTATGACTTATTTCAACCCTGTATTAAAGTACGGGCTCAAGAAGTTCTGCCGTGACTGCGTACTCTCCAATGTAGATGGACTGATAGTCCCTGACCTGCCACCGGACGAGGGACTAGAGCTGGAAAAAATCGCCATAGAGCAAGGCATCGACCTTGTTTACCTGCTCCCACCTACCTGCACAGACGCGCGGACCAAGCTTGTAGCACAACGCTCCCGTGGGTTCATATACCTGGTTTCAGTAACCGGTGTGACCGGTGCTAGAGACAAATTGCCTGCTGACCTTAAGGACTTCGTCACCAAAGTCAGAAGGATAACCAAAACACCATTATGTGTTGGGTTTGGCATATCTACACCAGAACAAGCAAGGTCAGTTGCTAACATAGCTGATGGGGTGATCATAGGAAGTAAGATAATCCAGCTCATAGAACTTGAGGATGAATTCAAATCGATGACAGCTTTTGTTGCAGAGTTAAGAAACAGCCTTGATAACGCTGCAAAGGATAAAGAGGCTTCGTCCGCTAATAGGTCAGGCTAGCACAATTTGGTGGAGGCGGGGGAGAGTTGAACTCCCCGTCCAGAAGAAGGTTGCCAGAATCTCCTACAGGCTTAGTCAGCTGCTAAATCTCGCCTGGCTATCATCCGCTGACCGCTGATAGCCAAGCCAGCCGATAACTCTTAGCCGCTCCTATCGACGTCGGAGACAGCGCACCCTGACTTTTCGACACCCAATCCCAACCCATCAGGGCGAGGTCAGGCTGGATGTGCAACCTTAATTAGGCTGCGATCGGAACTGCTTCGGCAGTTGTCTTTTGCCACCTGTTTAACGAGGTCGATGGCACCTCGGCCTGCTATTCTGTAGGCCTTCCCCTGTCGACGCCTCGCGCCCCCAACGCGACAGAACCTACAGTTGTTAACGTCTGCGACGCAACGCTTGCCCTATTTCCCTCTCTGTCTCACGCCGAGCCAGTGTTTCCCTCTTGTCGTGGAGCCTCTTACCTTTGGCTACACCTAGCTCTACCTTCGCCACCCCATTCTTAATATACAGCTTCAAGGGAACTAAAGTCAAACCCCTCCTGCTTACTAGACCGGAGAGCTCGTCTATCTGACGACGATGCAGCAAGAGCTTGCGCGGGCGGTTCGGATCATGATTCTGATAACTGCCCGGTTGGTAAGCCGCAACATGCGAATTGTATAGCCACAGCTCCCCATTCTCAGGTTTGGCATAGGCATCGCGAATGTTCACCCTGCCTGCCCTGATCGACTTGATTTCAGTACCTTTCAGAGCGATCCCCGCCTCTACGGTTTCGAGGATATGATAATCGTGGTAAGCCTTTCTATTAACTGTTACCGTCTGTATCTCTGACATATATGATAAAATTTTACCACTGTCAGTCCAGATAATATAGGACCGGTTTGCTACCTCAACATTGGCTCGTATCTCCGAGTAGAGCAAGACCGGTAAAGTCTCCAATCCGTCGGAGGGGGTGAGTGCTATGTCGACCATTAACAAGTACTGGCTGCTAGTAGTAGGCGCCCTTCTATTAGCCAGCTTTATCGCGGGGACTGCATTCCTAGCAATGAAACTCAGGCAACATCAGCCTTGGGAAATCGCTATCTCACAAAGCACCATACCTGAACATGCTGGGCAGATCTATGTTGATGGCGCCATAGCCTGCCCGGGGTTCTATACTTTCAACCAAGGTGACACCCTGGAAAGCATCGTGCTGGCTGCCGGGGTCTCGCCCGATGCTGACTGGAACCGCGTGAAACTGTATATACCTAGGACCGGTGAAGTGAGGCAGGCACAGAAAGTGAACATCAACCTTGCTGAAGCCTGGTTAATCAGTGCGCTACCTGGTATCGGACTAGAGACTGCACAGGCTATCGTTGACTACCGTAACCAACATGGTCCATTCCACCGAGTGGAAGACCTGCTTCGCGTAAGAGGCATCGGCAAGACAACACTGAATAGAATACGAGGTCTAGTGACATTAGAGGAATGACCGTTTGATACTACTCTATCTCAGCGCTGCCTGGGTATCAGGCATATATCTGGGCTCGATGCTGCATGTGCCACCAGCCCTTCTTTCAATCGGGGTTATGCCTCTCTTGCTCCTACCCTTTCTATCGAACTACCGAAAGCACCTTCTTGTAGTAGCATCCTGTCTCCTGGTTCTTGTCGGTGGCAGCCTGCGCTATCAGACAAACCTGCTTTGCACAGTTGAAGGATGCCTGCAGTTTTACAATGACAAGGGGACGGTGCAAATCACTGGGATGGTACATACCGAACCGGAAAAAAGGGGCAACAACCTCATATTTGAGTTTACCACCACACAGGTACAGACTGCTGGTGAAAGTAGAAAAATTAAAGGTAAAGCCCTTGTCCTTTGCTCTGGTTATTCAAATTACCACTATGGGGACATACTGAAAATAACTGGGAAACCACAGGCACCGCCAGAGACAGATAGCTTCAATTACAGGTCATACTTGGCACAACAAGGAATCCATTCGTTGGTGTCTTACCCACGGATAGAACTGGTAGCGTCCGGTAAAGGCCCCAAGCCGATGTCATGGATATATTCTGTAAGGACACACCTTGCACAGAACTTGTCCCAAGCTTTGCCTGAGCCCCAGGCATCGGTAGCTCGAGCCCTTCTGCTTGGACTCAGAGCCAATATACCCCGTTCGCTCCAGAATGCCTTTTCGCAAACAGGCACAGCACACTTGTTGGCGATATCAGGGCTACACCTCAGCGTAATCATCGGGATGGTCACCAGTGTAGTTATATGGCTTTTTGGCAAGCGTCGCTACATATACGTATGGCTTGCTCTGGTAATCATTTGGATTTATGCCGCCATCACAGCTATGCGTCCACCCATCGTTAGAGGTGCCATCATGGGTAGCCTGTTTTTGGTAGCCGAATATCTGGGACGTCCAGGCAGTGCGATCACTGCGCTTGCTTTTGCTGCCGCAATTATATCAGCGTCCAATCCACAAATCCTGTGGAATGCTAGTTTCCAGCTAAGTTTCTTGGCGATGGCTGGACTGATAGTACTGGCACCACATTTTCAAGCCATCGGGAGAAAGAGATTAGGCGTTATTATGGTCAAAAATAATGCTGCGGCATCGCTGTCAGGCTTCGTCATCGATAGCCTCGCGGTAACATCCGCCGCCGTCCTGGCAACTTTCCCTATCGTTGCCTACCATTTTGGCACTGTCTCTTTCGTCAGCCTGCCCGCTACATTCTTCGCATTGCTAGCTCTGCCCGGGACGATAATCACAGTAGGTCTGGTAAGCTTTGTGGGGCTGACAATACCAGTCCTCAGCCAGTTACTGAGCTGGATAGCCTGGGCCTTCCTCAGCTATTTCATCTTTGTAATCCAGTCATACAATGCCATACCATTCAGCTATATAGGGTTACCGCAATTACATCTGTGGCAGATGTTGACCTACTACTTCCTGCTAGCAGGACTTCTTGCAGCAGTCAGACACAGGAAACGAATAGCCAATTTTACTCATGGATTATCGCCCAAAATCAAAACCATCGGCAGCAAATTAGCCGGGCTGCCCGCAAAGAGATTGGTCAAGTGGAGCATAATCTGCCTCCTGCTAGGCAACACCATCGTCTGGACAATGGTGACCACCATGCCAGACAATAAACTTCGTGTCAACATACTGGACGTGGGGCAGGGTGATGCCATCCTGATCCAGACACCGAGCCGCCAGAATATCTTGATCGATGGTGGCCCCAATCCCGAAACAATAAAGTTGCAACTGGATAAGAAAATACCCTACTGGCAGAGGAGGATCGACCTAGTGGTGCTTACCCAGCCACAATCAGACCACCTTACCGGACTCATCGAGATTGTGCAAAGATACAAAACACCCCTAGTCCTCGAAGCAGGCATACCTTGCGATACTGCACTTTGTCAAGAATGGCTCAGGACCATCCAAAGCATAGGTGTTAAAACCGAAACTGTACACCAAGGACACGAAATCAAGCTCGGTGAGAACATTACACTGGAAGTATTACATCCGCCAACATCTGGGCTACTGGAAACAGCCAACCGAGTTGATGACAATGGAGTTGTCTTGCGGCTCAGCTGGGGTAGAATAAGCTTCCTATTCACCGCAGACATCAGCGAAGAGGCTGAAAGATACCTTATTGCCCAGCGGGTGAACCTTCGGAGCACAGTGCTCAAAGTCGCCCACCACGGCAGCAAAACTGCCACTTCGCCAGAATTTCTAAGTGTGGTCAACCCCGTGGTCGCGGTTATTTCGGTAGCTGCAGACAACAAGTTCGGACACCCCCACCCTGAAGTACTGAACAGACTATCTTACAAGTTAGGTAAAGAGCGGGTTTTCCTGACCTCGCAGGATGGTACCGTCGAGTTTATCAGTGATGGTCATCGTCTATGGGTCAAACGCAGCAAATAACATGGCAAACATGAACGCACGTACTGTCTTTGCACAGCCCCCTGAATATATTACAGTTCATACTGCCACCTTAGTCCCGACAGCTGGTAAGAAATTAGTCCCGGCAGGCAAAATTAGATTTGAAACCGGCACCAAAGACATTGACACCCGAAACAACAAAACAGTAATTTATATACGCCAGATGTCCGTGCATACTACCGAAGCACTTGTTAAAGGGCAAAGCCAGTACAACAACAAAAACGGGGAACAAGCCCTGCAAATAGCTGCTTCACTACCCTTGAAATCCAAAAACCTCTTGGAAAAAATTATCCTTACCTCGAGTCTACTGAACAAGGAACTCATGCTTCGAGGTAACGGCCGCGAAATCAGGCTGGTTAACACAATTTTGACTTCCGCCTGGAGCCTCTGGAATGAAATGTCCACCATCATCGATATAGCAACCCTAGAAACAGAGGGGCTTCATTTATACTTCCGTCCAGTGGCTATCAATGGAGCAATCCATTGTATCCTGGACCGGGTACTTCCCAAACTGCAAAATCGTCAGCAGGTGCTAACCTTGAAATTAACACCAAAGTCGCCCAGAGTCATGGCAGACCAGCTAAGACTAGAGCAAATTTTGCTCACCATACTATCACAGGTCAGCCTAAACACGGCCGCACACGGCAGCATATTTATCACAACGGCAGAACAAAGCGAAATTGTAACCATAAAAGTCTGGGGTGAGCCTGTGGCTGCAGCTAGTAGCACAACAGATACACCATACAACCAGGCAGGATACAACAGAGAAAAGTTAACCTCCGGTATAACTACAGAGCTTGCATTGTGTAAATACTTGGTCAAACTTCACAAGGGTAAATTGTGTCTGCCAGATGAAACGACGGCTGGAAACACCTTTGTGGTAGTCCTGCCTTCCATCTGCAATTGACCACCAGAACCTACCATCGTGCTCTCGTCTCACAAGTACCGCAACGCGTATCAGACCCAGCAGCTATTGATTTATCACCAATTTTAGCGTAGAGTATTAAGCATCTGGACACTTGCTGCAGGAGGTCAGGATGAGAAAGATATTCTGGCCGCTCACCATAATAGCGGTCATTGCTGGTATGCTCACTATAACTACTGCAGTTACAGCAGCAGACCTTGAAGTCCGTGACCTCAGCATCGATCCTCGCTCTCCAAAAGAAGGGGAACAGGTAACCATAACTTGCACAGTGACCAATAAAGGGAGCCAAAAATTGACCCAAACGCTTGAATTGAGGGTCAACGATGAAATTCAGGACACTAAGGAGTTATCCCTTAACCCTGGACAAAGCAAAGAACTGACCTTCTCTATCACTGCGGGTTCAGCAGGCGAATACATAGTGGAACTTGACGGAGCAAGCACTAGCTTTATGGTTGAGCAGTCCACTTCCTTTTTGGGTATGTTTTTGAAACCGCCGCTGGTAATAATTGTTGGTGCCATAATCGGTGTACTGATTTTACTTATCATAGTAGTAGTCGCCATGCCACCCCGTAAAAAGCAGCCCCAGAAAGCCCCAGCTAGAGGCAGGGAACTGGCTGACCGCAGGCTACACGATATGCCTCCGCAAAGAATGCCACCACAAGAAATGCCAACAATGCCGACTGTTATGCCTGGACCCGTATCTGGACCGAAACAAGCGCAATTCACCGCACCACCGGGCTACCCCCACCAGTACATACCAAGCCAACCACCTGGTCCTTTTGGCCCCGCAGGTCCAGTGCCTGCACCACGGCCAGTGGGCATGCCATACTCCCCATATGCTAGTCGCCCCATTTTCTCAGTCAGCAACCTTACAATCAGCCCGAACCAAGTGAAAGCCGGCCAGCCTGTAACAATAAGTGCGCTCATCACCAATAGCGGCAACGAGACGGGTAGATATAGCCTTGTGCTCAGGATCAACGGCATAGTAGAAGGTATCACTGAGTTGACTTTGCAACCCGGTGCCAGCCAAGCTGCATCCTTTACCGTGGTAAAAGAGACTGGTGGCGAGTATTACGCAGAAATCGATGGGCTCATGGGCTCCTTCACAGTCATACCACTAGCACCAGCCAGCTTTTCTGTCAGCAACTTGATCATATCGCCGGACCGTGTCAAGCAAGGGGAAAGCGTTAGCATCAGCGCCATGGTAACAAATAGTGGCGAGGTCAGCGGCAGCTATAGTGTGGTGCTCAAAATAAAAGGGACAGTCGAAGCAGTAGAAGAAGTACACTTGGGACCAAACAGCAGCGAAAGGGTCACTTTTAATATTGTCAAAAACACACCCGGTTTTTACAATGTGGAACTGGAAGGATTAGTCGGCAGGTTTGTTGTTGAGATGGAATGGCAAGGCTAGCATCCTTCCTCCTCAACTTTAGCTGCTACCTTCCATAATTTTTCTGGCTGCTCTATGCGGTCAATGTACAGAATCCCATTGAGATGGTCTATTTCATGCTCCAACGCCTGAGCGAGCAGACCCTCACCCCTGATGCGGATAACCTTGCCATTTCTATCCTGAGCCCTGACCTTCACCGAGACTGACCGCTTAACTTCGCCCTGATACCCAGGTATACTGAGACACCCCTCTTGAACTAGGCGCTCACCATGTCGCTTCAACATTTCGGGGTTGACCAAAACAATGACATCCTCACCTGGGATCTCGATGACTGCTACTCTTAGTGGGATACCTATCTGTGGTGCAGCAAGGCCCACACCCGAAGCTGCCCGCATAGTATCCACCATATCATCAATCAACCGCTGCACACTATTATCTATATTAGCCACCCGCTTAGCCTTTTGTCTCAGGATAGGATCAGGCAATACACGAATAGAGCGGACAGACATTGCAAATTAAATTAAACCATACCCACAGGGTCAATGTCCACAACCCAACCATGTGGCAATGCCACTACAGCCAAAAGCTCGGAAATATTTTCCCCGCAAAGAGCTATCTGCCATTGATAGCGTCCTCTGACTCGTGAGATGAACGATGGGGATGGACCGATGAAGCGAATGTCAGACAAGCCTGTCCTCTGAACCTCGTCTCTCAGGATTTTGGCAACCCGCCTTACCTCCGCACGACATCGGGATTCATTAGTGTGGCTAAATATCAGGCGGGCTAGACGCCCAAACGGTGGATAGCCAAACTGCCGCCTGTAGTTCAACTCCTGGACATAGAACTCCATATAGTCATGCTTGGAAGCCGCTACAATGGCATAATGCTCTGGACAATAGGTCTGGATGATCACCCGCCCCGCAGTAAAACCACGTCCTGCTCTCCCCGCCACCTGACACAAAAGCTGAAATGTCCTCTCCCCCGCCCTGAAATCCGGTAAGTTCAGACCTGTATCCGCATTTATGACCCCGACCAGTGTTACACCCGGCAAATCCAGTCCCTTTGCCACCATTTGAGTGCCAACGAGTATATCCGCCTCGCGATTCCGGAACTTATCCAAGAGTTCCTCGTGAGCCCTGCGTTTGGTAGTAACATCGCTATCCCAGCGGATGACCCGCGCTTGTGGGAAGACAGCACGAATTTCCTCCTCAACCTTCTGTGTCCCTACACCCAGAAACTTGAGCCGAGGGCTAGAACATCGAGGGCAAGCACTTGGTAGAGGTACGGAATAACTACACCGATGGCATACCAGTTTTCCCGTCGTTGCATGATAAGTAAGAGCCACCGCACAACTCCTGCACTGGAACACAAAACCACAGTTCCAACACTGGACAAACGTTGCCGTACCGCGCCTGTTTAAAAACAAGATTACCTGCCCACCGTCGCCGAGTGTCTCAGACACAACCTTCAGCAGTCTCCGGCTGAACACACTTCGGTTCCCCGCCCTGAGTTCTTCCTTGAGATCAACAACCTCCACTTCGGGCAACGGTGCAACACCTTGCAGTGTGATGCGCTCTTTAAGCTCAATAAGTTGGTATTGTCCTTGCAAGCTCTTGTAGTAGGTCTCCACATCCGGGGTCGCACTTCCCAAGATTACTACAGACCTTGTGAGTTCAGCCAATTTAATCGCCACATCGCGACAATGATAGCGCGGGGATTTTTCTGACTGCTTATAGGTCCATTCGTGCTCTTCGTCAATAATGATCAGGCCTAGCTCTGGCTGGGGCGCAAAAAGAGCGCTTCTGGGTCCAATCACAACATCGCAAGCACCACCCCTGATCCGGTGCCACTCGTCAAACTGTTCACCTAAAGACAGCCCACTGTGCAACACCGCAATCCTCCCCGGAAACCTGCAGGCAAAACGCTCTATAGTTTGGCGGGTTAAGGCAATCTCTGGCACAAGACAGATACCACGCTTACCTTGAGTCACCACTTGCGCCAATGCCCGGAGATATATCTCAGTCTTGCCGCTCCCTGTGACGCCGTGTAACAAGAAAACCAGAGGCGACTTAGTTTGGTTCTGCTGGGTCATTTGATTAAGAATCTTCTGCCATGCTTCCCTCTGTAATGGGGTCAACTCTGGCGGCAAGGTATACTTGACCTGCAAGTCTGCCAAAGGCTCCCTCTTCTTTTCCACAGGCTCCACCACCACTAATCCTTTATCTTTCAAAAACCTAATTACAGAGCTCGAACAACCAACTCTTCGCCTCACATCAACAACACGAAGAGGGCTGCCATGCCTAAGCAGAAAATCTAGAACTGCCGCTTGTTTGTAAGCCCTAGTATACTTTAGACGGGCAACTTCGCCCTCAATCGCAGCAGGCGGCAGTCCAAGCCTCAAAAACGGTTCAATTTTTGGACCTACCTTGACCCGCTGTAATTCCTCGCTCTTAAGCAAGAGTCGATGTCGCACCAGCCATTCCACTGCCTTCCCTGCTCTCTTTTTGCCGAACATCCTTTCAAGTTCTTTCAAGCTCACTTTGCCTCTGTTTGAAAGAAAACTCACAATTTGTCTTATTTCAGGCTCAAGCTCTTTGACATCAGGGGGCTGTGCAACCAACTGTAAGAAGGCGACCAGATGCCGCTCAAAACCGGGTGGTAACATCAAAGCAACAGCATCGAACAAAGGGGATAGATAATACCTGCTCACCCAGAAGGCGAGTTCAACCTGTACGGGAGAAAGCAGAGGATATGTGGTAATAACGTCGCTGACCGGCTTGGTAACCTCAACAGCGGGGTAATCACTCAGCCTAACAACAACGCCCTGTACGGTATTGGAGCCAAAAGGCACCCAGACAGGCTGTCCTACTTCAACTTTCAGCTGCGGAGGCACAGAGTAGCAGAAAGTGTGCTGTCGGGCAAAGGACACATTGACTGCCACATCTGCATACTTCATCCCACCACTTTAACTTTTGTTCACGCCCTTTCCTCGATCCCCACACTATCCCCTAGTTCTCCAACCTGTTCCCCCTCACTTGCAGACATTTCTGAAACGGTTGCCTCAGCCATTTTTTCCCGTCTTTCCTTGAGGCGTGATTCCCGGGCACTGAGCCTACGTATATAGTACAGTTTCGCCCTTCGAACCTTACCACGACGCACCACTTCCACCTTCTCCAGAAACGGGGAACCGAAGGGAAAGGTATGTTCCACACCGACTCCGTAAGTTACTTTTCTAATGGTAAAGCTACCCCCACCACCACCGTGCCTTATCTTGACTACGAGCCCCTGTAAAGTTTGAACACGCTCCCGGTTAGCTTCCCTGACCCTGAAACTTACCCTGACCGTGTCACCCGGAGCAATGTCTGGCACAGCGGAATTTGTTTTAGTTCGAAGAAAAGTACTGGTCTCCATTTCTTATACCCTCATTAACAACTGCTTTGAAAAACTTCACTGAGCAGTCTCTTTTCCTCGTCGGAAAGAGCGACCTTTGCCAATAGATCGGGACGCCGTTTTGCTGTCCGCATCAGGCTTTGCTGGCGGCGCCATTTGGCGATAGCACCGTGATCGCCGGAAAGAAGCACTGAGGGAACTGTCCATCCCCGATAGACTGCTGGACGAGTGTACTGTGGGTACTCCAACAACCCTCTAGTATGTGAGTCATCATCCAAGGATTCCTCCGAACCAAGTACCCCGGGCAAAAGCCTGACAACACTGTCGACTACAGCCATAGCAGCTACTTCACCACCGCTCAACAAATAGTCACCAATGCTGATCTCATCAGTAGCCAGATACTCTGCCACCCTTTCGTCAACACCTTCATAACGCCCACAAATAAGCATAATCGAACTGAAACCGGCGAGCTGACGTGCAAGCTCTTGGTTGAAGAGCCGGCCCTGAGGGGTGAGCAAAATTATAGGCACAAAGGACACATAGAGCTCAGATTTGATAGCTTCAACAGCCTCAAAGATAGGCTCTGGTTTCAATACCATGCCAGCACCACCACCATAAGGATAGTCATCAACGGTGCGATGCTTATCGCGAGCATAATCCCGGATATTATGAACTCTGATGTCAACTAGCTGACGTTCTCTTGCCCGCCCGATGATACTCGCGCTGAGAAAACCATCAAACATTTGAGGAAACAGAGTCAAAATATCAACGCGCATTTCTGAAACCCACTATGTATGGCTTTTGCCACTCAAAATCTCCATCGCATGAGGTATGACAGGCAAAATAACCTCAAAACATTCCCTAACTGCAACAGGACTACCGGGAAGATTGATAATTAGGCATTTACCTCGGCTCCCGGCAATAGCCCTGCTTAGCAATGCTTCCGGTTTTTTCTTGGCTGTAATCATTCTCATTGCCTCAGTTAAACCCGGAATCGTCCTCTCAACTACTGCTAGGGTCGCCTCGGGAGTAACATCCCTAGCTGCCAAGCCCGTACCTCCACTGGTCACAATCAGGTCAAGCCTTTCCACATCCACCCACTGTCTCAAGGTGGCGGAGATCGTCTCCATTTCGTCAGGCACTATAGCATACCTGTGCAAAGTAATGCCCAGCCGATTAACATACTCGCAGGCCACCTTACCGCTCTCATCACTCCCCTCACCACGCCACCTCCTATCGCTAATCACAAGTACTCCGCCACGAAACATTTGACTATTTTATCATATCCCTCGAAAGCTTGAAACTGCAACTCTTTTGTACCGAGCCCATCACTAAATAACCACGCTGTGTTACAAAATATAGAGTACTGGGAGATCCGGTCACTATATATAGAAATCAAACTACAGCTGGTAGATCCTTGAAATGACAAAAAAGTCGCAAAAAGTATCAAAAGGCGTGGTAAAAGTATTGACAACATGGGTAATGAGTGTTCTATAATGGTGGAAAGTGGTAAAAAGTGGGAGAAAGAGGTGACGCGATGATTGACTGTGTGCAATACCGGATAGGGAACAGCAGGTTGTTCCGATTTCTAAAGGAGAACAACCATAGCAATATCGAGCTCCAGTTGATCCGCTTTTGGTCTCGTCATCCGCGCGCAAAGTTAAGTCTATGTGCGATTGCCTGTGCCTTAGACATGGCGAAAATCAATCTCAGAGACGCTATTAAAGCGCTTGTCGTCAAAGGGATATTACAAGAGCAGACCAACGGTAATGGTCTGGTAACATACTCGCTCAGCGACAAAGCAGAAGTGCAGGAGTGTATAAAAGAATTGACCAAACTGGACTGGCGGGAGGTAAGAATACTGGAACGTCAGCTCGAAGGAGAAGCCATCCTAGCCTAAGAAAAGACAAATGTTCCTTGGCGAGTATGAATATAGGGTAGACAACAAAGGTAGATTACCTTTGCCTCCAAGATTCAGGCAGGAACTCGGGGGGGAATTGATGATTACCAGGGGTGCCGAAAAGTGCATTGTTCTGTACACAGCAACAGAATGGCACAAGCTTGCTGACCAACTGGCATCGCAAACTGTATCTCCCAGTAAACTGCGCAGGTTAAACCGTGTGCTGTTTGGCGCTGCATTCAGCTTGGCACTCGACGGGCAAGGTAGGATCGCCCTACCACAACCGCTACGGCAATACGCACAGATAGAAGACACAGCTGTCATAGTAGGTGCCAACAATTGTGTGGAGATATGGAACCCCGAGCTGTGGAATGCCGAAAAAGCGTCCGCTGAAGAGCAAGTCTGGCAAATCATAGAAAGCCTTGAGGGGCAATAATGAGCTTAGCCGTCATGATGCCGATTCATAAACCGGTGATGCTGTACGAAGTAGTAAAAGCGTTGCAGGTTCAACCCGGGAAGCGCTACGTTGATTGCACGCTCGGTTCAGGCGGACATGCTGAAGCGATCCTACACAGAATTCTGCCAAATGGAAGACTTCTCGGCATTGATACAGATATCGAAGCCATTAACATTGCCAGAAACAGACTGGCAGAGTTTAGGGACAACATAACCTTGGTACACAGCAATTTTGCCAATCTTCGAAGTATCTGCGAGGAAAACGGTTTTCTCCCGGTCCACGGTATACTGCTTGACTTAGGTGTCTCCTCTACACAATTGGACACAGCAGAGAGAGGGTTCAGTTTTCGCTACGATGCCCCGCTCGATATGCGTTTCAATCGAGAAGAAACGCTGACTGCCGCTGAAATTGTGAACACGTTCCCGGAACAAAAACTGAGCCACTTGATACGGAACTATGGGGAAGAGAAGCACAGTCGCCTGATAGCTCGCCAAATTGTCAGGAACCGTCCTATAACCAGTACGCTTCAACTGGCAGGCATAATCGAACAAGCAATCGGCCACCGCCATGGCAGGATCCATCCGGCAACGAAGACTTTCTTGGCATTGCGTATCGCTGTTAACCGCGAGCTGGAAAACCTGATTGCAGTCCTAACACAAGCTCTAGACTGCCTGGAACCACAGGGTAGACTGGTGGTCATCAGCTACCACTCACTCGAAGATCGAATTGTCAAGCAGTTCATAAGTAGAGAAAGTAAAGAGTGTATTTGTCCTCCGGGAACACCCGTATGTCAATGCAAACACACCGCTAGGCTTAGAATCATATTAAGAAAAGCCATCACACCATCGATTGCCGAGGTTAAAGCAAACCCACGTAGCCGCAGTGCCAAGCTCAGGATAGCAGAGCGTGTTTGAAATCTCGGATGAGGAGGCGCTTATTTAGTCAGGTATAGGCAGCTTGAAAAAATCATAAAAAGGGAGGCAAGAGATGAAAAAAGTTATCGCAGCCATCGATGTGGGAACAACAAAAATATGCACTATAGTCGGTACCTTGGACTCAGGGGGCAATATCCAGGTCCTTGGCGTCGGTCTAGTACCATCACACGGCATGCATAAAGGGATGGTAGTTAATGTGGAAGAGGCTAAAGAATCGGTTGCTGAATCCGTAAGACGTGCCGAGCAAGCAAGTGGCTTGAAAATAGAAAATGCTTATGTCGGTGTTACCGGAAGACACATAAGCTCAATGAACAGCCACGGCGTCGTTGCCATACCACGCAACGACCGTTTAGTGCGGCAAGACGACCTAAAACGAGTCCTGGCTGCAGCCCAACAAATTAATTTGCCCGATGACCGGAAAATACTGCATGCCATCCCACGGAGCTACATGTTGGATAACCAGGAAAGGATAAAAAACCCGGTAGGAATGCACGGCTTTAGGCTAGACGTAGAAACACACATAATTACTGCAGCTGTCGCCTCGGTACAAAACCTAGTCAAGTGCATTCGCAGTGTCGGTGTTGAAATTCAGGACCTTATCTTGGAGCCGCTTGCCAGCGGTGAGGCAGTGCTAACACCCGAAGAACGAGAGATAGGTGTCATCCTTGCCGATATCGGCGGTGGTACCACTGACATAGCTGTATTTAAGGATGGCAGTATATACCATACATCAGTAATCCCTGTAGCTGGCTACCAGGTCACCAGTGACCTGTCCATCGGATTGGGACTACCTTTCGAGATCGCTGAGGCGATGAAGAAGAAGTATGGCAACGTATACCCCGAAGTGCTTACCAAGAGCCAGGAGACCATGCTCACAGTCGAAGATGGGCACAGCGTTTCTTATAGAGACTTGTGCAACATTATAAAGGTACGCATGGAAGAACTGCTCAGGCTCATCCTTCTAGAAATGCCGGATTCCAACTATGCTTCACTGGCGCCCGCTGGTCTTGTGCTGACTGGAGGTTCATCTAAACTCGCTGGACTGGAAGCCCTAGCCCGGACAACGATCCGCATACCCACCAGAATTGGTGAACCTATGGGCGTATATGGTATCACAGATATCCTTCATGATCCAGCCCAGGCAACAGGAGTCGGACTTCTACTATGGGGCACAAGAAACCAGGGAAAGCCAGCCTGGGAAGCGAAAAGACAAAGTGGCGTTCTCAGCGGTTTTGTAAAGGTGCTTAAGAAGTTCTTCGGCATTTAACGAGCAAGCTAAGATTAAGGAAAGGAGGGTCAACGATGGCAAAATCAACATTCTCCATGGCACCAGCAAGAATAAAGGCTATTGGCATCGGAGGGGGTGGCTCAAACGCCATCACAAGGATGGTGAGAGAAGGTATCAAAGGTGTTGAGTTCATCACCATGAACACCGATGCCCAAGCCCTCGCCCTATCCGAAGCACCAATCCGCGTTCAACTTGGCGAGAAACTCACCAGAGGCTTGGGCGCGGGTGGTGACCATACTGTGGGAGCCGCGGCTGCAGAGGAAAGCCGCCAGACCATCCAGGAGGTAGTCTCCGGAGCTGATATGATCTTCGTTACCGCAGGTATGGGAGGTGGCACTGGCACTGGCGGTATCCCTGTTGTAGCCGAAATAGCCAGGCAGAGCGGCGCTCTTACCATTGCTGTGGTCACCAAACCCTTCAGCTTTGAGGGAGCTAGACGCGCCAAGGTTGCTGAAGAAGGTATCTTGAACCTCTGCGAAAAAGTTGACACCCTTATAATAATCCCAAACGACCGCTTGCTGGAGCTATGCGATGCTAAGACAACGGTTGACAATGCCTTCAGGCTGGCTGACGATGTTCTCAGGTTGGCTGTTCAAGCCATAGCCGAGGTGGTCACCGTGCCCGGTCTCATCAATCTGGACTTCGCAGATATCAGGTCAATAATGAAAAACGCCGGACCCGCATGGATGTCAGTCGGGCGGGCCAGTGGCCAGAATAGAGCAGTCGAAGCAGCCAGAGCAGCCCTTGCTAGCCCACTCCTCGATGTCTCGGTAAATGGCGCCAAAGGGGTGCTCTTCAATGTCACCGGCGGCAGCAATCTGACATTGTTCGAGTGCAATGAGGCAGCTGAAGTGATAGCCCAAGCAGTAGATCCCGATGCCAACATAATTTTCGGTGTCGTCTTCAACCCGCATATGGAAGACGAAATACAGATCACTATAATAGCTACCGGGTTTACCGCTCAGTACGGAGCTGGTGTCCCCACCGAAGCTGAGCTACGTCGTCTCCTGCGTGGTGTCGCCGAAGATAGTTTGGACGTTCCGTCTTTTCTCCGTCGTGCACCGCAGTACCCCGCTGCGCGCCCTGCACCTGCCCCCAAAATGCCCCTGTAGCCCCCTCACCACCTCACCCTCCCAAAAACAGAGCGGCAACCCCAGTTGCCGTTCTGTTTTTCTATTTTTTTTCAAGCAGCCTGGTGAGTTGACAGCTCCTATATATTGGGCTATAATAGACTAATACCACAGTTTATTGGGGATAGTATGAGGTGTCCGTATTGTGGTGACCCCGAGAGCAAGGTAATTGATTCCAGAGATGTTGGAGAGGGAGTAAGACGTCGGCGCCAGTGCCTTAGATGTCAGGCTCGCTTTACCACCTATGAGCAACCACAGCTCCGTAATCTGTTTGTGATCAAGAAAGACGGTCGCCGTGAAGAGTTCAACCGCGATAAGATACTTATAGGGATACGCAAAGCGTGCGAGAAGCGGCCATTACCCACCGGTACGATTGACAAAATGGTCGATGATATTGAAGCCGAGCTATATCGTCTCGGAAAAACAGAGGTTCCCAGCGCTTTGATCGGGGACATGGTGATGGAAAGGCTCCACAACCTTGACCACATAGCGTATATTAGGTTCGCCAGTGTCTATCGCGAGTTTGCTGATATAGCTACGCTAAAACAGGTGGTCGATACTTTGGTGGACTCCCGAGCCAAAAGACCGCCGGCTGGCCAGTTGCCACTACTACCGGAAGACGAACCAAAACTGCTGGGGCGCCGGCAGCAGAGACGGAAACAAGATGTCCAGACAACAAAATAAGATCGACAAGCAGCACATAACCAGCCAGAACAGCATAGCACGTGCTATTTTTGCCGCTGCTGAGTCCATGGGGATTACAGACAGAAAAATGCTGGAGGAGCTTACCAGCCAAGTCATACAAAGACTGGAACCAAAGCTTACTCTGCCTGGAATGGAGGGCCTAGTGTCAAAACAACAAAAACCATCGACCACCCAAATTAGGGACACGGTGAAACAGATCCTCGCAGAAAAGAAGCAAGAGACAGAGACACCTTCACAAGAATGGACGGCAACGATGGTAACATCCAGAGCAGCAATCGGACCGGTAACTGGACTACAACTCTCCCAAAATGCGCTCACTGTTCTAGAAAAAAGATACCTAAAAAAGGACAGCCAAGGGCAGGTAATTGAGACCCCTGAAGAAATGTTCCGCCGGGTAGCCAGACACATCGCTTCTGTGGAGACTTACTATAACTCTGAGGCAGACACTAGTTTCTGGGAGGAGAAATTCTATCAACTTATGACCTCACTGGAATTTCTGCCCAACTCCCCAACCCTCATGAACTCAGGCAGGGAACTTGGACAACTGTCTGCCTGTTTCGTTATTCCCATAGAGGACTCTATGGAGTCAATTTTTGATGCCGTAAAATACACAGCACTAATCCACAAGAGCGGTGGTGGGACTGGTTTTTCATTTTCGCGCTTGCGTCCAAAGAACGACAGAGTCGGTTCTACCGGCGGCATTGCTAGTGGTCCGGTCTCTTTTATGCGTGCCTTTGACACCGCAACGGATGTCATCAAGCAAGGAGGCATGCGCCGGGGCGCCAACATGGCTATCCTCAGTGTGGACCACCCTGATATCCTGGACTTCATCTCCGCCAAAGAAGACCCTAAGGCACTGACAAACTTTAACCTTTCAGTAGCCGTGACCGACGATTTTATGCGCGCTGTGGAAAAGGGCGAAGACTATAACCTGATAAATCCTCGGACTGGAGAGGTCGCTGGCAAACTTAACGCCAGAGAAGTATTCCAGAAAATCACGGAAATGGCCTGGCGTACTGGGGACCCGGGTATTGTCTTCATCGATACCATAAATAGGTTTAATCCGACCCCGAATCTAGGAAAGATAGAAAGTACCAACCCGTGCGGGGAACAACCTCTGCTACCATTCGAATCTTGCAATCTAGGTTCGATAAACCTTTCCAAGATGATCAAATACAATGGGGGTAATCCAGAGATCGATTTTGCCAAATTGGGTGAGGTGGTAAGGCTCGCAGTCCGCTTCCTTGATAACGTTATCGACGCCAACAAATTCCCGCTGCCGCAGATCGAGAAGATGACCAAACTGACCAGAAAGATCGGACTTGGCGTTATGGGTTTTGCCGATATGCTGATCAAATTGGGCGTACCGTATAACTCAGATAGAGCATTGCAAATAGCCGAGAAGGTTATGCGTTTCATATCCGAAGAAGCACTGAAGGAGTCTGTGAAATTAGGTGTGGAACGGGGCGTATTCCCCGCCTTCAAAGGGAGTATTTACGATACAGGCAATAGCATAAGGCCGAGAAATGCCTCGCGAACTACTATCGCACCGACGGGCACACTTAGCATAATCGCCAACTGTTCCAGCGGCATTGAACCTTTGTTTGCTCTCACATATACCCGCCATATCTTGGATGGTGCAGAACTCATCGAGGTCAATCCGTACTTTGAAGAAGTAGCCAAGAAAGAAGGCTTCTATTCCCAAGAACTAATGGAGGGGCTAGCTAAAGGCAAGAAGCTCAAGGACTTCGAAGGTATCCCGGACTGGGTAAAGGAAGTTTTTGTCACGGCACATGACATTTCTCCGGAATGGCATGTGAAAATGCAGGCGGCTTTTCAAAAATATACCGATAGCGCCGTCTCCAAGACAGTAAACTTGCCCCATGAGGCAACTGTTGAAGACGTAGCAAATGTATTCAGACTCGCGTATAAACTCGGGTTGAAAGGAATCACAATCTACCGGGATCGCAGCCGTGAAAGCCAGGTGCTGACTGTCAGCAAGTCGATGGGGCCCAGCCCTGCAGACTCGCTAAAACCAAGGCCTCGGCCCAAAGTCACCAAAGGGATCACAGAACGGGTTACCACCGGTTGTGGTTATATCTACGTCACAGTCAACTTCGATGAAAAGGGCATCTGTGAAGTGTTTTCTAGCCTTGGAAAAGCAGGTGGGTGCGCATCGGCACAACTCGAAGCTACTAGCAGGCTTATTTCGCTGGCTCTGAGATCAGGTATTGATACAGCTTCAGTTACCAAGCACCTTCGTGGTATCCGCTGTCCCTCGGTGGCTTGGGAAGAAGGGCGCGCAGTCCTTTCTTGTGCCGACGCAATTGCCAGCGTGCTCGAAAAATACATAAATGACCACCAGCCCAGTGTTGCCGATGAGCAGGAGGTTACTACCAAAAACTGGGCAGGACAATGTCCCGAGTGCGGCAATATTTTGATTTACCAGGAAGGCTGTCATATTTGCCCCAGCTGCGGCTATACTAAATGCGGCTAGCTGGTCCATGCAAATCGGAGGGGTATGTGGAGGAACCCGAACTTAGCTATTCTCGGGCTTTCAAGCAAATAACCAAAAGTGCTAGCTCATCACTACCTTTGGCAAAAATCCTGAATTCCGTCGCCAAAAGTGTTGCCAAGGCACTAAGGGCTACTGGTTGCTCCATAATGCTCCTCAGCCCCCAGAAAAAACATCTGGATATCGTGGCTGCCTACGGTCTTAGCGGTATGTATCTCAAGAAAGGTGTGCTGGACGTTAACAAGAGCCTCCACGAAGTTATGGAGGGAAAAACGATTGCAATTTTCAATGCCAAAGAGGATAAGCGAACTCAGTACCCACAGGCTGCAGATATGGAAGGGGTCAGTTCTATCTTGGCAACCCCTATTTTCCAGAGCGGCGAGGTGGCTGGCCAGATCCGGGTGTACACCCGCGAACCAAGACGCTATTCGCATACCGAAAAAGACTTTATATCCACAGTAGCCAATATCATCTCCGTCGTACTCGAAAAAGCAGAACTCCAGCAGGCACTCGAGGACAGATATAGAGAAAACATGAGCAAAAGCCGAAAACTAACTGAAATACCCAAGTTGCCACCGTCTTCCCTCAGACCCTCAACCTTTGGACATCCCAGTGAGGAAGAGTTTGCCAGACTGTTGGATTTCTACAGAATCGAATGGTTGTATGAACCGCGTTCGTTTCCCCTCCAGTGGCAAGGGGATCGAGTCACAGAAATGTTCACTCCCGATTTCTATCTGCCAGAACTGGATCTCTACATCGAGCTCACAACTCTGAAGCAAAGCCTTATCACAGAGAAAAACCGCAAGGTACGACGACTCCGAGAGCTTTACCCAGACATAAATATCAAGCTCTTGACCAAGAACGACTACCTGAAACTACTAGCCAAGTACGGTTATGGAAGCCGTGGCGCCACAAAAGTGAGGGGTATAGACCGCGTTCTGTTCAGCCATACACAAATCCAGCGCCGGGTAAAAGCACTAGCAAAGCAGATTTCGAAAGACTATGCGGGTAAGAAGCTTGTCCTTGTGGGTATACTTAAGGGGGTTATCTGCTTTATGTCCGATATCATGCAGTATATCTCAATACCGCTCGATATAGATTTCATGGCTATTTCATACTATGGTAACAACGGGGAAACAACGGTTAAGATAACCAAGAACCTCGACATAAACATAACTGGACTGGATGTCCTCATGGTGGAAGATATTGTGGACACTGGAATGACCCTAAACTATGTATTGGGACACCTAGCCTCACAGGGTCCCTCCAGCTTGCGCGTTTGCACCTTGCTGGACAAGCGGGTACGCCGGCTGGTCAATGTTCCGCTCCATTACGTGGGCTTTGAAATCCCTGATGAATTTGTAGTGGGCTACGGGCTGGACTTCCACGGAGAATACCGAAACCTACCTTTTATCGGCGTGCTCAGCCCAGAATTTGTCGACGAGGCTCAAAAATAAGTGCCCCAAGTAACCTCACTCTTCCCGGCTCCTCGCCCCACGCTTTTCGGCCTTCGCCTACCTTGCGTCAGCGCCTCACCGCTCCGAGCCCGATTACTTGGGACACATTCACTTTACCACACTCAGTTCATGTTGTCAAGAGCCATTTGGCTCTTTTTCAAATAGTGTGGAAACAGCTTCGGGATGGTACAAACCCCAGTAGCATCTTTCTCCAATAGACCTCCACGTTTTTCAAGCCATAGGAAATTCGTTTCAGCATCTTAATCTTCGTGTTACAGCCTTCAGTGA
>CALJTV010000008.1 GCA_937975645.1 uncultured Dehalococcoidia bacterium | reverse complement strand
AGCACCTTCTTCTGTTTTGTGGCACGCGGGGCTGCGTATTCCGCTTCCCTGCCCAGTGCCGGGTTCTGGACACAGGTAATAGAAGGTCTCCCCCAAGTGACAAGTCCCTCAATGCAGCCCTCGTTGCAGGAAAGACACCTGACGATATCATCCTCCCGCCCCGCAGCCACTTTGTTAGGCCATTCAGGGTCAGCCAACGACTGCCTGCCGATGGCAACCATATCAGCCTTGCCCGAGCTTATTATGTCCGCAGCGACCTGTGAGGTGTGGATACGCCCCACCGCTATGACAGGCACCGCTAAAGCTTTTTTGAACGCCGCTGCAGCAGCGGCGTTGAACCCCTGCTCCATGTCCGGAGGAGCACTGGTAAAGGCACTGGACTCCATAACGCCGATGGAGGCATGGATGATATTGACTCCTTCTTTCACCAGCCTCTTCGCCACCTCGACGCTTTCAGGCAGTGTCCTGCCATTGGCGACCCGCTCCTCAGCACTGATGCGGAAGGAGATGGGGAAGTCATGACCAACCAGTTGCCTTATCCTGCGGACTATCTCTACTGGGAAGCGGACAAAGCCTTCAAAGTCTCCTCCGTATTCATCCGTCCGTTTGTTGGCATAAGCCGACATGAACTGCGAGATGAGATAGCCATGGGCTCCATGCAGCTCGACCATATCAAAGCCAGCCTCTTTAGCCCGCCTGGCGCCCTGGGCAAACGCCTCGACTAACCCTTGAATTTCCTCCACAGTCAGCTCCCTGACTGGCTGCCGCCATATCGGGTCAGGAACAGGCGAAGGTCCCACCGGTTGGCGCCCACCTATGACAGCCGGCGATGTTACTCTACCCGGATGGTACAACTGTACGCCCACTTTAGCTCCAGCATCGTGTACCCGTTCCACCAGCTTTTTGAAACCGGGGATGAAACGGTCATCATATATGCTGAGCTGGTGTGCGCTCCCCTTGCCTTCCACCCCATCTACAGCCGTTACCTCCAGAATGATAAGTCCGAAGCCGCCTCTGGCTCTGGCTTCATGGTACCGGATAAGGCGCTCAGATACACTGCCATCATCGTTGGCAAAGCCAGTGCCCATCGGCGGGACAACAAGCCTGTTCTTGAGCCGCAGTCCGCTTATCTCTATCGGCTGGAACAACACAGAGTACCGTTTGTCCATCTTGAACGCCTCCTGACTAAATATCGCTTGGCACCGGTCGGGGTTATTGTACTACTTTTGGGGATAAAATGGCTGCCGAGCCAGGATTCGAACCTGGGCTAAGGGATCCAAAGTCCCCTGTGCTACCGCTACACAACTCGGCAGCTACGAGACTGGTGCCGAAGGTCGGATTCGAACCGACACGAGGGTCGCCCCTCAACAGTTTTTGAGACTGCCGCGTCTACCATTCCGCCACTTCGGCAAGCACAAAGAGCCTCTTTTTTCTTAATGCTGAAATTCTATCACCCCCGCCCACACCAAGCAAAAGTAAATAGCGTTCTTTTTGTGCACGCCCTTGCCCTCGGTCTCTAACCCTCTCTCAGCGGGAGAGAGGACTTCCCTCTAGACTTCCTCTCCCTCGACGGGAGAGGACTGCGGTGAGGGTGAACTTTGAACGAAGCTTTATTAGACTCCGTTCCCCTGGAAACGGGCCACCCCAAAGCAAAAGCCTGAATAAAAGACATTGTCCAAAAGTATACACTAGACAACACACAAATTTGCACAGTTTGCCAATGCCTCTGGCTAGTAGAAATTAGACTTGAAAATACGAGTCACTGACCCGAGGCTGTCCCCTCCGCTTCTTCAGCGTCTCTTTATAAACCTTCTCCCTGTCCGCAGTCAACTCCCGGACAGTTTCAGGGATCTCAGACAGTTTTTCTTTCACCACCTCCCTGCTCCGTGACCCCGCCTGTGGGGCAAAGACCAGCCCCATAGCCAGCCCTGCCACCACCCCGAGCAAGAAGCCGCCAGCGAAACCGGGCACCGACACTCCGTTACTCATTTTCACACCTCGCTAATATAATCGTCACCCTCTATCTTCTCTGTATATTGTGTAAAGATAAAATGCCCTGCAATATATATTATAGCAAACAAGTTTCGGACTATCCTAAGCTGCACAATGATTACGCCATGCCACTACCCTCGATTGACAATTGCGAGCATCTGGCAGATAATAGTTGTATAAACTGTAGGGAGGTGGAAGATGGACGAGCGGGAGAGCCGTTATTACCACAGTCTTTTTGAGATTGCTGCCACACTGAACTCCGTGCGTACGCCCGATGAAATCCTTCACGGCATCGTCAAGAGCGTTACTGAGGCACTTGAAGCCAAGGGGAGTGCCTTAATGTTGCTTACCCCAGATAAGAGCACACTTCTTCATGCTGCAGCCTATGGCCTCAGCGACCGCTATGTGCGAAAAGGTCCGGTATCCGCTGATAAGAGCATCTCAAAGGCACTGGAAGGTGAGCCTGTAGCCGTGCTGAACGCCACCGAAGACGACCGCATCCAGTACCGCAAGCAGGCTAAGGAGGAGGGGATCGCCTCCATCCTCAGTGTCCCCATGCTGCTCCGGGGAGAGGTAATTGGTGTGGTACGCGTCTACACCGCCGAGCCCAGGCATTTCACTGAGGCTGATATCTACTTCGTCGGTGCCGTCGCCAACCTTGGCGCTATAGCCCTAGAAAACGCTAGGTTATACGAGTCTGTAAAGAAGGACTACGAAGAGCTGAGACTGGAGCTGGCGCAGTGGACTGCTACACTTGGCTACGAATGGATGGCAGAAAAGCCGGTAATGCCAGCCGCAGACTGAGCACCAAGTGTCCCGGCGGCACATAGGACCGACTACAGACTATCAGGTCCAATGGGGAAGACATAGCAGTTCTTCGGGGAGGGTAGTAATGATTAGAGTCATCATCGAAAGACATTGTCATCCAGAGAAGATTGCCGAACTGGAACGTCTCCTTATAGAACTCCGCGCTAAGGCTACACGCCAGCCGGGTTATATATCTGGAGAGACGCTCCAGTCCATCGATGATCCAACACACTGGCTGGTTATCAGCACTTGGACTGATATTGAGCAATGGAAAGCATGGGAAGCGAGCCCAGAACGAAAGGAGGACTCAACAAAAGTAGCCCCGCTGCTCACTGTGCCGGAGAAGATCTCAGTCTTCAAGTTCAGCAGACGAGGTACCGCTGCCTCTGCACATACAGTCGACAGGTAAAGGGAAATACGCTGGTAAACCCACAGCTAGGATACCGCGCTTCAGGAATCCAGCAAGATGAACGCTAAAGTGCCGAGGCCCAGAATCGAACTGGGGACACACGGATTTTCAGTCCGTTGCTCTACCGACTGAGCTACCTCGGCGCATAGCCATTGTAAATTCTCGCCGCGCACAGTGTCAAGCCACCCCACCTCAGCGCTCAGCCTCACCACCTAGCCTGACCAGTGGTATACCAGCAGCACACAGTGGACAATCAGCAGGCTTGTATGTCGGGGTGACAGCTTTCAAACAGCTAAACAAGGGTACACCGAATTCTTTCTCCTGCTCTGACCTATCGACCAGCACTGCAATCCCGATAATATCTCCGCCCGCTCTGGTAACTGCTTCCAGGACTTCAGTAATCGAACCGCCTGTGGTCAGGACATCGTCTACCACCAGGACCTTCTCTCCCCTCTCTATGGTAAAACCCCGTCGGAAGACCCTTTTCCCGCCCTCTTTTTCGGCAAAAATGCTCCTCACGCCCAGTTGCCTCGCTACCTCGAAAGATATGATGATCCCACCAGTGGTGGGACCGGCGACAACCTGCACACCCTTACCCCTGAAATGGTCAGCAATAACACGGCACAGTCTTTCGGTATAATACGGGTACTGCAGGACACGGAATTTTTCCCAGTATACCGGTGAATGCAGTCCCGAGGTCAACAGAAAGTGCCCTTCAAGTATCGCACCAGCCGCTTTGAATATCGCCATCACTTCGTCAGACATACCACCTCCCGCACGAGGGCGGGCATAGTCAGTCCACTATGTAAGTCGGCATGCTCGATAAGCTTCCACCTCCTCGGAGGCCAGTACGTGACCCATGCCTTGCCCACGATGTCCTTGCGATTAACTGTCCAGCCCCTGCGCGAATCATAGCTATTGTTACGGTTGTCCCCGAGTACAAAATATTCCCCATCCGGGACCTCCACTGGCAGCAATAGGTCTAGAGTTCTCCCAGCATAAGGTTCGTCCAAAGGGCTACCATTGACGAAGACGGAACCGTCCTTTATCTCCACAACATCACCCGGCAGCCCAATGACACGCTTAATGTAGGGTCTGCCAAAATTCCAGGGTGGACGGAAAACAACTATGTCGCCTCTCTGGGGCTGGTGGAGCCGATAGCTCATTTTCTCCACTAAGATATATTCGCCTTCCTCGATTGTGGGCCACATGGAGGAATGCTCAACCACAAACGGTTCGACCACAGTCCTCAGTAAGAAGAAAACAGTCAGACCAAGTATTATGGGTAGTATGATGTCCTTGACAAACTTCATCTTTTGTTTCACAAAGAACCTCACAATAGTCGCGCCAGTTATTATAAACCACTGATATGCCTTCAGACTACCTTGCTAACTATAAACCTGTCAGCCCTGCCTGCGTTTATATAGCAGACAAAGGACAGCAACCAGTTAGACAAGCCCTTTGTGGTATTATAGAAGAAGGAGGACGAAAATCATGAAATGGCTGTGGCTATCATTGTTGTGCGTAGTAGTATTAATCGCTACGGTGGCTGGGACAGCTTGCACGCGACCGGCAACCGATTCCAGTCATGCCCTCCCTGTATCAGCTTACCTCGAGGCTCCGGACATTAGCATACTGTACGGTCAGCAACAGGTCGGCATTTGGGTGACCGGTGAAGGAAAGGTATGGGCAACACCTAACACAGTCCTGTTGTCCCTGGGAGTAGAAGCTGAGGCAAAGAGCGTGGCGCAAGCGCAGAAGGATGCCGCTGAAGCAATGAACAGAGTTATAAGAACATTGAGAGACAAAGGGGTAGCAGAAAAGGACATACAGACGCAAAAGTTTAGTATCCAGCCTGTACGACGATGGATAGAAAGAGAGAACAGGGACGAGATCGTCGGCTACCGGGTGACCAACATCGTGGTCGCCAAGCTACGTGAGATAGAAAAGGCCGGCAATATCATTGATGCTGTGGCTGAAGCTGGTGGTGACCTGACGCGTATTAACGACATAAGCTTTGCTGTGGATGACCCCACGCAACTTTACAATCAGGCGAGGGAAAAGGCACTCCAAGATGCTATGAACAAAGCACAGCAGATCGCACGGGTAACAAACGTCAAACTGGGTAGACCGATATATATTTCAGAGGGCACACTATATACGCCGCCAGTGATAAGGGACTACGCTCTCAAAGCCTTTGAAGCAACACCACCTACCCCAATCGCTGCTGGAGAGCTAGAATTCCGTGTCACTGTTCAGATGGTGTACAAGATCGACTGACAAAGGCGTACCATCATAAGGCCATCAAATCTGCTACTTTATTTCTCAGAAACTGCTTGACAAAAGTCGAAGGGCTGTCATAAAATTTGTGCCACAACTGAACACAGAAAAGGCTGTGAACAGGACTAGTACGCCTTAGAAGCACAGCCACAGAGAGTCAGGGAAGGTGAGAGCTGACGCTGTTGCCAAGGCGGAATGGACCTGGGAGCCGCAGACCGAAAGGTGTACTTTTCAGTATCCCGAGTAGGCTCTGACGCAAGAGGGTAGCGTTATCAAGACCCAGGGCATTTCCTCGAGCAGGATATCGCCCGATAATGAGATGGTCGCAATGACCAAGAAGGGTGGCACCGCGAAGGTTCTGAGCCTCTCGCCCCTTAGGCGAGAGGCTCAGTTTTTAGGGAGGGATGGTCACATGAGCTAAAAAAGAAAGGTACACTGCATTAGCAGGCAGGTCTTACGCTGTAAAGTCGAAATAAAATACAGGGATAGAAAGGAGGAAGACAAATGAAAGGAAAAGAGACCAAAATCATCCTGACCGAAAAGGAAATGCCGACATCGTGGTACAACGTTCTCGCTGATTTGCCCAAGCCCCTACCACCGATATTACACCCCGCTACCAAAGAGCCCACCATCCTTCCCCCACCACTGTTCCCGTCTGGCATACGGGATCAGGAATTTAGCACGGAACGCTACATCGAGATTCCAGAGGAGGTGCTGGACATCTACAAACTCTGGAGGCCCACACCCTTGATCCGAGCGTACCGTCTTGAGAAAGCCTTGGACACCCCGGCAAAGATTTTCTATAAATACGAGGGGGTAAGCCCGGCGGGGAGCCACAAGCTGAACACTGCCGTAGCCCAGGCTTATTATGCCAAGAAAGACGGTATCAAGCGCTTCACCACAGAAACGGGTGCCGGACAGTGGGGCAGTGCCCTATCGCTGGGCTGCGCCTTTTTCGGACTAGAATGCAAAGTATATATGGTGAAGGTCAGTTACTATCAAAAACCGTACCGCCGCATCCTTATGGAGACATGGGGGGCGCAGTGTGTGCCCAGCCCCAGCCCCGACACCGAAATAGGGCGTAAAATACTAGCGGAAGACCCCAACTCGCCGGGGAGCCTAGGTATTGCCATCAGTGAAGCTATAGAAGATGCATTTAAGCGCGATGATACTTATTATTCCATAGGCAGCGTGATCAATTCGGTGCTGCTACACCAAACAATCATCGGGCAAGAAGCTAAAAAGCAGATGGAAAAGGCAGGGTATTACCCCGACATCATAGTCGGCTGCATCGGCGGTGGGAGCAATTTCGCCGGGATGTTCCTGCCTTTCGTCAAGGACAAGCTCAATGGCAAGAAGCCCAATCTGCGCATCATAAACGTTGAACCCACCGCCTGCCCGAGTGTGACCAAGGGGCTTTACACCTGGGACTACGGCGACGTCGCTGGGCTAGCACCCATAATCAAGATGTACACCCTTGGGCATACCTTCATGCCGCCGGGCATCCACGCTGGCGGACTGCGGTACCACGGCATGGCACCCATAATTTGCCACCTCCACCGCCTGGGATATGTTGAAGCTAAAGCCGTGCCCCAAGTAGCAACATTCCAGGCTGGGGTGCAGTTTGCCAGGGCTGAAGGCATAGTGCCAGCCCCGGAGCCCAACCACGCTATCAGGGTCGCTATAGACGAGGCACTGGCTTGCCGCGAATCGGGAGAAAGCAAGACCATACTTATCGCTTTGAGCGGTCATGGTCATTTCGACCTCGCCGCATATGACGAATACCTGACGGGCAAACTTCAGGACTATGTGTATCCAGAGGAAAAGGTCAAGGAGGCACTAGCACACCTGCCTAAAGTAGACTACGTGGAAGCATAGGAGGACCACAACTATACCGGGGCGCCCCCGTAGGTACCCTGCTCGTTTGGGGGCGCCCCGCTAGAAAAGGTATTGCAAGGACAGACAGCTGCTGCCCGGCACGCCAACTAATAACCGAGCAACACTCGTTGACTATGCAAATTCGTGCTGTGATGACGTATCTTTTATTCAAATTTTTTCTCTCTTCACCTTCTTTATTCACCCTCACCTTAATCCTCTCCCATCGAGGGAGAGGGACCTGCTCAGCCAAACGAAGAGCCAGACTACGCCCTTAATCCTCTCCCATCGAGGGAGAGGGAGTCTAGAGAGTAACTCCTCTCTCTCCTGGGAGAGAATTACGGTAAGGGCAAGCCCTTACATTTCTCTCTCTCCCCCTGGGAGAGAGTTAGAGTGAGGGGGAATAAGAGTTAGGGCAAAAGTCTGAATAAGCCACACGAATTCGGGCTAGGCTGTTTTTCAAATAGTGTGGAAACAGCTTCGGGATGGTACAAACCCCAGTAGCATCTTTCTCCAATAGACCTCCACGTTTTTCAAGCCATAGGAAATTCGTTTCAGCATCTTAATCTTCGTGTTACAGCCTTCAGTGAA
>CALJTV010000007.1 GCA_937975645.1 uncultured Dehalococcoidia bacterium | reverse complement strand
TATCTCCAGTTTTACATTTGGTACTACAGGCTTTCTGGGGTTTACCCACTCCCTCCACCCTTCTACTCCATATGCCTGCTGGAGTATCAGGAGGGTTAGGACTATGCACGAGGCTGTGAGGATAAGTCTCTCCATCTTCATGGCCTCAAAAAAATGGTTGGGGATTTATAAACTCCCAAGGCCATTATCCGGATTTAGGTTGGGCGCAGCCCCTGATAAGCGTCGTTCCCGCCGGAACGGTGCATGTTATCGTGTCTCCGCTCTGCGGGCATCTGTACCGCTCTAGATCCGCCCGTGAGTAGGTTCCAGGCCCAGGGAGCGCGAATACGCCGCAGTACTCGCCCGTTGCGCTGGATCTGAATGTAAGTGTAAATGTCGGCGTCTCCGTCATGTTGCAGGGACCTAACAAGCCGGCGCCACCACTAATCAGGGTTATCTTGTCACCGTCAAAGGAGTCGCAGATATTTACGCCGTAGAAGCATTTTGTTTCGCCCTCTGACTCTGAGCGGGGTGGTGGGGGTGGCGGCCGCCATATTATGGTGTGGCTGTAAACATATACCGCGGCTATGCCCGTGGGCCTGTCCACCACTATGCTGAAGACTGCGTTACCGCTTCCCGATCCGCCGACGTCGAATAGGGCGAGCACATTAGATGTGTTCCATAGGTCCACAGCCTTTATGTATACCAGCCTGTATACGTCGATGTTATAGCCCTGGTAATAGCATGGATAGCTCGGACATCCCGCATTGGGATTGCCTGAATAGTAGATGTCTGTCCTGAACTCTATCTGCCTCGGGAGGGTGATGTTGTTGAGGGTGAGTGTTGCGCTAGTAGTGTAGGTTGATGTTGATGTATATGTTCGGGTTATCGTAGTGGTTATTGTTGTAAAACGCCGAGAAGTCAGGGTGGAAGTAGTTACAACTGTGGTGGTTGTCCCGGTTGTCTGTGTTGTTGTGGTGTATTGGTATTGTGCCCCCAGGTTTTTCGCCGCGCCGCGTGGAAAGAATCTCTCATCAACGCATAGCAGGCCGCCATATGAGCTAGAAACCTCTACAGCTATATAGGTCGGGCCGACGTCGGAGTACCTGTGTATCGGTATGCTGCCAGTCCACTTCCTCCAATATTCATAACGCCCGCGCCAGTTACCATTCTCATCATAGATTTGACTAGAGTCGTATGCGTAGCATGCCACGAATCTGGGTAGCTTTAAGTCTGAGGGGGATACGCTCCTTACCCTGTTGTTCTGGTCCGTCGCGTTTAGGCCGGGGCTCCAGCCCCACTCCGGGAAACCATCCATGATGCGGTTTGTCCTCGGGAAGGCGACGCCCACGTACGCCTCCACCGGCCAGTGGCTGGGGTTGTCTATGATTGCGGTCACCGTCGCAGTCGCTACAGTCTCCGATGTGGTCGGTATTGATACCTGTTCCGTTGAAGTGGTGTGTGATGTTACTGCTGTGGCGCTTGTAAGGTATGCCGCAACCTCTATCGATGATGGTGCCAGATACATGCTCCCGAAGACCCTTCCCCTGAACGTCTTGAAGTATAGGCTCGCTATGCTGCTCCTGACGTCATCGTACCTGTCATACTCCAGTCCAAGTATTTCTGACAGATACCTTGTCAATGACTGCTGGGGTCCAAGCTTTATAGTCTCATCCAGCTTCAATAATTTGACGACGCCTCCACCCCCATCAACAACCATAATGTCCGTGATCTCCAGGGCCTCTTTTCCGCTGTTCCTGAGGGTCAGCAGGGTCCTGTTTGTGTTGACGTCTCTGTAGACGTATGCCTGCAACGCCTCGGAGGATGCTGCTGCGACCTCTCCAGCCCTTCTAAGCTCCAAGAGCCTGCCTGCTAGGACGATCTGGCTGACCATAGTGACTATCAATAGCCCCGAGACCAGCAGAAGGACCGTCACCAAGACGGAGAGGGAGGTGCTCACTCCCGGACTCCTAGCCATACTCTCCAATCACCTCTAACGACACTCAAGCCTGAACCTCACCCACACCTCGCCTATGGTTCGCGGATCCTCTCCACCTCCACCACCGGTATTCGTACGGCGTTCCTCCACGACATACAGCGGACATGTCGGTGTTTCTGGTGGGGGGCCAGGACTATATACGGTGCCTCTGTGTGGTGGCGGAGGAGACTGGTATACATAGCATGATACGTTGTCGGCGTAGTAGTATCTGTCCACGACGTAGGCGTCTGCGTCGCCCAGCAGCACGTATGCCACGCGGACGTTGTTCAGCGTTAGAGTCGATATGGCTGTGGGCCATGCTACGGCTCGCCAGTAGGTCCAGCCTCCGGTGTAAGTAGCTGTTCCAGCAGGCACTGTGAGGGTCATCCATATCTCCCTGTTCCCGGTCCTTACCGCAGTCGGGTAGTTCCAGTTATAGGGGTCCTTATGCATGAGCTGCGCGGTTATGGTGTTCGCGGCCGTGAATGTGGGCTCAGGCCCAACCCTAGACATGTATAAGGTTACAGTGTATTGAGTTACGGTTTCCCTAGGCCATTGTCCAATAGTCCTGGTGGTAACATATGAGCCGGTAGGTACTGGGTCGTGTGTAAAGGTGCCTACCATCGCTATCCTGGTTATGTATCCCTGTGGCGTCGGGTTGAAGCCGTCTCTCGGCAGCGGGCTTATGTCCACCCTGGCCAGACTGTATACTACTGTGCAGGTTCCGGTGCTGCCCGACACCGTAACCGTATATCTTCGCGGCGCGTTGTAGAAGGCGTAGTATGTGTTCCCCTCTACTGTTGTTGGGTTGCCGGTCACTGTGTAGAAGTCGCCGGTCGGAGCCCAGAACCAGAGCCTGTATCCCAGGCCATAGT
>CALJTV010000006.1 GCA_937975645.1 uncultured Dehalococcoidia bacterium | reverse complement strand
ATGCCGGCGGCTATCTCCGCCCACTTCTTGTATTCCTGTATCTGGGAGTATGACTCGGCGTAAATTGTCATGCGCTGTGCCTGCAATGAGCCTTCAGCGTGCACCGCCAGCACCTCAGTCTCAAAGCCAGCCAGCCGACGGATGAGCTGGAACATCCTCAGGCGCTTCTCCGCAGACACCCCCGCCTTGCCGCCGAGGTACTTTTCGATGTACCCCTTCGTCTCTGGGTTCTGAAAGTCCTTGTATGTGGGCGCAGTTATCAGCAGCCCACCGGCGATGTCCTGTATCGCCTTGATGCAAGCGTGCAAATTTTCGGCAAAGTGGTACTTGGCGATGTTGGTGATCACCGGATTGGGGATGGGGATGCCACCGTGCATGACATAGTCAATACAGGAAGCCCGCGCCAGCGATTTCAGCATGTCAACATAGATGACCAGGTTGGTTATCTTCTCCCTGACATGGGGTACCCTGTCAATACCGTTATATTCGGCTATCGCCTGTGCCACTCCCACCATAGCTTCGGACATGGGGATCCGATAGCTGGCAGCAGTATGGCGGTGCAAGTAGGCAAAATTGTACACCAGCGGCATGGCATACTGCCATTCACCGCAGAGAAACACCCTCTCCCAGGGCACAAAGACGTCGTCGAAGATTATCAGCGAATCGGTATGGTTACGGATAGGGAGGTCTACGGGGAAGTCGAGCGGGCTCTGCCTCCAGCTTATGGGGTGGCAGACCTGCGCCACGCCCTTGGTATTGGCTGGTATGGCGAAGGCGACGGCGTAGTCTTTGTCTTCCTCGGTCATATTGCGGCAGGGGATAACGAACAGTTCCTTGCAGTATGCCGCCGCAGTGATGTGCGCCTTGGCGCCCCGTACCACGATGCCCTTGCTGTCCCTGTCCACCACCCGCACATAGTAGTCGGGGTGCCCCTGCTGCGGTGAGGACGGGCGCAGCATCCTGTCGCCCTTGACATCGGTCATGGCGCAGGCGACGCTGAGGTCGTTCTTCTGTAGGTAGTAACGGAACTCCTCCGCCCTTTCTATGTACTCCTTCTTCCCCATCATGTTGGCGGTAACATTGACCGCGTTCAAAGCATCGGCGCCGATATCGTGGATGAACGGTATTACACCCCCACCCAGTCGGGTTGCGGTCACCATGAGCTCATGACGCTTGAGCAGGTCATCGGCGTTCTGCGGTGTATAGTAATAGCGGTTTATCGGCTCGCCTGTCCTGGGGTGGGGGACCACCGCCAGATCCCGGTACTCCGGCATCTCGGCTATGTGGTAGTCGAGCGCTGCCGTCTCCACGCACACTTTTAGTGCCGGGTGGGTGGTGACATCGGCTACCTTCTCGCCCTCGTAGTAGACGACCCTGCCGTCTTTAAGGCTTTCCTTGTACTGCTCCGGTGTGATTAGCCCCATAACGGCACCTCCTTGTGGAATTATGGGGCTATTGTACTCTAGTCGGCGTAGAAAGAAAAACCGAGCAGTCCCGGACCGGTGTGCACACCCATCAGGGGGGTGAACTCGGTTATGTAGACCTCGGCACAGTTGAACTCGCTCTTCACCTTCTCCACCAGCCTCTGAGCCTCCTCAAGGTCATCGGCGTGGTGGATATTGATGTGCAGCCTGAGACTGCCCACCCTCTGCCTCAGCAACTGGAGCAGGCATTCGATGCCCTTTCTCTTGGTACGAGGGCGGGCTACCGGCATGGCCTCATCGTGCTCCGGGGAATGCTGCAAGATGGGCTTCATGTCCAGCAGCGAGCCCGCCCAGGCAGCCGCTCTGCCGATGCGTCCCAAACGGGCAAGGTAATAGAGGGTATCGAGCATGGCGTAAAGCCTTACCTTGCCCATGACCTTTTTCGCCGCCTCCAGCGCAGCCGCAAGGTTTCCGCCCGCTTTTGCCACCTTGGCAGCTTCGGCGACAATAAAGCCCAAAGCGCCGCCGACTGCCCGACTATCGAACACCTCGATGACGGTGCGGGGTAACTCCTCTTTAGCTAGGTTTTTCGCCGCAGAAGCTGCCTCGAAGGTCTTGCTCAGTATGCCGGAGAGCGGGATACAGAGCACGCTCTCCGCCTTTTTAGCCGCCTCACGGAAAGCCCCCAGGAAGTCGCCCACGGCGGCAGTAGCGGTGGTGGGCAGGTCCTGCTTGCGGCGCATGATCCGGTACACCTCCTGCGCCGTCATATCAACGCCATCGCGGTAGCTCTTCCCCTGATAGAGGATGTACAACGGCACCACCTGGATATCGTATTCCTTCACGATTTCCGGCGGCAGGCAACTGGTGCTATCGGTGACCACAGCTACTTTGTTCATGGCTCCCCCTGTCCCGGTATGGCACTACTTTGCCATACGAGGTATCCCCCTGTCAAGCATCGGGGAACAAAAATTGGTGCCGCACAGGCGCATTGGCTATAATTTAGCTAAAGGAAGGCAGGAGTGGACCATGGAGAAGAGGCAACCGAAACCAGCGACAAAAGTGAGCCTGGTGCGCACCGAAGACCGCGCCCTGGGGGTAAAAAGGGCAATTGCCCTGCTTAGGCACAACCCGGTGAAGGGCAAGGCGGTGGTGCTGAAGCCCAACTTCAACACCGCTGACCCGGCACCGGGCTCCACCCATAATGACACGCTGCGTGCCCTGGTGCTCAAGCTTAAGGAGATGGGGGCAACCAAGATAACCCTTGCCGAGCGCTGCGGTCCCCTGCAGCCCACCCGCGAGGTGCTGAAGAAGAAGGGCATACTCGAGATGGCTAAGGAGCTGGGCTTCGAAATCCTCAACTTAGAGGAGATGGACAGGAGCGGCTGGGCGCATTTCCGCCCCAAAGATAGCCACTGGAAGGACGGTTTCCTCTTCCCTAAGGCTTACCTGGAGGCGGAATCAATAGTACAGACCTGCTGTCTGAAGACGCACGCCTATGGCGGGCACTTCACCATGTCTTTGAAGAACGCAGTAGGCATGGTGGCGGGCAAAGGTTACCCGTATATGGCTGAGCTGCATAGCTCACCGCATATGCGGAAGATGATCGCCGAGATAAATACCGCCTACACTCCTGACCTGGTCGTCCTCGACGGCGTGGACGCCTTCGTGGACGGCGGTCCTGACAGAGGGACGAGGGTCAAAGCCAATGTAATGGTCGCCGGCAGCGACCGTGTGGCCATAGATGCGGTGGGCGTGGCGGTACTGCGGCTCTTGGGTACCACACCTGAGGTAAACAAAGGGAAAGTGTTCGAGCAGGAGCAGATCGCCAGGGCGGTGGAGCTGGGGCTGGGGGTGGACTCGCCGGAACGGATTGAACTCGTCACCGATGACCCCGAAAGCAAGGAGCTGGCGGAAAAGGTCACAGAGGTCTTGCTCAGATGAGTAAGAGCACAGGCAGCGATAAGTACCAGAGGCTGTTCACCGATTTCCTCACCAGCACCGATGCGCTTCAGGTGTACCACAATAGCAGGCTAGTGTTCAGTTCGACGAAGGACGGACTGCTACCGCTGCTGGAATACGCGAGGACCGCTGCCAGAGGTTATACCACTGTGGTGGTGTTCGACAAGGTGGTGGGCAGGGCAGCGGCGCTGCTGTGTATTAAGGTAGGGGCTGGTGCAGTATATAGCCCGCTGGGGAGCCAACTCGCCGCCCATGTGCTGCAGGAGCACGGTATCGAATACCACCTACAGAGACTAGTGCCCTTCATCACTACAGCAGATGGCAATGACATGTGCCCCATGGAGAGGATGTCCCTGGGGAAAAGCCCTGAGGAGTTCTACCAGGCGCTCATCGAGCGGCTATCTGACAGGGGAGGATGAGCAGCTCCATTAGAAGGAGAACACCAACGAGGTGGTTATCTCTCCGTAGCTCCTGATAAGCGCCTCCCTGTCAGCATACCTGACCTCAAGCACTCTGGACGAAAGTTTAGCGGCGTTGGACTGTAGATAACGGCATTCACGGACAAGGGGCTTTAGTATCAGGCGGTTGCCACCGAAGAATATATAGTCCAGCACGAGGCTGCCGAACCTCTCATCGAGCCTGTTGGCGACCTTTCTGAGGAAGTCCTTCTTCTGCTCCTCGGTCCTGCGGGCAAACCTGCGCTCGCTCCTGCCCCCCTTGCGGTGCCTTTTGTGTATGTAGCCGGTGCCTATTTTGCAATCGACCAGCCTGTCGCCGTTAAAAACGCCTAGCGCATAAGAGCCCCAGGCGACCAGCGCCACACCCAGGAGGTATTTTCTTTTCAGCACCGCTTTGATCGGGGAAATATCGGGTACACCGGTGGAGATGCGGTTTTCCCCCAGCGGGAACGGCGGTATTATGAGGTACTTGTCAGCGCCTTCGCTCCAGAAGATGGCGGCGCCAGTGCCGTATTTTTCCGCAGCCACCACCACCGCTTCTTGAGCCACAGCTACCTTTACCCCGTCCACCAGTACCTGCCATTCCGGCTCCAGCTTCAAGTCCACGATGTATTGCGGGAAAAACCCCGGCTCCACATAGATGGTCAGATAGCTGTCCCCTGCTTCGGTAAGGCTGGAAAGGAGGCGCTCGAGGTCGGTTGTAGAATACCGTTTCAACTGCATGAAGTAGCGTGTGCAGCGACGGTTAGAATATGACGAAGCGCCGGCGGCGGCGCAGCAAGAAGCCGGCGATAAGCCCGGTTACCAAGCCGCCGAGATGCCCCTGCCAGGCTATGCCCGGGGCAAAGGAGAGGATGAGGAAACCACCGATGACTGCCACCCATAGGGGCATGGGCACCGGGATGGGGAAGATAAAGACACGGGACATCGGCGTCAGCACCGCCAGCGTCCCCCCTAGAGCAAATATGGCACCCGAGGCACCGACCACTGTGGCATAGGGTGGTCCCAGAAAGATAAACAAGATATTACCCACGATGCCGCCAACAAAGTAGATAAGGAGGAACGTCCTAGTGCCCACCAGCCGCTGCAGAAAGGTACCGAAGAAATAAAGGGTGAGCATGTTTGCCAGCAGGTGCCAGATGCCGCCGTGCATGAACAGACTGGTGATGATAGTCCACGGCTGCACAAGCAGGCTTGCCGGGCGCATCCCCAGATAAACTATCAGGCTGTAGCCGAAGAAATTGGCGATGACGGTCGCCAGGTAGAGCACAAAGCAGGCGACGATTATCGCCACCACCGGCATGATGCCGTCGTCGCCGTAACTACGGTACCTCATCACTTCGCTGTGCTCTGGGCATAGTGCTCGTAGAAGACGAAGTCGCTTAGCTCTTTACGTGGTCTTGGAGCCGGCGTCTCATCGGGATAGCCCAAGGGCATCAGCTCCACCAGCACCACGTTCTGAGGCAAGCCCAATATCCTGGCAGCTTCCTGAGCATCGAGCAAGCCGGTATGGACTGTGCCCAGCCCCAGGGCGTGCGCCGCAAGGCACATATTCTGCATGGCCAAAGCGACATCAAACATGTACCAGTAGTCGCCCTTGTCGGTAGCTGGCAGGACCTGCCCGCTCTCATCGCGGTAGAAGCCGGAAAGCCCTTTTTCGGCACAGGCGGCTATCACCACCGGGGCGGTACGCACCGCCTCGGTCGCCGGGTTGGGCCTGCCCGCCCTGGTACCCCTGAGCGTCTCAGCCAGCTTAGCCTTGGTCGTCGCATCCCTGACTATTATGAACCTCCAGCACTGGGTGTTCGCCCACGAGGGCGCCCAGCGCCCTGCCTCCAGGACAGTCTGCAAGACGTCTTCAGGGACGGGGTCGGGGCGGTACTTCCTGATGCTGCGCCTGTTTTTTATTGCTTCCATAACCTCCATAGCGTACCTCCTTACCTATGCCAGGGAGTAATATATCTTGCCGTTTCTGGAATGCTTCGTTATCCTGCCCTCTGCCTCCAGGTATTCAAGGTGAGCCAGCGTTTCGCCGACGGCAAAGAACTTTTGCACCGTGGGAAAGTCCTCCCAGGAATCAGCCTCTATATCCCAGGTGATGTACGGTGCTACCTCCCAGGCGGTCTTGGGACCGCTCTCAAGCGCCGCCATAGCCTCTGCCAGCCGGTTGCGGTGGTGCTCCTGGAGCTCGCGGATGCGCTTGCGGTGGTCGTTCCACAGGCGGCGGTGGCCGGGCAGTACCATTGCCACATCCAGCTTATATACCTTGTCCAGGTTGTCCAGATAGCTCTTCAGGGAGTTCTCCAGCTCGGGCCAGGTGGTGATATTGGGAGTGATATCGATGAGCAGGTGGTCACCGGCGATGAGCACCTTTTTCTCCGGCTCATAGAGGCACATATGCCCCGGGGTATGACCGGCGGTATCGATGCCCACAAATCTGTAATCGCCGATTTCTATGCTCTCTCCGTCCCGCAGAGCCCTCAGGTTGACATACTGCCTTGAGCTGTAACGACGACCCGGGTGGCCTTGCATTGCCACCTCCAGCTCATCACGGGGGAAGCCGCTGGCTAAGTAGTACTGGACTGTATTTTGCCAGTGGTCCGGAGCTTTCCCCTCCCCGGTGCCGCCGCGCATGAACCGCGCCTCGATTTCACTGAAATATACTTGGGATGTGGGCTTCGCCAGCCTGCCCACCAGCCCCGAATGGTCGGCATGCAGGTGGGTGATAAAAAAATCGGTCCTGTCCAGGTCAACACCCAGCTCCCGAAGCGCCGATATGGTGGGCTGCCAGCACTCCTCGCGGTTGAATGCGGTATCGACAATGAGGAACCTGTCCCCGCCCTTCACCACATACGAGTTCAGGGCTTTTAGAGGGCTCCGGGGCAAGGGGATTTCGATGCGATACAAGCCGGGGAGAAGTTCTTCGATCATATGCCTACCCTCATACCGTTTTGGCTATTTTACCACCTTTGCCAGCATTTGTCTTTTCACGGCTACAAGTGGCGGGCAATGGCATATGACGCAAAGGGAAAAGCTTTGACAAAAGACTTATGCGCGGTTGAAGACCCGGGGCTGTCAGTTAATATTTGGAGACTTCTAGGTCCTCCATTCTGCCGCTGACGGTGAACACCACCCGCTCGCAGATGTTGGTCACCCTATCGGCGGCGCGCTCCAGGTTATGTGCCACCCAAATGAGGCGCGTCGCTCGGTTGATTGTCTTGGGGTCGACCATCATGAAGGTGAGCAGCTCACGAAACACCTGGTCATAGAGCCCGTCCACTACATTGTCCATAGAGACCACATGCTTTGCCAGTGCCACATCCCGGTTGCGGAAAGCCTGAATGCTCTTTTCGATCATCTCGATGGTCAGTTCCGCCATCCTGGGGATATCTATCAGCGGCTTCAATGGTGGCTCATCCCCTATCATCACCACTATCTTGGCTATGCCCTCGGCGTAGTCGCCGACCCTCTCCAGCTCCGTGGTGATATTGAGCACCGACACCATGTCGCGGAGCTCGTTTGCAGGCAAAAGCTCCGCCCCCATCAACGCAATGCATTTGTCCTCAATGGTAAACCGCTTCTTGTTGATCGCAATATCATCGGCGATGACCTTATGCGCCAGCTTAAGGTCACGGTTTTTCAGCGCCTCGATGCAACGACCGATCGCCTTAGTTACCAGCCCGGCCATCTCCTGGATATCATTGTGGATCTCCTGCAACCGCTGTTTAGACTCACTACTCATCGCCATTTGCTCTTTACCCCCACTTAGATTAAACCTTTAGTCCTCATCGCTCTCATTGCTGGCTCTAATTATACACATCGCCAGACTCCGAGGCTATAGGTCTGAAAACAAAAATAGCGATACATCAGGCAAAAAGCGGTCTGAGCACCATCCCGAACAGATAACCCAGCAAGCCACACACCGGGAAGGTGAGCAACCACGCCATGACGATCTCATTGGTGACACCCCACCTCACTGCAGAAAAGCGGCGCGTAGACCCCACACCAATAATCGCCATGTTGATGGTCTGCGTGGTGCTCAAGGGCACGCCGGTGAACGAAGCTAGCAGGATAGCCATGCTGGCAGAGCTTTCGGCGGCAAACCCATTCACCGGCTCCAACTTGGTGAGACGGAAGCCCATGGTGCGGATGATACGCCAGCCACCGAAGCTGGTGCCCAAGCCCATGACAATGCCGCATATTAAAATGACCCAGATGGGGACATGTACCTCGGACAGGGCGCCGCCGAGGAACAGCGCCAGCGCAAAGGCACCCATGAACTTCTGCCCATCATTGCTGCCGTGGCTAAAAGCCATAAAGGCAGCGGAGAGGAGCTGCAGACGCCCAAACACCTGCCTCACCCTGGTCATGTTAACACGGGACAACAACCGGTAGATGATGTTCATCACGATGTAGCCAAAGGTAAACCCCACCATGGTGGACAGCCCCAGACCGATGAGCACCTTGCGCCAGCCCTCCCAGAGCAGGACAGAGGGTCCAGCATAGGCTAGCCCGGCGCCCGCCAGCCCCGCCACCAGGGCGTGCGTCTCACTTGTGGGCAGACCGAACCACCAGGCTACGGTACTCCAGACCACTATCGCCAGCATGCCAGCAGCCACGGTGCTCAGACAGACAGCCTCCGGTTGGATAATCCCCTTACCAATGGTGACCGCCACCGCCGTCCCGGTGAGCAGCGCCCCCAGTATGTTCATCACCGCAGCCATCGCCACCGCTTGGTATGGCGAGAGGACACGCGTTGAGACCACCGTGGCGATGGCATTGGGGGCATCTGTCCAGCCGTTTACGAACTCTGCTGCCAGCACCAGCAGCAGCACTATGATTAGCGAAAAACTTATCTCCACGTGCTACTGACCTGTCCCGCCCTGATGGAAGGAGTACCTATGCTTCCCACTTTAACAGAGTTCAAGCGTACTTGAGGGCTACACCCTCCAAGATATTAGCTACGTCCTCACACCTGTCTATGGCGTTCTCGATGTCCTCGTATATCTCGCGCCACTTAATGACATGGGCGAAATCTTTGCAGTTGGCAAAAAGCTCAGCCATGGCAGAACGGTACAGGCTATCGCCCACATTCTCCAGCCGGTTTATCTCCACGCAGCGCTTGAGCAGCTTTTCCTTGTCTATCCTGCCCTCTATCTCGAAGACAGCATTGCCCACTTCGGCTATCGCCTGGACCGCGATATCCACCATCTCCTTCGCCTTCTCTGTAGGATGTTCGATGTTGTACAGCGACATGGCATCCGCCGCCGAGTGGATGAAGTCAGTTATATCATCAAGTGAGTTTGCCAGCATGGCAATATCCTCACGGTCAAAGGGGGTAACGAAGGTACGGTGCAGCTCGGCGACAATTTGATGGGTGATGGCATCCCCTTCGTGTTCCAGGGCGGTTATCACACTGACCCTCTCCCGGATATCCTCCCAAGCGTCAAGCATGTCCTGAAACTGACGGGCGGTCTTCAGGGCGTTCTGTGCGCTCTGCTGAAAAAGCACAAAGAACTTTTTCTCCCGTGGCACCAGCGAAAACCTAAACAAGATGCAATCCCCCGAACAGTACTTCTTGGAACAGAAACAGACTGTGGAAACTGCGGCTCCGGTTGGAGTATGGGCATAAGTTAGCCCAGTCGGCACCTCCCTCTAACCACGCGAGACCACACTTCGAGAGGCGGCAGGCTTTGCCGCATGACTCCTGTGGCGTATGCACTGCAAACCGTTACGCGCTACCTGTTCTGGCTTTAAGCCAGCCCTTATTATAGGTCACAGGAATTACCGCGGTCAAACTGGAGGTTAGCGTACCGTTTACCCAGGACTTTGCCCTCACTCTAACTCTCTCCCACGGGAGAGAGGGCGGTAAGGAAGACTGACGGCATCTGCCACCGCCTCTAACTCTCTCCCGCGGGGAGAGAGGGTCTTCGCCATCCCAGAGCTGCTTTTATACCTATCTAACCCCCTCCCACCGGAGAGAGGACTTCCTCTCTAGACTCTCCTCTCCCTTGATGGGAGAGGAATAAGGTGAGGGTGAATTAGGCCGCCCCAAAGGAAAAGTGTGAACAAAAGACACACAATCAAACTGGATGGGACTTCGCACCTATATGCTATAATTCAGTATGATGCCTCTTTCCTATGTAGCTATGTAGGGCTGCGGCAAACAGCCACAAAAGAGTGGTGCCTATCGAGCCAGAATAATGGAACCTTCCCAAATATTTCTCACCGACGAGGAATTTGAAGCGCTGTTCAGCGCTGAGATAGCCCGGCTTATCCGCAACCTCAACGAGGTGAGCCAGCAGAGATGTCGAGAATGCGGAGGAAAGTGCTGCCGGGAAGTGGGCTGCCGCCTTTATTCCCCTGCTTTCAAAGGCTGCCCTATATACGAAATAAGGCCCCGGGAGTGCCGCTACCATTTCTGTAACCAGCTCTTTGTCCAGGCACCTCTGGACAAAGAACAGTTGGAACTGCTGATGAGACCGATTACAGAGTTCACCCGTGGGAACAGGGAGGAAATCGCCAGGATGTTCCCCAGCTTCCCGACCTTCCCCCCAGGCGAAGAAGGGCTGGCTTCACTGGGGATCAGGGAGGCCGTGGTACAGGTCGTGCAAGCCTTCGAGCAAGGCGAGCTCAGCGAGGAGACTGCCAGGGCGCTACTAAGAAACATCTGCCGCCGCTATTAGGCTGCGGTCTTATATAAAACCGCTTTTTCCACCCGCCAAAACACCTATTGACTTTGGGCATGGCGGTGGTACAATGTGGACGAAAACAACAAGGGAGGTGTGGTTCGATGAGCTACTGGTTTACCGACCCCTTAATCAAAGGACTTATTCCATTAGCCACAGCCAGTGCGGTAAAGGGGGCTGCCAGCACCTTTTTAGTGCCGCGCATCTTCATGGGCGCCAACGCCCTTGGCGAGGCTGTCGGTGTCCTGCCAGGAGGGGCGGACAGGATTGCCGAAGTATGCGCTAAGAAGCGAGGCTTCATAGTCACCGATGAGATCGCAGTGAGGTTCGCCCCCCGCATTGCATCCGCTTTCCAGAAGCGTGGCTTCACCATCGAGGTCTGGGATAGAGCCCAGCCGGAGCCACCCATAGAGACGGTAAAGCAGTGTGCCGAAGCCATGGCGAAGTTCGAGCCAGATCTGATAATCGCCCTCGGCGGCGGCTCAGTAATGGACACCGCCAAAGCTGCCTGGATACTGTATGAGAGACCGGACATCACTGATCTGGCTAGCGTCTCCTTCCTGGTCCAGCTGGGACTGAGAAAGAAAGCCATCCTCGCTGCCATACCCACCACCAGCGGTACTGGCTCGGAGTGCACTGCCATAGCTGTGGTCACTGACACAGCCGCCAAAAGGAAGGTTCCCATAGTGAACGGGGAGCTGCTACCTGACTTCGCCATCCTGATACCGTCACTGGTCATGGGTATGCCGCCCAAACTCACCGCCGGCACCGGACTCGATGTCCTCGCCCACGCCATGGACTGTGTGATGTCACCGGCAAGCAACGACTTCACCGATGCCATGGGCATCCGGGCGACACAGATGGTGTTCCAGTACCTGCCCAAAGCCTACCACAACGGCACCGATATGGAGGCAAGGCTGCGGATGCACATCGCCGCTAGCATGGCGGGCATTGCCTTCTTCAACGGCGGTGTGGGGCTCACCCACGCCTTGGGACATTCCCTGGGCAAGGCGTTCGCCGTCCACCACGGCGTGGCAGTGGGCGTGTTCATCCCCTATTCCTTCCAGTTCTACCGCCCACTCACGGACAAATACCTTGTCCTCGCCGATGCCCTTGGCATCAGGGAGAAGACAGACGAGCAGAACTTCAACGGACTGGTCAACAAGGTGCGCACGCTGATCAAAGAGGTAGGCGTGTCCACCGACCTGAAGGGGCTGGGCATACCCAAAGAAGAGTTCGAAAAGAACATGGACAAGCTCGTCCAGTATGCTGTGGAGGACCCGTCCCACTTCCAGAGTCCGCGTCCGATGACGCCACAGCAATGCGAAGCCATTTTCAGATACGCCTATGAAGGCAAGGACATAGACTTCTAAGGAGGCAGGAAGATGTTCGGGTATCACGGTAAATACTTGCATGTAGACCTCAGTTCGGGAGAGAGCAAGAGCATCGAACTTAAAGAAGAAGATTTAAAGAAGTTCATCGGCGGCACCGCCCTTGGTGCCAGGCTTATCTACGATAAGGTGAAACCAGGTATGGACCCCCTTTCTCCGGAGACCCCCCTAGTCTTCGCCGCCGGTGCCTTCCAAGGCACCACTATACCTATGGCGAGCCGCTCTGCGGTGGCGACCATCTCACCGCTCACCGGCTACTGGGGTGAGGCAACCACCGGTGGCGTCTTCCCCTCCCGACTGCGAAACACCGGCTTCGATGCCATCTACATCACTGGCAAGGCATCCAGACCTGTCTATCTCTATGTTAAGGACGGTAAGGCGGAGATAAAGGACGCCTCCCATGTCTGGGGGAAGGACATCTACGAGACGCAGAAAATACTGAAGGACGAGCTCAAGGATGCCGAAGTCAGCATCTCTGCCATCGGGCTTGCCGGTGAAAATTTGGTGAAGTGCTCTGGCGTGGTCAATGACCGTGGCAGGGTAGCCGGGCGCTGCGGTGTGGGTGCAGTGATGGGCTCAAAGAAGCTGAAGGCGGTGGCGGTGAGCGGCAGTGCTAAGGTAAGCGTTGCCGACGAGCAGAAGGTGGCTGAACTCACCAGACAGGCTAGAGAAGCTATCGCTAGCAATTTCACCGCCGTCCTCTACCGCGAGTACGGTACCATGCTCTGGGTGGACATGGGGATGGTCATGGGGGATGTGCCCGCGAAATATTTCACCCGCAGCCTCTTTCCCGCGCAGAAGGTCACTAGCCAGGCTTTCCGGCAGAAATACGTTATGGGTAACTATGCCTGCTATGGCTGTCCCATTGGCTGCGGCAGGCTCATCAGAAACTTTAAGGGCATCCCCGAGGTGGATGGTCCTGAATACGAGACCACCGCTGCACTCGGCCCTCTGTGCTGGAACTTCGACACCGACTCCATAGTGGAAGCTAACCACCTGTGCAATTCCCACGGGCTGGACACCATATCCGCGGGCGTCGCCATCGCCTACGCCATGCACCTTTATGAAAAAGGAATACTGACCAAAAAGAAGGCTGGTATGGAGCTGAAATGGGGCGATGGTAAGGCGGTGGTCAAGCTGGTTGAGATGATGATTAAAAAACAGGGGTTCGGCGAACTCTTGGGGCAGGGCGTGCGCCGCATGGCTGAAGAGCTGGGCGCCGACCCGGAGGAGGCAGCCCATGTGAAAGGGCAGGAGGTACCCATGCACGACGCCCGAGCTTTCTTCGGCATGGCTATCTCCTATGCCACCGGTCCCCGCGGCGCCTGCCACCTGAAGGGCGACTACTACATGGTGGACATCGGCGCCGGCGTCATGGAGCTGGGGATACTGCCCGGCGACCGGCACCAGTCTCAGGGCAAAGCCGAGCCAGCTGCCAAGTTCCAGGCGTACCGTGACCTGTTTGACTCCATGTTGATGTGCAAGTTTGCCCCCTACACCGCCACCCAGCTTAGCGAAATGCTCAGCGCCGTCACCGGCTGGACCTGCACCCCGGCTGATTTGGGCACCGCTGGCGAAAGGTCAATTAACATCAAACGAGCGATCAGCAATAAGCTCGGGCTCAGTAGAAAGGAAGATAAACTGCCCCGCATCTGCATTCAGCCGCTGAACGAGGGTGCAACTGTCGGTAAGTCGCCAGATATGGACACCCTGCTCAAAGAGTACTACGCCTTCAGGAAATGGGACTGGGAGACCGGCAAACCGACAAAGGAAAAGCTGGTCGAGCTCGGTCTTGAGGACGTGGCAAAAGACCTTTGGGGATAGACAGCTAGCAGAAAAACATCAGGCTGACGGTAGCCGCTATCAGCAAGCAGCCGAGTGCCATCACCACCAGTGCCCAGAGGGGCACGGCAGAGGGTAAAGACAGCGGAACAGCGTGGAGCTCTAAGGTTTCGGTCTGAAAACAGAAGGTCGGGCTCCATTCGCCCGGTGACATCTGACCGCTGACCTCTATCGGGCGCACCCGCCAGAAATACACGGTCTGAAACTTGAGCCAGCCCTCGTAGGTATAGGCTGTCGCTCTTGTGGTCACGCTGGCTGTTACCTTGGCGAAATCGGCATCCTCAGCCAGCACAAATTCGTATCTGGTCACACCGGGCAGCGGTGCCCAGGAGAAAGACACTGAGGTTATGGGACAGCCAGCGGCGCCGTTCTTTGGCGCCAATGGCTGGACACCCTGATAGGTAGCTGCCACAGGTACTCCTGCCTTAACGGTGAAACTTTTCACCTCCGACCATGGGCTCCTGATGGTCTCGGTGGTGGCGGCATGACGCACCCTCACCCGCCAATAATAGGCATGACCGCACTCGAGCTGTCCGCAGTACCCGATAGCTGACCCTTCAGCCATCGTGGTCACCAGCGATTTTTTTGACTCCTCGAGTCCAACCGTATATCCCAGAGCAGCCGCCTGCCCGGCGGCGGGGAAGAATACACAGGGCTTGGTGACATCCGTCGGGAACAAAAAGCCCTCCCAGACATGTTCACCCGCCCGGTCAAGGACTTTAATGCTGAAGACTTCGTCCCTGGCGACCTCGATGTCATAGCCATCAGCCAGGGAGAGCTGCTCCCAGCAGAAGTCCACCTCCCCTGCCCGCCCCGAGGCAGGGTCGCAGCCGATCTCCCCAGTCGGCAGAGTAATCGGACCGGCGAGGCAGATATTGTCCTCGAAGGCGTAGACAAGGTGGTTGGCAGTGTCCACCGCCCAGAGTATGTTGCGCCCGCCATCGTCCGATATCTTGAGGTGGGGCAGGTTGTGGCTAAATACCACCAGGGGATTGAAGGCGGCGCCGGTGGGGAGGGTGCGGTTCACGATGTCCCATTCGATTTGAGTTAGCTCACCGTAGCTGGGGTTGAGCGAGCGGCTCATGCCGCCGCTATATCCGGTGACGTTCTCGCTGGAGGCGGCGTATAGTGTCCCCTCCTTTCCCATCACCAGACTCACCACCTTCCGCTCAGCACCAAGGTCGGTGACCACCCTGTCTATTTGCTCCCACTCGCGAGAGACGCCAATAGTCCAGCGCCAGATTCCCTTATCGCTGATATTGTCTGAGGCATAGATGATGCCGTTCTCTTTGTAGCGGGCATCAGCCACCACCTGCACATCGCCCACGCGGCTGGGTCCATTGCCCACCGGTGGTCCGATCTCCTTAAAGCTTTTACCGCCATCGGTGGAATACGCCACCCGCCCACGCCGGCTCCCCACCAAGACATGCCCCGGAATGGGGATGGTGAGCATGTTGATTTCCTGCATACCTTGACTGAAACAGGTAACCTCAGGGTATACCCAGGTGACACCGCCGCTGGTATCCTTACGCACCCGCCCGCCGGGCAATGCAACATAGAAGGTGTCCCTGTCCTCAACGGCGAAATCGATGACCGGACCGGGCACGGGGCGATGGTACCAGGTATTACCGCGGGTATTCGACACCGCCATCTTGTTGTACTGCGACCCAGAATCGCCCACCTCCACGGCATAGATGGTATAGTCGTCCAAATAGTAGGGACTTAGCCTTAATATCAGCCTGTCAGTGGTGGTCTCCATGGAGAGCACCCGCCCCCAGTAATGTCCCAGCGGCTCGCCGGCGCTGCGCCAAACGCCTTCAGGACCGTATTTCGTATAGCTGGCAAGGAACAGGCTCTTGGAGTCGGGTGCCGGGGCGATATCGGAGATATTGATGGTGGTGTCTATCAGGCTGAGCTGCTGCCAGGTGTCGCCGAAGTCGTAACTTACGGAGAAGGCGCTCTCGTCATTAGCAGCGCTGCCGCTGGTGCCGCAGTAAGCCACTGTGCCATCATAGCTCCACCTTACGTAGGCATTGCCCGGTCCCGTGGGCGGCTCTGTGGCATCTTTCAGCGACGGTGATAAGCCGTAGCCAGGGTAAGCGCTGTCCGTCCACCAGACCTTGACTCGAAAACCTGCGCCCGGCACTACTTCGCCGGCGACCAACCTGCCCTGCTGTTTTCTGCCGTAATGGGATATGCTATGGATTCTCCCGTAGCTCCCGCTGAAGCGGGTGACAGTTGGCATAAGCCCCTCTATACGGTAGATGCCGACCTGGGTGCCCGCAGCAGTGGTGTCGGTGCTGACATACACGCAGGGCTGGATAAGGTTGAAATCGGCAGGCAGGTCCACGTCAGCGCCCAGAATCTGGCCTTTATCCGGAGAGTCACCACCATCCTCCACCGCTACAGGATAACCCAAAAGACCAGCAGAGGCGTTCCAATTTGTGGAATTGTTAGCTATATCGCGCCTGCCGATGCTGAGCCAGGCATCATCGCTATCGGCACTTACGGCAACGATCGCCGCCTCCAGAGAATAGGTCGGCGAAAACTTGACTGCCCAAACATCCCCCTGATTTAACCCCTGGTCCTGCCAGGAGCTGAAAGCGGAGGTGCTCCTGGCATAGACTTTGCCGTTGCCGCCATCGCTGGTACCAACAGCGATATCACATACCGCCTCGTCACCGCTCATGCGATAAGTTGACAGGGCAAGGCACCGGATTTCAACGGTAGCAGAAACGGGAAAAAAGGTGTCATCCCAGGTAGCGCCGCTGTCTTTGGATACATAGACTTTCCTTCTGTCCTTGTCCACCAACGCCACAATGGTGGGCTTGTCCGGGCAGACCGCCGCCTCCTGTGCGGGCAAGTCCACCCCGGCGGCAACAAGATTGGCTGTTATCTCCGTCCAGGTGGAGCCGCCGTTTTCCGAGCGGTACACGCCACCCTTCCGACTGTCAATGGCATAGACCACACCACCACGCCCCACAGCGATGCGGCTCACCTCGGAGTCCAGCATGATGATGCAGCCCCTCCTCCCCGGGGTCTCCACCACGTTCCACTTAAGAGGTAACCCCAACCCCTCGCCCGACGCCGAAGGCGGGAACAGTCCCAAACAGACAACAAATATGGTAGACCAGACAAGCCAGTACCTCATCTCTAACCTATCCCAGAGCAAGGACAAAAGACATCGCCACCTATGATAGGTGCAAAAAGTTAAATTTCTGTTAATATATAGCCTGAGGTATTGCTGACGGCGCTTCTTGCCGGGTTAATAGGTTCTTAACAATCATTACCTAAAATCTGTGGTAATTTAGGCTAGATGATACTAAAATATCAGGCGGGTGGCAATATGAAAAACTCACTGACCGCTTTAGGGCTGATAGCGCTCCTCTGCACCGGGGTGCTTGCCGGCTGTGGTTCAAAAAATACTTCCACACAGCCAACAGTTCAGACAGCCACGGTGAGGAAAGGGAACCTCACTGTAGAGATTACCGCCACCGGAAACCTGGCGATGCCCGATTCGGTCAACCTCTCCTTCGGCTCTTCAGGAAAAGTGCAGGCGGTGCTGGTGGAGATGGGGGACGAGGTGAAGAAAGGGCAGGTTCTCGCCAAGCTGGACACCTCCACTCTGGAACAAAGCCTCATACAGGCTCAGATAAATGTGAAATCGGCACAGTACAGTCTGGAGAAAGCCAAACAGCCGACCACCACCGCTTCTGGCGACCGCATCCTCTCCGCCCCCGACCCCCTCGACATCGAGATAAAGGAACTCCAGCTTGAGCTTGCCAAAAAGAAATTAAAAGAGGCAGAACGCCAGCTTGAGGAAGCCACCATCGTGGCACCGTTTGATGGCGTAGTAGCTCAGGTCAATATTTCCGAAGGCGACAGGGTGAGCGAGGGCACTGCCGCCATCCGGCTGCTCAACCCCACAAAACTCGAAGTAGATGTGGTGGTGAGCGAGATGGACGTGTTCCAGATAAAGCCCGGGGCTAGGGCAACGGTACAGGTAGATGCTGTTTCCGGCATCAGCTTCCCCGCCAGGGTGAAGCGCATTTCCCCCGCCGCCACCATCCAGCAGAACGTGGTCAACTACAAGGTGCGCCTTGAGCTCATCACCGGTGAGACCGTGGCAATACAGCAGCGCTCCCCCTCCCAGATAACGCTGGAAATGTTGCCGGAACAGGTGCGGAAAGCAGTGGAGGAGGGACGCATCACTCTAGAGCAGATCAGACAGTGGGTAGCACAACGCTACCAGCAGCAGACAGCCAAGCCAGCTATTTCCATGGCTGACTTCCAGCCCAAGGAGGGGCTCACCGTCACCGCCACCATATTTGTAAATGAGAGAAGGGATGTCCTTCTGGTGCCCAACGGTGCCGTGGTCAAAGAAGGTGGCAAGTCATATGTCCAGGTGGTCAACGGCGAGGTCACGGAGAAGCGCGAGGTGACCACCGGCTTGAGCAACTGGCAATATACTGAGATCACCGAGGGCGTCAGCGAGGGTGAGCAGGTGCTCATCGTCAAAGCCACTTCCTCATCCACATCAACATCGACCCAGCAGACACAACGCCCCCCGATGATGATGTTCAGATGATCAAACTCCAGCAGATAACCAAGACTTATACGCTGGGTAAAAGGGAACTTCAGGTACTCAAGGGCATAGACCTCTCCGTGGAGCAGGGGGAGCTGGTGGCGATAATGGGACCCTCCGGCTCGGGCAAGACCACCCTGCTCAACATCATCGGCTGCCTTGATAGACCCACATCTGGAAGCTACCACCTCGATGGCAAAGAGGTCAGCTCCCTGAGCAGCGCAGAGTTGGCTGCTATCAGGGCAAAGAAGGTGGGCTTCGTCTTTCAGACGTTCAACCTGCTGCCACGCCTGTCAGCACTTGCCAATGTGGAGCTGGGGCTTAAATACGCAGGCATCGACGACCGCGACCTTGCCGTGGAGGCGTTGCGGCGGGTGGGGCTTGCCGACAGGGCCAACCACCGCCCCACTGAGCTCTCCGGAGGCGAACAGCAGCGAGTGGCTATTGCCCGGGCGCTAGTGAAGAGACCGCCGGTGATCCTTGCTGATGAGCCTACGGGCAACCTGGACAGCAAGTCCGGTGAGGAAATACTATCCCTGCTCACTGAACTGCACCAGGAACAGGGCATCACGCTGGTAATGATAACTCACGATCCAGATGTTGCCCGGCGTTGCCAGCGGATCATACGCCTTAAGGACGGGCTGGTGGTCTCCGAGGAGAGAACATGAAAAGGCAGCAACCGGCACAAATTAAAGGACTGAAAAAGTGGCTCGACCCCGTCTACAGCGCCTGGACGAGCATAGCCACGCACAAACTGCGTAGCTCCCTCACCATTCTGGGCATCGTTATCGGCATCGCTGCGGTGATCGCGCTGATGTCCATCGGCAGAGGTGCACAGGCGCAAATACTCTCCCGTATTCAGGGATTAGGAGCCGACCTTCTTGGCATCCGCCCGGGGATGACCATGGCTGGCGGCATCAGGGGCGGCTTCGGCAGCGCCAGCACACTCACGCTAGAGGACGCCGAGGCGATAAAAGAGCAGGTACCGTACATAGCCGCGCTGGCACCGACCTTCTCCTCGTACCAACAGCTTGTTGCCGGCAACCAGAACATGAATGCCCAGGTCATCGGCACTGCCCCGGAATACATGTTTTTGTACAACCTGGAGATTGCTGACGGCGACTTCTTCACCGACTACGATTACCAGAGGGGCAGTAGGGTGGCGGTGCTCGGTGCCAATGTGAAACAGACCCTGTTTGGCGATGAACCTCCGGTGGGGCAGCAGATGCGCATCGGTGGCAACATCGTCCGTGTCGTCGGCGTGCTCAAGGCTAAAGGCGCTGTATGGGCTTCGCCGGACGACGCGGTAATTATCCCGCTCACCGCCATGCAGCAGATGGTCACCCAGCCGCGTACCAGCCGCGGCGAGCGAGTGGTCACCTCCATAGCGCTCAAGGTTACCGACCAGAACCAGATAGAGTTTGTTACCCAACAGATCACCGACTTGCTGCGTTCCCGCCACCGTCTTGCCCCGGGTGCTGACAACGACTTCAACATCACCTCGGTACAGTCCACCGTCGAAGCCCTCAAAGAGGCTACCGGAACCATGACCCTTTTCTTAAGCGCTGTGGCTGCCATTTCATTACTTGTTGGCGGCATTGGGGTGATGAACATCATGCTGGTCTCCGTGCTGGAAAGGACCAGAGAGATAGGCATTCTCAAAGCGCTAGGGGCGAGAGAGCGCGACATCTGGGGGCAGTTCCTCACCGAGTCAGCCTTCCTCACCCTTACCGGCGGCATCATAGGCGTGGTGGTCGGCTGCGGGGTATCCGTGCTGCTCTCACGATTTAAGGTGATGACCACGCTCCTTTCTGCGGACATCATCGTCCTCGCCGTGGTGGTCTCCCTGGGTGTGGGGCTGTTCTTCGGCTTCTACCCGGCGTGGAATGCCTCTCGCCTCGACCCCATAGAGGCGTTACGGTACGAGTAGCAAGGGCTCAGTCTACGGTGGTAGCACCGTCTCCACTGTGGGTTGGCAGAGAGATGGTGAAGACGCTCCCCTTCCCCGGCGTGCTCTCCACAGTTAGCTGACCGCCATGCGCCTCGATAAGCCTCCTAGCAATGGTCAGTCCCAGTCCACTGCCGCCGGTAGCCCGTGACCTCGATTTGTCCACGCGGTAGAAGCGCTCGAAGATGTAGGGAAGGTCTTCCGGGGGTATGCCAGGTCCGCTGTCCCCGACGCTCACTGCCACCTCGTCTCCTGTCTGCTTTACCGATATGGTGATCTCGCCGCCCTCCGGTGTGAAGTTGATGGCATTGCTCAGCAGGTTGCGCAATACCTGCCCTACCCGCTGCCCGTCTATAAAAGCCAATGCATTCGTATCAGGCATATCCAGTTGCACCTTCAGCCCCTTTGCTATTGCCTGATAGCCCATGGCGCTGGCGACATCCCGAACGATGTCCTTGATGTCACAGACTTGTCTGTTCAGACTGAGCCCGCCCGATTCAGCCAGAGCCAGCTCATGCAGGTCCTCTACCAAACGCGATAGCAGCTGCACTTCCTCATAGATGAGTCTGAGCGTGGCTTCATCGGCTTTGACCACGCCGTCCTGGATGCCCTCTAGGTAGCCCCTTATATTGGAAAGCGGCGTCCTCAGCTCATGGGCAACATCGGCAACAAGGTCGCGCCGCAATTTGTCGGCTTTCTCCAGTTCAGCCGCCATGGAATTGAACGCCGTGGCAAGTTCCCCAAGTTCATCCTTCGATTTCACCGACGCCCGCTGGCTAAACTCCCCCTTCCCTAAGCTACGAGCTGCTGACGCCAGACTCTGTACCGGCGCAGTGATACGCCGTGACAGGAAAAAGGAAAGCAAAAGTGCCAGACCTATGCCCACCAGCCCGCCCCAGACTACAGACCACACGATGGAACTGCGCAGCTCCGCAATCCTTGTTTCCCAAAACTGCCATGGTGGCGGCATCTTCGGCACCTGCATATTCCCTGGCTCCACAACCAGATAGCCCAGCCTTTGCACCCTGTCTCCGGCAGACATAAAAATCGGGAGAAACAACGGTGGAGGTTCTGACATCTCAGTGGACAGCCCGCTTTGCCGCTCCTCCTTCGCCCAGGGGCGGGCGTGGGCGCCGACATCCAGCTTCTCCCCCAGAGAAGACTTGCTTGAATCGGCGACCACAACGCCATTGGTGTCCACTATCCTTACCCGCCAACCGTAAAGCTGCCCTATCTGCTCCACCGAAGACTGGACACCCTCCCAGTCCTGCTTGGCGAGATAGTGACGCAGCAGCAACTCCCTCATCCTTGCCATCTGCTCGCCCCTCCTGCCATACTCGTAGTGCTGTATCTGGGTGCTGGCAGAGGTGCTGATGAACAGCGAGATGGCGCCCACGGTGACCGCCACCATTGCCACGAAGATCAAAAAAAGACGCCAGCGGAGACTGAGCGACCTCACTTACTCACCTCAAGCTTGTACCCCATGCCGTAGACCGTCCTGATGTACCTGTCGGCTGACGGTTCAGCCTCTTTCAGCTTGCGCCTCAGGTTCAATATGTGCACATCGAGGGTGCGGTCGAAGCCGCGGTAGTCCAGACCCAGGGCTTTCTCGATAAGCTCTCCGCGGCTAAACACCTTCCCTGGCTCCCGCGCCAGCGCCGCCAGTATACGGAACTCGGTGGGTGTGAGCCGAAGCTTACTTTCGCCCAAACGAGCTTCGCCAGCACGGAAATCGACCGTGAGTTTGCCGTGTGTGACCTCCGGCGGTCCGGTGAGCAGCTCATCGCGGCTACTACGGCGCAGTATCGCCTGCACCCTCGCCACCAGCTCTCTGGGGCTAAAAGGCTTCACCACATAATCATCGGCACCAGAGTCAAACCCCTGAAGCCTGTCTGATTCTGCCACCCTGGCTGTAAGCATGATTACAGGAACATCGGAGTCAAGTCGGACCTGCCGGCAGACGCTCAGGCCGTCCATTCCGGGCAGCATGATGTCCAGCACCACCAAGTCAAACTCCTCCTGCCGCATTTTCTCCAGCGCCGTGCCTCCATCATGTGCCACAGCCACGGTGTAGCCCGCCCGCTCCAGGTAGAGTTTCACCAGCTCTGCGGTCTTGCGGTCATCCTCCACCACCAGGACCCTCTTCTGCCTTAGTGCCTTCATAGCCTTCGTAAAGAAACAACTATTTCAATGGTATTATTGTATACGATTGTTAAGAACAGGTTAAGAAAGGGTACAGCAGACAACACCGCTAGGCCACACCGGTTGGCGCCAAGATCTGCGGCAGGGTATTCCCAAAATTATTGGCTTCGAAGCTTCTTTACTCTTTCCACGATCTGGGGGAGGACTTCGGCGAGCCTGCCCTGGATGAGGTAGTCGGAGATGCCTTCGCGGGTCAGCGGTGTGGGCTCGGCGTTGACCTCGATTATGACGGTCCTCTTTTCCTGCTCCAAAGAGAACAGCCTCGAGCCTGCCCTGCGGTAGCGCGCCACCCGTGGCAGCTCCGCAAAGGGATAGACCACCGCCGAGGTGCCGCAGATGAGCATCAGGTCACAGCGGTGTGCCTCCTCCAGACTAGCATGGGCGACGTCCGCGGGTATCGGCTCGTTAAAGTGCACCACATCGTCCTTTATCGGCGAGCTACATTCCCTGCACCGCGGCGGTAGCTTGCCTTCAGCAAGCAACCCCTTGAGGTCATACTCCTCGTATCTGAAGCGGCAACCGCAGGACGGGCACCTCAGCTTATAGATGCTGCCGTGGTACTCGAACACCCGCTGACTGCCGGCTTTTTCGTGCAAGCCATCTATGTTCTGGGTGAGCACGCTTTTTATAATGCCCATCTTTTCGAGTTCGGCAAGGGCATAATGCGCCGGGTTGGGCTTCGCCTCCTGCAGGTTGCCCAAAAGTGAGGTGCCCATGGTCAGCCTGTCGTGCCAGTATTGAGCCGGGTCACGAAGAAACCTGAAATAGGTCTCGTAAGCCCTTTTTTCAGCCTCGGGGTTCTTCGTCCAGATGCCGTTAGGACCGCGGAAATCCGGTATGCCAGAGTCCGTGGAAATACCGGCGCCGGTAAGGGCAATGGCATAGCTGCTGGAAGCTAAATCCCGAGCAGCGCGTTCGATCAGCTCTTCAACGCCGCTCATCTCTTCACCTCCCTCTTTCAGTCACTGCAAAAGTCACCTCAACCGGTCTGGCAGCCGTGCTGCCAACCCGGGGTACCTACTGCTCTGTCTTCTCGCCGCGGGTACGGCTGCGCAACTGGTCGAGCGTGTACGGGGCGGCACCCTCGGTTCTCGCCAACCTCCCCAGGGCATTGAGTTGGCGATGGTAGGCGAACACGGCATCGAGGTTCAGTATCAGGGCATGGGTGTTAAGGGCTTCCTTGAGTATCATCATGCCGTCAGCGGGCACCTCAGCCATCTCCTTCGCCATCTTCCACACCTCCTCCTCCAGCTTGTCCGCCGGCACCGCCTTGTTCACCAGACCGATGCGCTCTGCCTCCTTACCGCTGATGAGCCTGCTGGTGAACAGCAGCTCTTTGGCTTTGCGCAAGCCCAGATAGGTCACCCACAGGGGCATGCTGGTCACACCTCCAGCCCGGGTGGCAGGATGCCCCAGTATGGCATCCTCAGCGGCGATGGCGACATCGCAGCACATTTGCAGATAGCACCCCGCCGCTAGACAGTAGCCATGGACCTGCGCAATGGTCGGCTTGGGAAAATTAAAGATCCTAAGGTAGCGGGCGCTGATACCACGCAATGTCTTCAAGGCATTGCCTATTGTCCAGCGGTCGTACCCTTCAGGGATGCTTATGTAAGGACTGCCGGTAAGATCATAGCCGGAACAGAATGCCTTGCCAGCACCTTTGAGGATGACCACCTTCACCTCGGGGTCGTTCTCAGCCTGCTCAAAGGCGACGTCCAGGTCCCTGAGCAGGGCGTGGTTCAGGGCATTGCGCTTGTCCGGTCGGTTCATCGTAATGGTGGCTATGTTCTCCTTTACCTCGTAGATTACAGTCTCGAAGTCCATGCTGACCTCCTTTTGGCAACTTTACCGCTTACGAGACAATTCTAGCACATGCCCAGGCGGCAAGAAAAAGCCTGCTGTTTGACAGGGCAAAAGATATGTGCTAGCCTCTGTGCAGGCTTAAAGCATGGTAACGGTGGGTTAAACAGCCTGAAAAGGTGGCTCTTGAGGAGGGATGACACAAAGATGGCGGTAAGAAAGAGAGAGGATGCGGCTAGGATACTGGGAGATGTAAGCGGTGATAAGAGGTTCTTCTGCCACGATGGCTGCACCGCCAGTAACTTGCAACAACTGGCTGACTGTCTCAGCCATATGAGTACTCAGAGCTATGACCATCACGTGACCGCCGAAAAGAACGATTTCAGCAGCTGGGTGCGCGATGTCTTCGGTGACGTCAAACTGGCAAATGAACTGGCTCGTAGCCGCGACAGGGCTGACGCCGCCAGGATATTGAACCAGCGGATCTCTTGGCTCAAGAAGAAACTGCTCTAAAGGATGAGCCGTACCCGCGGTTGACCTGCCAGAAAAAATAGTCTTAAATATTACAACAGCTAAATGAGCACTAGTTCAACCTACCGCGCTGGGCTGCAGTCACTGGCTCTGGCACTGATTTTTATGCCAGAGCCGGTGAGCACAATTATCGGTCTTGGTTTGCTTGGGGTTTCCCGTGCCATAGAGACACCTAGACCGAACAACTTCCGTTATCTCAGCAACGGCATCAGCGACCACTTCGAATATAAGCTTACGATGAAGGGCAGTTCCGTAATCGCCGTGGAGTTCCAGCCGAAGCGGCAGGGGCAACTCCCCAAGGCATACCCAAGGATCGCCAGACTGCAGGACAACCCTGAAGCCCTGAAATTGTTGCAAGAGAGGGCACAGCTACAGTTAAAGAAAAGGACGACGATCGCAGCGGCGCTGGAGCCGGTAGGACTGCTGAAGCCGCCGGTACGCCTGCACCCCAGATTTCAACCGAGCAGCTTGCCGACCCCACCCATCATGGGCAGAGTCCCCACCCATGGAGCCATGACCAGAAGAGGCGCACTTCAGAATAAAATCCCCTAGGCCAGGGTAAATACCGACTGACTACAAAAAGCAGACATAGGAAGTGATCTGGTGGAATCAAAGTGACTGACCTGACACCCCTTCTTCAACCCCGCTCCATAGCCATAGTTGGCGCTTCGCGGGACGAGTTAAAGTCGGGCGGCATGTTTATCTCAGGTCTGCTCAAAGATGGTTATCAGGGCACAATCTATCCTGTCAATCCCAGGGAACAGGAGGTCATGTCACTTAAATGCTATCCCAGCGTCAGCGAGGTGCCTGGCGAGGTCGATTTAGCGATCATAGCCATACCGGCAAGGAATGTACCACAGGCGATGGCTGACTGCGCACAGAAGAAGGTGAAGTTTGCCATCGTGCATAGCGCCGGCTTCGCCGAGCTCGGTGGAGAGGGTAAAGGACTGCAGCAGGAGATGGTGAAAATAGCACAGAGCGGTGGGGTGCGGGTAGTGGGACCAAACTGCATGGGCTTGTTCTCACCTAAAGCTAAGATCAATACCATATCCGCCCACAGCAGGATACTTATGGAGCCCGGTGGCGTCGCCTTCGTGGGACAGAGCGGCTGGGCAAGCGAGAACATGGTGCTCCTCGGCACCGAGCGGGGACTGCGCTTTAAGGGCGTGGTCAGCATCGGCAACCAGAGCGACCTCTCCATCGAGGACTTTCTGGAATTTTTCGGCAGCGACCCGGAGACGAAGGTCATCTGTTTCTACATCGAGGGGCTGAAACAGCCAGAGCGGTTCTTCAGACTCGCCGAGAGGATTTCGCCGCAGAAGCCGGTCATTATCTGGAAGGGTGGTAGCTCGGAGACAGGGGCAAAGGCTGCCATGTCACACACCGCCTCGCTAGCGGGCAACTACGCCATCTTCGAGGCCGCCTGCAAGCAAAAGGGCGTTGTCCTTGCTCGGGGACTGAAAGAACTTATGGACCTAGCGGCAGGCTTTTCAGCACCATTCCTGCCACGGGGCAGAGAGGTGGGCTTGCTCATCGAGGCTGGCGGCGGTGCTGTTGCCAGCGCCGACGCCTGCGCTAAGGAAGGGCTGAAGGTGTCACCGCTGCCAGAGACCGTGCAGCAGAGGCTGCGTGATTTCCTTAAAGACAGGATACCGCCCTCGCCAAGTTTGAAAAACCCGGTGGACCTGGTCTGGGTGCCTTTCGGTGAGGCAAACACCGTTTACAGCACCTGCCTCGAGATTATGATCGAGGCAGTAGACAGTTGCCTCACCATCTGCTACGCTTTCCTCGAAGACGAAAACTTCCTCTCCCGGCTGGAAGAAATACGCGATAAAGCCCGAAAGCCCATCATCGTGGTGCCGGGGCATTCTAACGAACAACAGAAAGGGATGGCCCTGGCGACAAAGCGTGGCATCCCCGCTTATGCCATGCCGGAGGATGCCATAAGTGTGCTCGGCGCCATGGCGCGGCGGGCTGAGTACCTTAGGAGCCTGCACTCATAGCGGACTCAGGGGTTAAATTTCCAGCCCTGCACGGCAGCCCTCCTCCACCGCTTCCCTTATCCCCCGCGGCGTCACGCAGTCGCCCACACGCACCAACCTTGGTACCTTGCCCCTGAGCAATTTTGCCAATTCGTCATTTGGGCTGGCGCCGGCAGCTACCACCACCGTGTCCGCCCTCACCAGCCGCCTTTCGCCCTCGCTGTCCCTGATTACCACGCCTTCGCCAGTGATCTCCTCGTACTCCACACCGGTCAAAATAGTGGCGCCCTTGACATGTAGCCTCTCGATCATGGGCTCCCTCACCGAGCGGTTTACTCTGGTCGCCAACCTTGCCCCACGCCTCATAATGGTCACCTGCTTCCCCCGGTCAAGAAGGTAGAGCGCCGTCTCGCAGCCGACAAGCTCGCCGCCAATTATCGCCACCCGTTCACCGGTCTCAGCACCGCTGAGCACCTGGCTTGCCAGCAACACGTTTTCTCCCCTGATCCCAGCGATGTCTGGAATGAACGGTCTGACGCCAGTTGCCAAGATGACCACCTCTGGCTTAAGTTCCGGGAGCAAATCGGGTGCGAACTTTTGCTGCAGCCTCACTTCTACGCCCAGCCTCCTCACCTGCCCGATGAGGTACTGGCGGTAAGCCTCAATGGTGTCTTTGAACGGCGGTTTCGCCGCCAGTATGAGTTGCCCGCCTAACTGGTCTGCCTGCTCAAAAAGCACCACCTTGTGTCCCCGCTTTGCCGCTATGATGGCAGCCTCCATGCCGCCGGGACCTCCGCCGACCACCACCACCCGCTTCTTTTCCCCCACCGGCAGCACCGTCCACTCCCGCTCCCTACCCAGGAAGGGATTAATGGTGCAACCGACGCCATTACCCCGCCTTCGTCCCACACTGTCCAGACAGTAGAAGCAGCGTAGGCACGGTCTTATGTCCTCCAGCCTGCCGTCAGCTATCTTTTCCACCGTGCGGGCATCGGCGAGGAGCTGCCTGCCTATGGCGATAAAGTCCGCCCTCCCCTGATGGAGCGCATCTTCGCCGACCTCAGGGGTTATCCTGCCCACGGCGATCACCGGCACCGAGACCACCTTTTTTACCGCCTCAGCATACTCAATAAAGGCACCGGGCTGCTGCGCCATGGGCGGACGGCGGGCAGTACCAACTGCATGCGCCGAGACATGGATAGCATCGACACCGGCTTCCTCCGCCATCTTTGCCACTACCCTGGTCTCCTCCAGTGTGATGCCACCTTCTGCATTCAGCTCCACAGCGCTGAGCCGGCACCATACGGGAAAGTCACGCCCCAACCTAGCGCGTATCGCCTTTACCACCTCCACCAGGAACCGCGCCCTGTTTTCCACGCTGCCACCATATTCGTCCTGCCGCCTGTTAGATAGGGGCGACAGGAACTGGCTCACCAGGTAGCCATGGGCACCGTGTATCTCCACCCCATCGAACCCAGCTTCCTTTGCCCGCCAGGCAGCCTCGGCGAAGCGGTTAACCAGCCGCTTTATCCCATCGATGGTGAGTTCATCTGGCAGCTCGCCATCGCGACCAGGGATGGGTGAAGGCGCCACCGGCTTGAAGCCGGTGATCCGGGAAGAAGTCTGTCTGCCGGCGTGGTGCAATTGTATCGCCGCCCTAGCGCCATGACGCTTGATGGCGGCAGCCAGCCTAGCAAGCCCGGGGATGAAGTCGTCCTTGTCTATTCCTATCTGTCTAGCAAGGCCTCTGCCCACCGGGGCATCAATGCAGCTAATCTCCACTATAATCAGCCCTGGTCCCCCTTTAGCCCTTTCCTCGTAATAGGCTATCAGCCTGTCGGTAACCGAGCCGTCCTCAGAGGCATAGCCTGTAGCCATCGGCGGCATGACGATGCGGTTCTTAATCTCCATAGTGCCGATCTTTCCCGGCTGAAAAAGCTTCTCAAACCTTGCTGACGCCATCTGGGACCCCTCCTATAGCTGTAGTAGGAATAGTGATGCCGTAATTTAGCACAACCGCTTGAGCGGGTTCAAACCACCCCTTCGCCCAGGCTCGACTTGTAGGGGCTGTGCGGCAAGATTATTTAGCTGGCAGCACAGCAACGCCGATAACGCGGGGGCCGACATGGGTGCCGACAACCGGGCTGATCTTGAGCCAGCGGATGCGCTCCCTGGGGAATTTGGTGCTGAGTTCCCGTGCCAGCATGTCAGCCTCATCGGGTGTCATGGCGTCCTCAATGGCTAGCTCCTCGAGGTCCAGGAAGGAAAAAACGAAATCGCGGAGGTGCTCTAAAGCTTTTGCCCGGCACCTCACCCTGGTCACCCCGACCGTTATGCCATCCTTCAGGGAGAGGATGGGGTTCAGCTTCAGCGCTGAGCCCAAGAACGCCTGTGCTCTGCCAATGCGCCCGCCGCGCTGCAGGTACTCCAGCGTGTCAAAGGCGATGCGCAGGTCCACCCTCTTCATGCTGTCATACACCACCCGCTTCACCTCTTCCAGGCTGGCGCCGGCTTTAGCTGCTTTAGCTGCGGCTATCACCACCAGCCCCAGCCCACCGATAGCCAGTAAGGAGTCTATCACCTCCACACGGCAATTTCCGCCCACCAGCTCTCTGGCATCAACCGCAGCCTTATAAGTTGCGCTGAGCTTAGATGATATGGTGATGGCGAGGACTTCCCTGCCCTGTCTGGCAAGCCTTTCATAGACCTCGGCGAACTCGCCCGGGCTGGGTGCTGAGGTGGTGGGAAGTTCTTTAGCCAGGGGCAGCCGGGAGTAGAACTCCTCGGTGGAAAGGTCGATGCCGTCCTTGTAGGTCTCGGTGCCAAAATGGACGTTCAGCGGCACCACGGTGATGTCTAGTTCCTCGGCAACTCTCGGGGTAAGGTCTGAAGTGCTATCGGTAACTACAGCTACTGCCACCTCACACCTCTGCCACAACAGCTCTACCTATTCGGCAATGTCACCAGCGCGTTTATGCTCTGAGGATGATACCCCCTCCTGCAATACCCTCCCCACGATAGAATGGAGGCTCTGCCACAACCTAGCGTGCTCGGCAAGGAATTGACGCCCCTTCTCGGTTATCTGATAGTAGCGCCTACCCCTGCCAGCGGTCACCTTCCGCCACTTCGAGACCAACAGCCCCCGCTTCTCTAAACGCAACAACGCTGGATATATCGTGCCATTCTTAAACTTCAGGTAACCGCCGGCACGCCGCTGCAGCTCCTTCACGATCTGGTAGCCATACATCGGCAGCCGGCTCACCAGCGAGAGCACCACCAGGTCAACCACACCTTTCAGCCACTGTTGTAAATAACGCATCTGTTACCTAGGCAAGCAATATTTTGCGATGCGACCTATTATAACCATATATGACACTCTTCTGTCAATAGTTGATTGTGAGGGTTAGCTTCTGCCCTTACTCCCTCGTCTCCGGCGCCAGCCAGCAGCCGGGGTCGGTTGCCATCATATCGCCGGTCTCTTCATATGCCCTGCCACGACAACCGCTGCAGGTGAGCCTATAGTCGCATCTGCCGCACTCCCCATTGAGTAGCTCTCTCCGCCGCAGCTCCGCCAGCACTGGCGAGTTAACCCAAATAGAGGCTATGTTTTGCTTCCTGATATTGCCCAAATCTATCTGGAGCAGCATGCACGGATTTACCTCGCCATTGCACTGGACCATAACATAGCCCATAGGCATGCCGGCAGCACAACCCCTGCCGTAGTAAGGTACTCTCCTCAACAGCTCTGGTGAGAAGTGTTTGGGTTTGACCTGCTTTTGCTGTAGCAGGAGGGGATACATAGGACAGCCGGGCACCCTGATGACTATGGGACAGGCAGCCTGTAGTTCGGCAAGCTGCTCCATAGCTTGTCGCCTCTCTGCATTGCTCAGCACCTGCTCTCGGCACTCCTCTTTGGCACGCCCGGCAGCCACCAGGTCAAAGAATTCAGCAGCATCCGCCCCGTATTGCACAGCCATCCGTAGCAAGTCCCCCAGTTGAGGCAGGGTCTCCTTCCTGATGACCGTATTGAACTGGAACGGCAGACCCGCTTTCCTGCAGGCTTCTACTCCCCTTAAAGCGTCGGCAAAGGCGCCGGAAACGCCCCTGAAGGAATCATGTGTCTGCGCGTCGGCGCCGTCGATGGAGATAGCCACCGCCATCACGCCGACCTCCTTCATTTTTCTGGCTGCCGCTTCATCTATAAGGGTGCCGTTACTACCGATGGTTGTCCTTACCCCTTTGCTTGAGGCGTAGCTGATGACATCGAACAGGTCTTCACGGCACAGTGGCTCTCCGCCATCGATAATCAGGAGCCCAATGCCCCACTTGGAAAGGTCATTGATCAGGCTGAGCGCTTCCTCCGTGGAGAGTTCGTCAGGTGCCGGCTCATCCACCGACCCGCTATAGCAGTGCTTACACTTCAGGTTGCATTTTCGGGTGATGCTATATGATACCATGAACGGCGGTTGCACCTGTCACCTCCTGCGGTCGTTCTATTACATCGAGCGCTGCTGGTCCTAGGCAGTCACCTGGCTCGGTTCCGGCATAGTGTAGCACGGCCATAGCTGCGTGGCAATGCAGAAGGTCAGCTTGTCCCGAGGAACATAAGCCTCTATACTAAAGGCGGCTGTGGATGGATATAAATGGCTGGTACGATAAAGCTGGGCGAACTGTTTGGAATACCGGTGCGGCTGCACTATACCTGGCTGGCGGCGCTGGTGTTGGTGGGCATAGCGCTGGCGCTGTATTTCTGGGGAGTCCACCCATTGTGGCATAATCTAGCTTCCGGTGCGGCTGCCAGCGTGCTTTTCTTCCTTTCCATGTGCCTGCGCGAAACAGCTTGCATCTTCACCGCCAGAAGGCTGGGTATGCCAGTGAGGGGGATAACGCTATTCGTCTTCGCCGGCATGCCCCGCATCGCCGAGCAGGACTCAAGACCCCTTCCCCAGCTAGCGCTTGCCGCCGTCGGACTCGTGGCTAACCTAGCTATCGCCGGGGTATTCTATGCCCTCTATGGTGCGCTGATCACTGCCGGCAGCCTGTCACTCGCCGAGCTGGTGCGGTGGCTGCTCTACTTCAACATCATGGTGGTGCTGTTCAATCTGCTGCCAGCACCACCCCTCGCCATGGGCATAGCGCTACAGGTCGTCTTGTGGCTGGCACTGAGGGACCAGAGCCGGGCAGCTCGCATCACCACGTTGCTTGGTCGTAGCATAGCCATAATGCTCTTGCTTACTGGCATCGCCGTGCTCATCGCCAGCCGTGACCTGTTCGCCGGCACCGCTATTGCGGTTTCAGGCTGGTTCCTGGAAAGCGCCGCCTCAGCCAGCCGGCGGCAGGCGCTGGTACGCCATGCCCTGCGTGGCATCACCGCCCACGATATGATGACCGAGGACTACACCCCCATCAAGCAGCAGCTTACCTTCGGACTGGTGCGTGACTATATTATCAACTCTGGTCAGAACTGTTTCTTTGTAATCGAGGATGGCAAGCTGGAGGGCATTGTCACGCTGACCGACATCCTTATCCCGCGGAGGCGCTGGGGCTCCACAAGGATAAGCGAGATCATGACGCCGGCAAGAAAGCTGAAGACGGCACTGCCCTCCGAGCCGGCGGTAAACTTGCTGGAACTGATGGACGACCATGGCATAAACCAGGTGCCGGTTGTCCGTGGTGGAGCGCCTCTGGGTATGGTGACCAAGGAGAGGCTATTGCGCTTCCTCAAGGCACGGGCAGTGCTACGGGCTTTTTAGTGGCGGCTATCTAGTGGTGGGCGCCTCAGGCACCGCCGGCACCTTTTCGATAACCCCTCTCTCTCGGACTTCTTTGTAGTATACCCGCCAGTTAGCCTCGAACCAGCGGAACGGCTTCTCGGCGCGGGAGAACACTATCAACCTCATGTCCTGCGGGTCATCGCTCAACCAGGCTGCCCGGTAGACTTCGCTCAAGGGGGTCCCCGCAGTGACCTCTATCTCCCAGCGGTCGCGCTGCAGTCCGGCACCCAGCCTGCCCTGAAGATATATCTCCCAGTCAACGCGTACCGAGCTTCTGGGCCCGGCTGAGTTCTTAAGGTAAAGCCGGCAGTCCGTGACATCGTTCGGTTCCAGCCAGTGCACCTCCTTAAGGCTGGTAAACCACGACGAAGAGTCTGTCCTAGTGACCACATACCGGCTCCGTGCCACCTTTTCATAGCTAGCCAGTGGCGGCGAGACCACGTCCTCCCATTGCTGCCATTTCACATAAGAGGGGTTCCAGTGCCAGACGGTACCTCTGCCGCCCAGGACATCGCCGAGTATGTCGCTCCAGTGCTCCTTGCCGATGCCCGATGGCGCCCTGTGGGCAAAGCTGCCCTGCCGTGCCAGTACAGAACATTCTATCTCGCCGCCGAAGATATATTTGAGGATCTGACTCGCCATAAATTCAGCGACTTTTGTGGAACTGCCGAAATCGCTGTGCCCGTACTCACCATAATAGACCACGTCGGCGCCCTCACCGTACATCGCCGATACCGGTAGGGCACCATCGTCCATATCCCTGGGGTACATGTCCATGCCGCCGTAGTTGAACTGCCCGCTTAACGGCGCGTTCTCTCCAGAGACAAACGCCAGCCAGTGTCGGTTCCTTGCCACCCAGTCACCGTCGGCATTGCTATCGTAGATAGCCACCGAATTACACACACCTCTGTCCGCGCGCACCACCATCGCCGCGCGGCAGAACCCTTCAAAGGTGGCACCCCCGGACATGAAATATTTGTTCAACGCTGGCACCGGGCTATTGATGGTGACCACCAGCACCGTCCTGTCAGCCAGACTACCCACGTTCTTCGCTACCCCGTAGAGGGCAGCCTTGCCCCCCATGCTATGCCCGATGAGCACGATGCTGCCACCCTCTGGCAGGTACTGGTCAACGCTGTCCGCCAAGTTGACCGCCCAAGTGTCCAAGTCAACATCGTTGGGATAGCAACGGTTGAGGATGTTGAACCTCACCTTCACACCGGGGTTGGCGCGCTCATATTCTTGGATGTAGCTGGTGATGCGCTCAGAGAGGGTGTCAGCCAGCAATTGCTGGGTGCACGAGTTGCCGCCGGCACCGTGGCTGAAGACAAAGTTCAGCGTCTTCACCATCACCGGTGCCTCCGCCGCAGTCCCTGAGATAGACAAGGTCAATAGGAAGGAAAGAGATAGCCACACAACGGAAACGAGCTTTGGCATCATTTGCACCAATAACAAATATAGCACAAACGATATGAATTACCCAGTAGGCAGCCCGATGCTACTGTCACATCACTTGCGGTAGATGCCGATGGTCTCGAAGCCCTGAGGGATACGGCGCTCCCGGGCTATCTCCCCGGCATCAAAGCCTTCGATCTGCCATCTACCCTTCCAGCCCATCTCCCGTGCCGCCAGGTAGAAGTGGCACATGGCGATGCCCACGTCCAGCCGGTAATAATGTTTGCCCTGGCGCACGCTGGCATAACGTCCGGCGGCATCCGCCAGCGCCACCACATCGCTTTCAGCAGCCAGAAACCGCCACGGCTGAGTATTTGCCCAGGAGGGCGCCAGCCGGGCACAATCCAGCGCCTCCAAAAGCACCTCGTCCTGTGTCCCAAGCGGCTCACCCCACACCTTACCATAGGCTATCTCACTCAAGGGTTTGCGCCTGCCGAAGTCCCGGGCACCCACTTCAATAATGTTTCTGGCGAAACGACCGTAGAACGACGTGTCCGGGTAGCCCAGCGGCGTTAAGGCGATGACCCGTTCGCCAGGCTTTAAGCCCACGAGTTCACCGATGCGCTCCTCGGCGAACATGCCGCCGATCCAGCAGGTGCCCAAGCCCTGTTCGGTGGCATATAGCACCAATTGCTCCATACGGAAGCCCATATTGACCATAAAGTGAGGCTTTTCTTCAGAGGTGGCAACGATGAAGTGCGGCGCCGAGCCGAAGAGCCAGCGCCCGCCGGTGAGCAGCGTCATGCGCTCGGCTACCACCTTGCCATCGGTGAACAAGTGGAAACGGACGGCGATCTTCGGGGCCAGCGCCACCGATTCCTCACCAGCCTTCACCACCGCCCCAAGCACCCCTTCAGGAACCGGCTGAGAAAGGTAATGCCGTATACTTCTGCGACGGCGGATAGTGTCACGGATATCAGCCATAGTCCACACTTAAGTTGTGCCCGCCGCGGACGGCACCCCATCCCTGCGGGTGCAGAACTTGATCAGCTCGGCGAAGCTGTTTATCTTCGCCAGATTGTTGGTCTCAGGAAATCCATCATAGGTGAGGCTGACCCAGGGCTTATGATAGAGGGAGCTCAATTTCTCCGCCATGGCTGCCACGATGCCGCCGGGCATGCAGCCATGGGGCATAACCGAGATGACGCCGGCGAACTTGGGGTTCCCCAGCCACTCCACGCCACTGCCAATGCTCAGCACCGCCTCGCTGCCGCACTTCGGTGAAAGATAACGCCCCGTCAGCTCAAGTATTTCGGTCACCGCCGGCTCAACGATGTCAAGCACATCGCGGCAATGCCGGGCGAGAGAATGCTCATCGCGCTCCTGAATGCGCTTCTTGATGTAGCTGACTATGGCTTTGCCCCATTTCCTGTCCATCACCGCATCCTCGAAATGGCGGTGGTAGATATACTTCAGCCATTCGCCCATCGGTGAGACCACTACCTCCAGCCCTGCCGCCTCACAAGCCCGTACTAGATCGTTGTTGCTGAAGCGGTTGGAGCGCAGGTATATCTCACCGTTTATGCCCACCAGCGGTCTTCGCGGCAATGCAATGTCGATCAGCCCTTTGAATGCGACAGCCGCCTCCTTAAGCAGGTCATCAAACGGCTCCTTTCTGCGAATACGTCCCACAATGCGGCTTTTGTACTCCTCAAAAAGGCTGTCGGCGGCGCCCCGTTCCTTCTCATAGGGACGGGTGCGCCACAGGAGCTTCTCCAGATGGTCGATGGCGACTATCCCCCGCCACGCCAGCCGCTCGAAGTCACGCCCCAAATTTATGTCGCGGTAGGCGTTATTGGAGACGGTGGTGTGGATGGGGAACTCGAAGCCGAGGTCTTTGAGCGCCCGCATGTGCTCGATGGCGTATTTGCCGAAGCGACAGGGACCGTAGGAGCCAGCGGTGAAGCCCTCGAATTCATCGAGGTTGTGATGGTTATCATAGCAGAACTTGAGCAGGTCCCCCAGCGTGACGCGGTAAGGCAGGCACTCGGTGCCGGCAGTTATCTGGTTTGCCAACAGGAGGTTACGGTCATCCGGCTCGGGCAGCACCAGCACCCTGGCGCCACAGGCTTCCATGGCAGCCGCTACCGCTTCCACCTGGGGGCACATGCGGTGGACGACCAGCGTTTTCTGTTCTGTGCGCAAAAACGGCAACGTGCCGCGGTAGACATCCCGTGGTTGGGGCTTACGCTCTCTGGCAGCTCTGGCATAACTGGTGATGGTGTCCACAAAGGCTTCCAGCCGGGTGACGATGCCCGCCTCGGCAGCGTGTTCGTCTATCTCGAGCTGCCCTAACGGCTTTTCGCCCATGATGTCCTCGACGATCTTGAGGATAAACGAGTTGGGACCGCAGCCGAAGTTGGTCACCACCAGACCGAAAAGCTGCGGGTCGGCTTCCACAATGGCAGCACCGGCGATGTGCCGGCTCTCCCATAGCCAGTAGGGGCGGTCGCTGTACTTCCTCACGTCCACCAAGCCCAGCGGCAGGAAGTCCAGCGGTACCGGCACCACGCCCAGGTGCGCCAGAGTCTCGGCAATGCCCAGGTTGGCACCTGAGTCCTGCGACATATAGGAGCGGGCGAAGATGACCACCCCCAGCCTATTGCTCTGGTGCAGATCCTCAAGCAGCCTCTTGCCCAGAGCTGCCTTCTCTGCCTCGAACTGCTGTTGTGCTGTGATACCGGCGAAAGCCGCCTTTTTACCAGCGCTGCGGCTGAAGCCCATCTTCACTGCCACATCCGCCAGGCTCTCCGCAGTGCTCTCGTAGCCATGACTGAAGTCGATGTATGGGATGAGCAATCGCTCACCGAGGTCCAGCACCTGCCCAACGATGAACGGCGAAGCCTGCACCAGCGGACAGGCATATTTCTGGTTCTCAGCGCCTTCCTTCCTGCCTAGACGGATGGCACAGGGGTAGAGGATGAAGTCCACCTTGTCTTTCAGGCTCTCGGCATGTCCATGGACTAGCTTGATAGGGAAGCAGCTATCGGTATAGCTCAGCTCCACCGATTTCTCGATTATCTCCTTGTTAGTTTTCGGCGAAAGTACCACCCGCACACCAAGCGCGTTGAGGAAACCGAGCAGCAGCGGTAGATAGTCATAGATGAAAAGTGCCCGAGGGATGCCCACCACCGGTCCCTTGCCCTCCCCCTCACGGTATTCCCGCAAAAGCAGCCTCTCCCGCTCATCGAAATAGGTGCTTGTCCGTTCGCGGGCAAGGGTACTATCGTAGCGGTCGCAGCGGCTGCCGTAGAAGGTCGGCTTTTCGCCCGGCAATTGCATCCGGGTGATGGTACAGTTGTTATCGCAGCCCCTGCAGACGAAGGTGGAGAAGTTGTACTGGCTGTCTATCACCTGCTGGAAGCCCTTGAAGCGGGACCTCTTTGAGGTCATCTGCTCCTTTGCCAGCAGGGCGGCGCCGATGGCACCGCTGACCTCTTTATGTTCAGCCACGGTCAACTGTTTACCTCTCAGTTGCTCGCGGAAGGCGGCGACCACCGCCTGGTTATAAAAAACGGCCCCGGTGAGGATGACCTTGCTTCCCAATTTTTTGGTGCCCACCACCTTGGAGAGGTAGTTCCCGGCGATGGAACTAGCCAGGCTGGCGGTGATCACCTCTAAAGGAACATTATTCTGCTGCACCGAGGTCACCGCCTGACCCATAAAGGCAGCGCACCTGGTGCCCAGGTCAATGGTGTACGGTGCTGAGAACGCCAGCCGGGCGAACTCGCCGTCTTTCACCGAGACGCCAAGCGTCTCGGCAAGCTCATCTATGAAGCTGCCGGTGCCAGCGGCGCAAGCCTTGTTCATCTGATAGTCCACCACCGTGCCGTGCCGCTTGATCACCAGTTTGGAGTCCTGACCACCGATCTCGATGATATCAGCATCCGGGTCTATCTCCGCTGCCGCCCTTGCCTGGGCGGTTATCTCGTTCTTTATCAGGTCGGCACCGATGAGGCTGCCGATAAGGTACCTGCCAGAGCCAGTGACACCGGCGCCGAGCACGGTGACCTTGTCAGCGCCCTTCTTCAACAGGTTGCGGAAGACCTCCTTTACCGCCTCCACGGGTCTGCCGGAGGTCATCAAATAGTGCTTCGCCAGCACCTTCTCGCCGGTCTCGTCCAGTATCACCGCCTTGGTGCTGGTGGAGCCCACATCCACACCCAGATAGCCGGCACAGGGAACGGTTATCACCGGGTCTGTGTCGGGCTGGTGAGCGGTGACCGCCTGAAGAGCCGGCAGCCTGAAGTAGCGCTGTTCGGTGTCGGGCGGTTCAAGGAGAGTTACTCTGGAGCCTTTGCCCCTGGAGAGCAGGGCGGCGCCGATGGCTTCGATGTGGAGGTAGTCCTCAGGGACTTCGATGCTGACGGGATGACCGTTCCGCTGGGAGATTAGCTCGCTTAATGCCTTAACGATGGCGGCGTTGGCGGCGACTCCGCCGACAAAGTAGACCGGCTCGCTAAAGGCGCCCTTCTTCAGCGACACCACCATGCGGGCGACGCTCTCGCACAACGCGTAGAGCATCTCCTCCACAGGGGCTCCCTTCTGCTGCAGATGGATGAGGTCAGTCTTGGCAAACACGCTGCAGCGGGCGGCAATGCGGGGAGGTGTGCCCTCACAGGCGAGCGCCAGCCTGGCGAACTCTTCCAGACTGATGCCGAGGCGGTAAGCCTGCTGTTCCAGAAACCTGCCGGTACCGGCGGCACACAAGGGGTTTGCCGCCACCCTCCAAGGTCTGCTCAAGCCGTCCTCAAGCTCGATGACCAGCGCCGTCTGCCCGCCGATCTGTATGATGGTGCTGACATCGTGGTGGCGCTGGAGGAGCCCGTAGGCGATAGCTAGCGGGCTGGTATATTCCGCCCAGTTCAACTCTTTGGGTATCAGCCCCTTGCTCGAGCCGCTGATACCGGCGGCAGAGACCTGCGCTAGGTCAACCTTCCGGCTGAGACGGACGAGCAGAGAGCTTAAGGTGGCGCCGGGGCTGGAGGTGACCTTCTCCACGTCCAGCCACAGCACCCTGCCCTCATCATCGACGAGCGCCAGCTTGGCGTTCACCGAACCGATATCAAGCCCCAGAGAGTACGACATCGTTCAGAACCGCAGGATGTAACCAGCAGCAACCCCCTCCGTCATATATTATAGCAGACGGTGTCTACCCCCATCGTTGCCGGTGTACCCGCCGGTACATCAATGCGGTCTGGTCCTCCCCCTATGCAGACAGGTTGCCCCGTCCTTTCAGTTTCTCAAAGTGACGGGCGTCTGGTCCTCCCCCTGGACAGACAGGTTCATGGTCAGCCCGCCTGGCAGCGGCGTATGTTTTATTCCCCTCTCCCTCGAGGGAGAGGGATAGGGTGAGGGTGAAACCCTATTCCTCGCCCAGCAGGTGGCTCCTCACCTTATCATAGCCCGGCGGGTGCTGGGAGGGGTACCTCATAAAGGAGGGCACCGGGTAACGGAAAACACCGGTCTGGTAGCCCGCCTGCAAGCCCTGGATGGTCTTCTCCACCTTGTTCATGGGTATGGAAAAGGCGCACTCGTGGTCCTGGGGGTGACCGATGATCCTCTCCCCGGTGCCCACGATGGCGAACTGAGCTTCATCCGTCTGAATAGTGCGGGTGATATAAGTGGTGCACCCGGCACCCGTCGCCAGCGCCGTCTGCACACTTGGCTTGCCTGTGCCCATAAGATACCCTGAGAGCAGCACCCATATCTGCGCCGGGCTGCCGTAGGTGAGGATGAGATGGGGCTCGAAGTTGCAGCGGTGCAGCGGTGCTATCAGCGCGTACTTATATTTGCCGTACTCAAACTTGGGCAGGTTCTGGATGCTGGCTGCTGCCTGCTCCTTGGTCATCCCCCACAGCCCTAAAGATGCCTGCAGGCTGCCATCGGCGACATCGGGGAGGATGGGCAGAAAGCCCAGGCTGATGCCAGCGATATAGCAGCTCTGGTACTTGTCCACCGCTATCGTCCAGCCGTACCTGCGCGCCATGGTCACCGCATGGCACAGGGAGATATTGAAGCCCATATCCTTCTGTGGGATCCGAGTCTTCTCCGGGAGCTCGCCTTCCGAAGCGCACATCCGCACCGCCAGCGGGAAGGTCTGCGGACGCAAGTACTGCTCCCACGCCGCCTGCACCTGTTTCAAATCAGCCATAACACACCTCCTTTGATGTTTGCATCGCTTGGTAGCATTATAGTCCCCGTGGTACAATCGCTCAACCTGAGGACAAGATGTTCGTTAGAGAGATTACCGCCAGGGGAGTCCTGTCCAAGTCAAAGGTGTTCGACTACGTGGTCAACCCTTATGTGGGCTGTCAGCACGGCTGCGCCTACTGCTATGCCCGTTTCATGAAGAGGTTCACCGGGCACAGCCAGCCCTGGGGTGAGTTTGTGGATGTGAAAGTAAACGCACCCGACCTGCTCCGGCGCCAGGTAGCAAAAGCCAGGCGGGGCAGGGTCTGGGTGAGCGGCGTCTGTGACCCCTACCAGCCACTGGAGAATAAATACCGGCTCACTAGAAGATGCCTGGAGATACTTGTCCAGCACCACTGGGAAGTCACCGTCCAGACGAAGTCGCCGCTGGTGCTACGCGACATCGACCTGCTAAGAGGGGCACCTGGGGTAGAGGTGGGCTTCACCATAACCACCGCCGACGAAAATATGAGGAAGCTGTTCGAGCCCAAGGCACCGCCCATCGAGGAAAGACTGAAGGCACTTGACGAGCTGCACCGCGCCGGCATTAGGACGTTCGCCATGATAGCGCCGCTTTTGCCCGGTGCTGAGGGACTACCCCTCAGGCTCAACGGGAAGGTGGACTATGTGTTGGTGGACAGGATGAACTACCACTACGCCGACTGGCTCTATCGGAAGCATGGCTGGGAAAGTGCCCTCAACGATGACTTCTTCTACGCTAAGGCAAAGGAGCTTGCTACCGTTCTTACCGGGCAGGGCATCGAGTGTCAAATACTCTTTTGACCCCGTCGGATGGTGGCCGAAGGCTGCAGACTGTATAATAGACCATATATGGGAAGGGAGCCAGGAATTTGAGCGTTTAAGCCATTTCCCGGCAGTACCGCCATGTTCAACTGCACCATTGAGCTCTATGGCATATCCCGGCAGATAACCACCGAGCGCAAGGTGGAGGTGGAGCTCGAGGACGGGGCGGGCCTTGCCGAGGTGATCGCCGCCCTTCGCCGCAAAGTCCCCTCACTTGACGGCACGGTGTTCCAACGCGGCGAGGACAGGCTTTCCGAGTTCTACGCCTTCAACATCAACGGGCGCTTTTACATAGACGATAAAGATGTCCGAGTATACAAAGGCGACCGCATTGCCCTGCTCTCCCTCGCCGCCGGCGGCTGAGTTTGACACCACTGCCCCTAACCGTACCATTAAGGCTGCCACGGTAGTCCGCCCGAAGAATTCGACTACTCGGTAAATACCACAAGTCCTTGCTGCCGAAACTACGGGATGATATCCATGCCTTTCCAAGCGTCAAGCTCCTCACGGCCCGGGTCATACTCCAGACGGCAGGGCACATCTAGTATCATAGTTGCGCGTTTCTCCAAAGTATATGGTTCCCATTCGGGTATTCCTGGATGGCTGGGGTTGCTGGTATGGGCGAAGGCAAGCCAGGCACCGCTCACTGAATCGACCAACTGGGGTTTATCAGAGCGCTCACCTGTAAGAGGCATGCTTTCGGTGGTATCGAAAACAAACGGGATTTCAAGAGCATGGCAAGCTTTAAAAAGGTAGCCTTTGTAGTCTGACTCCCAGGTGAACAGGTACATAAACACCGGGGCTTTGCCTGCTGCCAGCTTGCTTTCAACTAGTCTGATACAGCCCAGCCGCCGGTCTTCGCTCAGAATGCCGATGTAAAGGTCCCACGGTGTGGCATTGGGACGGGTCTTCCGGTACACATTTAGTATCCCCTCATACCTATCGCCAAACCTAGCCTCTAACCGCTCTGCCAGCTCTTCGTCTGTGAGGCGACGGCGCCTCGGGTCTCCTGCTACCATCAGTGCCATTTCGTCCCTGTTGGTACCGATGATAATGGGTACATCGTTCAGGTAAGGCGATGTCTTTGGAATAAAGGGGTCCACCGGCAGGTAGCGTCCATCTACAACTGGCGAGAAATTCATTAGACCACCGGCGGCTCCAAGCTCAGGGCGGAGCTGCGTATACATTGGCAGCGACATAGCTGCTTCCAGCAGTTGGCGAGGTGGTAGAGTGCGCAGTTTTTCTATCTCATTTTTCTTGATCTCGAGTTTCGCCAGCAGGCGCTCTGCCAGCTCCGTAGCGGCGTTACGCGGCATGCCGCGTAACGCC
>CALJTV010000005.1 GCA_937975645.1 uncultured Dehalococcoidia bacterium | reverse complement strand
ATAGACGGCTATATCGATGCAGTGATAGATTCCGGAGTGAAGATTGTGGAGACGGCGGGGAGGAGCCCGGAGCCATATATGGAGAAGTTCAAGAAGGCTGGGGTGACGGTGATACACAAGTGCACTGCGGTGCGCTTTGCTCGGACTGCCCAGCGGATAGGCTGTGATATGGTGAGCATCGATGGCTTTGAATGTGCCGGGCATCCCGGTGAGGAAGACGTGGCTTCGCTGGTGCTGATACCGGCTACTGTGGATGCCGTGGACATACCGGTTATCGCCTCGGGCGGCTTTGGCGATGGCAGAGGACTGGTGGCAGCGCTAGCTTTGGGCGCTGAGGCGATGAACATGGGTACCCGTTTCGTGGCGACCAAGGAGGCACCGGTCCACCCCAAGGTGAAGGAGTGGCTGGTGCAGGCGACCGAGCGCGATACGTTGCTTGTTATGCGGTCGCTGCGCAACACTATGCGTGCCCTAAGAAATCCCACTGCAGAGAAGGTGGCGGAGCTGGAAAAGCAGGGGGCTGGGCTCCACGAGCTGGAATCGCTGATAGCAGGTACTAGGGGTGCCAAGTTGCTGGAAGAAGGGAACATCGATGATGGTCTGTTCACCGCCGGGCAGGTGGTGGGACTGATCCACGATATACCCACGGTGAAGGAGCTTATCGATAGGATAATGAAAGAGGCAGAAGAAGTGCTTTCCCGGCTGAAGGCGAAGGGGGAGTTCAAACCGCTGCGCAAACCGGTGGCACCGGGGAAGTAAGCCTAGAGGTATATCACATCTTCAGACCTGTCCAGGGCGAGGAATACCAGCAGGTAGTTGCGTAGCTGGCTGGTGATAAGGAAGTTCTGTCTGACATGTTCCCTGCCGTTCCTTCCCAGCCAGGCAGCGTATTCGGGGTTGGTGAGCAGTTGTCTTATGGCGTAGGCAGCGCCTTCCACCGTGTAGCACAGGAGTCCAGTCAGCTTGTTTCTTATCTGGAGAGGTATGCCGCCAACTGCTGAGGCTACCACGGGCTTGCCTTTCCATAGGGCTTCGCTGATGGTGAGCCCAAAGCCTTCTTTAAGTGATTTCTGGACGACCACCGTGGCAGCGCGCTGCAGGGCGTTGATCTCTAAGTCGCTTTCTGGTGGTACCAGCAGGACATGGATATCGGGGTTCCCTTCAGCCCGTTTCCTAACTTCGTCGAGGACAGCTTCAGATTCAGGGTCATCGGTGGCAGTGCCGCCGGCGAGGACGAGCTGGCAGTCTATGCTCTTGCGTACCATCTCAAAAGCCTCGATGACACCGAGCGGGTCTTTCAGGCGGTCGAAGCGTGATATCTGCACCACCATCGGTTTGTCAGAGGTGAGTCCATACTTGGTCAGCACTGATTCTATGAGGTTGCGGTCGATATCTTTGTTCTTATCGCTGAGCGGGTCTATTGAGGGGGTCACCATAAACTGGCGGATGGGTAGGCTCTGGGCAAAGTTGGGTGCCGAAAAGATGGCGGCATCATACTGGACGATGAACTGACGGAGAAACCCCCACACCTGTTCATCAGGGTTTGACACATCGATATGGCACCTCCAGACCCATTTCTTGCCTATCTCCCTCTTTTTGGCTATCAGTGCCGCTGGCTGCGGGTCATGAATAAAGAAGATGTCGGCGAAAAACCTCATCTCCTCCAAGTTCTCTCTAGTCACCTCTAGGTAAAGGTCGAAATCAGCGGAGGAAATGGTGTCCTGTTTGCCATGCAAGGCGTTGTGGAACTTCTTGGTCACCTCAAAGAACTCGTTGCTGCCTTTGATGATGTCCCATCTGGCGTCGACCCCTAGTTGGTTGAACAGGGGGACCATGTGCTCTAGGATCTCGGCAACGCCGCCGCCGATGAAGGTGGAGTTTATTATCTGGATGACCTTACCCGACAGCGCTTCGGCAAGCATTCTTAGCTGCTGTATGCAGCTTTTGCCCACTATGGGCTCGTAGTCCTGAAGGCGGCTCCTCGATTGACCGTGTCTGTCGTTATGCATCACGTCTACCTACTTTATCCGTTTTTCAATGAGCTGGACGATGGTGGACCTGAGGTTGTCCAACGTGTAGTTGTACGGGTCAAGGTTAGCAAGCCTATCGGCAAGGTCTTTATCCCCGAGGCATTCCTCTATCCAAATAGAAAAATCGTTTACTCCCCTTTTTAACCTGAGGCGCGATTCGAACATGTGGTAGAACAGTGACTCCAAACTGACCTGCTTTAATATTTCCACGAATTCCCTTAGGTCGTGGGCAATGTAGGGGGTGGGCAGCACGAAGCTCAACGACTTCACGAAGTGGAATTCCCTGCCGGGACGTGCCTTTTGTCCGTCCGGGTACTGGGAGAGATGCTCGTTTATCATGCTGGCAATTCTGGTTCTCAGGGCGCTAATGGTGGGGAAGTCAAAGGTGTCAATGCTGGCTAGTTTTTCACCCAGTACCTCGCAGCCCAGTTCGTCGCTGACCCAGAGTGCGAAGTCATTTGCGGGTTCGGGGGTAAGGAAGTGGTGCTCTTCAAGAAAGTTGTGTGTGTGATAGTAGATGACCGACTCAGGGACCTGGGTTATCATGGTAGCCAGTTCAGCAAGGCTGCTGGCTTTAAGTCCGGTAAGTTCTTTGAGGTGCAGCCTGGTGTAAAAACGGAATGGTCTGCTTGCCTTCTTTAGAGGACGCCCGTAGTTGGTAACCGACGACTGGAGGAGGCGGCTGTTGGGTACTATTATGAGGTTGCCATCAAGGCTCCTGATGTGTGTGCTTTTCCAATTGATGTCCACCACGTGGCCGCTCTCACCAGTCTCTAACTTGATGTAGTCGCCCACCTTAATCTGCTCGCTCTGGGCTAGCTGGAGCCCTGAAATGAAGTTCATCAGGGTATCCCTAAAGGACAGGGCTGCCACCAGTATCGCCACAGCCAACAGCACCACGATAGGGGTGGTAGGGGCACCCCAAGTATCCAGGAGTATCAGCACCCCGAGGACCGCCAGAGTGATCCTGGTGGCATTCACTATCAGCGCTTGCGAGGGGTGGAGCCGAGGTACTCTGTCTATATATAGCCTAAGGAGCCTATCACTCAGCGTAATACATACCCAGGTGACAGATATAATGAACAGGCTAGCGAGCACCTTATCGGCGAGGGCTTTTTGTGCCGACTGGAGCGCTGAGACATGTATGGCTATAAAGGTGCCGAGTATAAGGAACCAGTGGAGGAAGGGTGTCCGTGTGGCCTCAATGATGAGCCTGTAACCTTCCCAGTTGCTTTTCTCTACCCAGCGCTCAAAAGCCCTGAAAGCCGTCCGCCTTGCCCATAAGCCCACTATATAGGTGGCAAAGAAGACCAGTAGCGGTACGACGATAAGAAGCCAGTTCTGTTTCAACCAGTCAAGCATTAGGACTCTGTGACACATTATAGCATCTCTAAAAGTTTGACCACTTCCTCGGGTGATTTGACAAAATATCCTGCCAGCGACTGGCGCAGCTCATCACTCACCAGTATGGAGATACCATTGTTCTTTTCCACTGCCCTGAAGCCGTCCTCGTCGGTGAGGTCATCGCCAATGTAAATGGGCAGTATCCTGCCTTTCCTTTTCACCTGCCGGCATTTTTCCAGCAGCCAGATTACGGCTTTGCCTTTGTCCCAGTCCACTGGAGGTCTGATCTCATACACCCTTTTCCCCTGGGTCACCCTTATCCTGCCGGTGGTGTGGAGCGGGTCGGTTACCCTCTTGAAAGTGTCTGCTACGGCCTCTTCTTCGGTCTCGTCTACAGTGCGGTAGTGCACGCTCAGTGTCAGTCCCTTGTTCTCCACGAAGGCACCGCGGATGCCTTTCAGCGTGGTGGAGAGTACATTGCCCAGAAGTTGCAAAAAGGGTCTCACTTCCTCAGCGACGGGGTCAAAGTAGCTGTAGCCAAAGCCCTCTATTTCCAGACCATGGTTTCCAGCGTAGATTATGCCCTCCAGCCCCACTTTGCCTTTCAGGTCAGCAAGCGCCCTGCCGCTTATGATGCCCACCGTGTAACGCGGGTTTTTTGCCAGTGTGCGGAGCAGCTTTCTGGTATTTTCAGACAGGTTAGCTATTTCTGGTCTTTCCACTATCGGCGTCAGCGTGCCGTCATAGTCGGAGAGGAGCAGAATATGCTCAGCCTTTTTGATGAGGGGACGGACTTTGTCCCAGGCGCCGAAGAGGTACTGCATTTGCAGGAACCTCCTAGGACTTCAAGTCTGCGAGCTGCGAGATGATATCGCCAGCCCAGCGGTAGATGTTGTTCTGTGCCACCACCTGGCGCAGTTTTCTCATCCTGGCTTGGCGCTGCTCCGGGGGCATTTCGATGGCGGTCTTTATCGCCTCGGCGAATTCGTCAGTGGCGTAGGGGTTTATCAGCACTGCCTCATTTAGCTCCCTGGCAGCGCCGGTGAAGTGGCTGAGGATGAGGACGCCATCCTCGTCTATACGGGAGGAGACGAACTCCTTGGCGACCAAGTTCATGCCATCGTGTAAGGAGCTGACGATGCAGAAGTCTGCTAGCCGGTTGAATGCCATCAGGGTGGATGGTGGCAGGTGCTCCCTCAGTAATATCACCGGCTTCCACTCGTCCGATTCATATTTCCAGTTTATCTCCTCTACAAGGTCTTCTATCTCAGCGTTCAGTTCCTTGTATCTTTTTATATGGACGCGACTGGGCTCACCAAGCTGGAAAAAGACTATGCGCCCGAGGTATTCGGGGTATTTGGTGAGGAATTTGTCCAGCGCCTTAAGTCGGTGGGGGATCCCCTTGGTGTAGTCCAGTCTGTCTATGCCGATGCCGACGAATTTGTCGCCCGTGTCCCAGCGTTGCTGGATTTGTTCCATCTCTTTCTCCACCTCTGGTCTAGCGGCCTCCTGTGCTATGCGATGGAAGTCGACGCTTATGGGGTAAGGGCGTACCAATGTGGTCTTGCCGCCGTAGGTTACCTGTGACCTTTCCCGGTCAACCCGGGCTTCCAGTAACAGCCTGACCGTGTCCAAAAAGTTGTCGCAGTGGTACCTTATGTGGAAGCCCAGCAGGTCGTTACCGAGAAGTCCGTGGAGGATTTCTCTTCCCCAGGGGCAGATACGGAAAGCCTCTGGATTGGGCCAGGGGATATGCCAGAACTGTGCGGTGACTAGCCTTGGATTTTTCTCTTTTATCATACGGGAAAGCAGTGCCAGGTGGTAGTCTTGGATAAAGACAAATGCTTCGTTATCTTCGGTCTCATCAAGGACTGCTTCGGCGAATTTTCGGTTCACGCGCTGGTACATATTCCAGTGGGCTTCGTCAAAGGTGGGTGGTGTGTAGGCGATATGACAGAGGGGCCAAAGGGCTTCGTTGGAGAAACCCAGATAATAGCCCTCCTCTTCCTCTTTGCTCAGCCAGATACGTCGCAATGTATAGCTGGGCTCCTGTGGCGGCACCGCTACACGGTTTTTCTCGTCGACCACCTCCCTATCGGCATTGCCGCTGCCGTGGGCTATCCAAATGCCGCCACAGGCGCGCATCACCGGGTCGAGTGCCACAGTCAGCCCGCTCGCGGGCACCTGACAGCGGACCTGGCTACCAGCGAATACGTGAATATAGGGTTCCCGGTTGGACACCACCAACAAGGGGCGGTTACCGAGCTTGTTCCTCACCAGTTCCTGCAGTTCCTCTTTTGTTAAACTCACACCCCCACCTCCATTTTGCTGTCGGGGCGCTTTTGGGACAAAGAACGCTATTGGCTATGTCTCTGTAAAGTACTGGGGCGTGACTCTGCTCTGGTACGATTAAACCAAAACACACCATCTTGGGCTGAGCTCAGTGTCTTGAGCCCAAGTGGCTTTCGGTGAAGGGGGTCAGGGAAGAAGCGATTATTTCTTAGTAGATTTCTTGGTCGGCTTACCGGCTTTTTTGGCATGGGCAGCGCACGTATTGCACATAGCTGCTTGCTCCTTTCCCTTTTGTTAACAAATATAACAGACAACAGGCTGGGGTGTCAAATGGGTGTACCTCGTCCATATATTTTAGCGCCGCTTTAACCTGATTTAGCCAGAGAGTAGACCGCTGTCTCAGTTCTCCCTTTCTTAAAATCTTAAAAAAGGAAGGATGGGGGAGGGTCCTGCTCACTCTAGCTCTCTCCCCAGAGTGGGGAAGGAAGGATAAGCCAGCTATCTTTCTAGCTTCATTCGCTAGAGTATTTCGCCTGCGTGTAACTGTTATGTTGGGTCCAGTCAATGAGGCGGCATGTGCCTTGTCTTATTGCTGTCTTGACCGTCTAGGTAGCAGGGGGTAGAATGCGTGCGAGTTTGGCGGAAGCACGGCTTGGGCAACATGGCTTTGAATGTTAAGGAGCTTCTGGAAAGACGCCTGCCTGCGGAAATAGTGGGGGTCTTGAAGGAAGCTGGAGAGGAGGCGAATGAGACAGGTAGTGAAGCCTACCTAGTGGGAGGTGTGGTGCGCGACTTGTTTCTGGGGCGGGGGAATGTCGATTTGGATGTAGTCGTCGAAGGCGATGCCATCGGGCTGGCAAAGCGTTTGGCTGAAAGATATAAAGTGCGGCTGGTGAGCCATAGCCGCTTCGGCACCGCCAAGCTACGCTTCGCCACTTTCAGTCTTGATATTGCCACTGCCCGGACCGAGACCTACAGTCACCCCGGCGCCCTGCCCGCGGTGAAGCCCGGCACCATCGTCGATGACCTGAAGCGGCGCGACTTCTCCATCAATGCCATGGCGGTCTGCCTTATGCCCGGGCGGTTTGGCGGGCTCTTTGACCCTCTTGGGGGGAAGGAGGATATGGACAATGGGCTTGTCCGCGTGCTGCACGATAGGAGCTTTGTGGATGATGCCACGAGGATACTGCGTGGCATACGCTACGAGCAGCGGCTGGGCTTCAGGTTTGAGGAGAACACAGAGAGGCTGCTGCGTCGGGATGTGAAGATGCTGCACACCATCAGCGGCGATAGGCTGAGGCATGAACTGGAGCGAACGCTGGAGGAGGAGGAGCCAGAAAGGGCACTCAGGCGTGCCGATGAACTGGGTGTACTCCAGGAGCTATACCTCGCACTTAAAGGGGACGGATGGCTGGCTAAGGTGTACCGCAGGGCGCGGCGGGGCGGGCGCAAGCCATTGGCTAGCCTCTACCTGTGTCTGCTGTGCTATCAGTTGAGCGAACAGGAAGCTGCAGGGCTCCTGGAGCACCTGAACTTTCCTGCCAGGGCACGAAGGGCGGTGCTGGACACGGTGAGGCTTAAGAAAGAAGTGAATAAGCTTGCCAGCGCGGACATCAAGCCAAGTGCGGTCTATGAACTGCTGCACACTTATGATAATGTGGCTATAGAAGCGAACCTGCTGGCGGGGGGCTCCCCCCTAGCAAAGCGGCATTTACAGCTCTACCTTTCGAAGCTGCGTTATGTCAGAACACTGCTTGATGGGGTGGACCTGGCAGCGCTGGGCATCGCGGTGGGACCGGCAATAGGCGAGGCTTTAAATGCGCTCCGAGCAGCGAGGCTGGACGGCGAGGTGAAGACGAGAAGGGACGAGGTAGAGTTCATCCGCAGCCGTTTTCTTAGCCAGGACTGAGCGGGCAGGATGAATGCGGTGTCGGTGCTGGCTTTGTCAAGGTGACAAAGGCTTTGAAGCCCTTTTTGTTGAGCGCGATTGCCAGCCTTTCTGCCTGGCTATGGTCTTTCACCGCGGCGAACAGGGCGGGACCGGAGCCGGCGAGGTGGACGTTTTCTGCGCCAGCATCCCTGAAGACATTCCAGTAATGCTCCAGCCCAGGGAAAGCTTTGAAAGCCACGGCGTCAAAGACGTTGAACATCAGCGATGGGGCAATTTCTCCCATTTTCTGCAGGCTCTCTAGCGCCCTGCTGACGGACTCTCCTCTTGTGTAGTGCGGTGGCTCGAGCAGCGAGTAAAGGTGCGTGGTCTTTTCCGACATTCCGCTGAACGGTGGCACGAGCAAAACCAGCCACAGGGGCTTCAGGGTAGGCAGCGACGTGACCTTCTCGCCTCTGCCTTCTGCCAGCACCGTACCACCGTAAACGAACAGTGGCACGTCGGAACCCAGCTTTGCCGCCACGCTGAGAATGTCGGGGGTGGACAGGCCCAATTCCCAGAGCCTGTTAAGCACCAGCAGGGTGGTGGCGGCGTTGCTGCTGCCGCCACCGAGCCCGGCACCCCAGGGGACGCGCTTCTCCAGTATGATCTTTACCCCGCCGCTATAACCGCTGTACTCTTTCAGCAGCCTGGCGGCTCTGACCACAAGGTTATCTGGTGTGTTCAGGGAAGGTTCGGTGCATTGGAAGGAGACCTCATCTGCCAGCTCGAAGCAGAGTATGTCGCAGAGGTCTATGGTCTGCGCGATGCTCTTTAGCTCGTGATAGCCATCGGGGCGTTTTCCCAGCACCTCCAACACCAGATTGACCTTAGCTGGGGAGGGATATTTCAGCATTGTGGCAACTCCATGCCTGCGGCGGTGACCACTTTGTAGAGCCTCGACCATTCTTCCAGACTGAGTGTCTCGGCACGACGTTCGGCAGCGATGCCCGCCTGGTCAAGCAGGCTAGCGGTCTCGGCTGGCTTCAACCCCATACCATGTGCCAGAGAGTTGCGCAGTTTTTTTCTGGGAGAACTGAAGCCGCACCGTACCAGTGCTAGGAAGCGCTCCGCGTCGACATCTATCGCTGGCTGGGGCAGCATATCGAAGCGGACGATGGCGGACTCTACCTTGGGCGGCGGGTAGAAGCTCTTCGGAGGCACATAGGCGATGGTCCTGGGCTTGGTGTAGATATGCATCGCGATAGCAAGCAGCCCCATCTTGCCGCCCCTGGCGACTACTGATTCGGCGACCTCTCTCTGCAGCATCACCACCATGAGCGAGGGGCGTGGGGACGACATGACGAAGTGGTGCAGCACTGGCGAGGTTATATAGTAAGGTAAGTTAGCCACCACCTTGTACTGTGTCCTACCCTCAAGTAGTTCCGCAGGGCTGACCTTGAGTATATCGGCATTGACTATTTTCACATTGGGCATTTTTCGCAGTCGGCTGGTTAGGAGTCTGCTCAATTTCGTGTCCAGTTCCACGGCGATGACGCTGCCAGCCCTCTTTGCCAGCTCCACAGTGAGGATACCCAACCCGGAGCCGACCTCGATGACGGTGTCCTCGGGGGAAAGGTCAGCGGCGGTGACAATGGTCTTCAGTACTTTTCTGTCAATGAGGAAATGCTGTCCCAGCCGTTTTTTGGCTCGGATGCCAGCTTCTCTAAGCAGTGTCCTCGGCCGGGTGGGCTGGATGGTGTCGTTGGCTGACGGGTTGTCCACTTTAAAAATCGTTCTCTAGGGCGCTATACCTTTATATTAAGTATACGCCGGGCATTTTTGTACAGCACCTTTTCCACCACCTCCGGCTTGTAGCCGCCGCTTTCGAACTCGCTGAGCCAGCGCTTCGGCGGGATGTCCGGGTAGTCGGAGCCGAACATGAACTTGTCCTGAAGGCGCCCGTTTATCTCTCTCCTAAGTGACTCCGGGAAATATTTCGGCGCCCAGCCGGAAAGGTCGGCGAAGACGTTTGCCTTGTGGAGTAATATGGCTATCTGCTCTTCGTGCCAGGGCCAGGCGGGGTGGATCATAATGATGGTCAGCTCGGGGAAGTCGGCGGCGACGTCGTCTATATGGGGGATGGGTCTAGCATATTTGAGATGGATACCATGTCCCCCCGGAGAGCCGGCGCCGAATCCGGTGAAGCCGCTGTGGAAGGCGACTGGTATTTTTAGCTCGACGCACTTTTCATAAAGCGGGTAGAAGCGCCTGTCGTTGGGGAAGAAAGCTTGGGCTGGTGGCTGGAACTTCAGTCCCATCAGTCCCAGTTCCTTAACGCAGCGTTCCAGCTCTTTGATGGCGGCTTTGCCCTTCCAGGGGTCGATCATTGCCCAGCCGCCGATGAACACATCGGGGAACTTTCTTATCAGCCTTGCCACCTCGTCGTTGGTGTGACTAGTGTCGGTGCCGCTCACCGATTCTGCGTCCCAGCCGATGAGCAGTGCCTTCAAATCAAGCTGGCGGAACTCTTCAGCCATCTCCTCATCGGTGGTGATTTTGGGTTCGATCTTGTAGTAGCTGTAGAAAGACTTGAGTGCTTCCTTGCCCCATATCGCCTCGCGGTCGAATGCCTTGGTGCTGGGGTGGACATGGACATCTATGGCTTTCATCTTCACCTCCTGCCTATTAGTGGGCCGTGCACCGACTGTCGACACTGTCCCCCCAGCTTACTGAGGCGAGCCAGCTCCGACCAGGCAACCCTGCGGCACCCGGAGGTGACTACTTACCGCTGCTTCCTCCCGGACCTGACGGGGTTCATAGCTCTCCGCCGCGCAGGACCCAGCCCTCAACGCCGCTTTGCCACAGCAGTCCTGAAAGTCAGAGCCTCGAGCCGGAATTCGACCCCGCTATAGCGGCTCTCGGGTACAGGGCACCGCTAGTTCCCCGTCTAGCACGGCCCGGTTCAATGGTACTATCAAGCCCTGGAGTTTTCAAGCAAGCCCGTCCGATACAAGTGAAATTGTAGTCCTCATGTTGAGCTGAGCGGCAAACTATCATTTCCACTTTTCCTCTCCCTTACGGGAGGGTCAGTGTGAGTCCAAGTGACTATTTGCATTGGTGTTGTCTGGTTAGCCTCCCTCTCCCTTTGGGGAGAGGGTTAGGGTGAGGGAATGGGCCGGATGCTCTCAGCCTTTAAAACAGGTGCTCTTTGAAGAACTGAATCTGGTGGTTGACTGCTGTCTGGAAATGTTCCCCGTGATAGATGTCGAAATGACCGATGGGATAGTGGATGACTTGGGCAAGCTGCCCGAGTTTCTTCGCAGCGGTGTCGGCCACCTTTGGGGGTAGGGCAAAGTCGTAGTCGCATACCTGTAGAAGTACGGGGCACTGTATCCTGTGCAGGTAGCTTACCGGTCTGTACCTCCCAATGCTTATGGCGATGCGGGCACAGGCTTCGTTAATAAAGTCGTCGGAGGCGAGCTCTGCGAACGTATTCCAGGCATCCTCATCGGACATGAGGGCTATGGTGCCCGGCTTTCCCACTATGGGTATTCTGTGTGGTGATAGTCCCAGCCATGACCTCGCCAGGTCCCGCTGGGCATGTGCCAACATGCGTAATGCATAGCTGATGCCCAGCCTGCGCAGTTGCTCGTAGGCTGCTGCAGCGCCGTCGAGCATAGGGCACTGGACTGACACACAGGCTATGTTATGGTCATTTGCCGCGGTGACGAGCGCATGTCCACCGCTCAGTGAAGTACCCCAGAGGGCGACCTTTTCTCCATCGACTTCTTTTAGGCTGCGGGCATATTTCACGGCGGCAGCATAGTCCTGAAGCTGGTAGGGGACCCATATCAATTGTCTTGGCTCGCCCTCGCTTTCACCCAGGTGGCGGTAGTCGAATACCAGCACTGCCATACCCGCATCCCGAAAACAGGTGGCGTACAAGTCCAACGCCATATTCTTTGTGGCGCCGAGACCGTGTGCCATCACGATGCAAGGCACCGGCGAAGAGAGGACGTCGGGCAGATATAGCCAGGCGCTTACCCGGCTGCCATCAACCTTGAAGCTAACGTCCTGCCTTATGCTAGAAAGGTGGTGTCCTGTGTATGCGGGCTTTGCTTTTCTTACAAGGGGCTGTTTCGGTGCAGAAATGTTGGGATATAGGGACACAACCAGGAGTTCGACGAGGAACGCCGTAATGATGGCTGCTAGAAAGATTGCAAAGTATGTGATGACAGCTAGAGCGGACACCGACAAATATTCTGCCCTTGTATGCTGCCTATTATAAAGACTGTGCCGGGCTGGCTACAAATAGGCTGCAGTGTCCTTTATTATTTAGGCTTTACTAGAGGGACAAAGTTTAGGGTTCACCAGCCTTGTGATATATTTTTAAGCCTCTAACCGATGGGGGCTTTTGCCATGGCTAGTACAACAGCTGGCTCGGCAAGGGTCGCCTTGCCAGGGCTACTTTGTTTTCCGAGGGTGAGGCGCCCTCACCCTAACTCTCTTCCTCAAGCGAGAGGGAGGCAGGTCTGAGCCCTTTCCAAGGACTAGCTTCTTTCTGACTTACATCCGTCCTTAAGTCATAAGTTTCGGGGTCCCCACAAAATCCCAAGATTTTGTGGGGTAAGAGTCCCCTTGCGAGGATTAGGTCCTTTCCGAAACATTTACAAATTGTGTGTCTAGAGCAGCGGCGTTGGTGTGCTGGCTTTCCTTTGGTGGTCTTCACGGATATATTTTACCAGCCGTGGCTGAGGCGGAGGATGAGGGACAGGGGAAGCCCCTGCTCTGCCATCTTCTTCTGGGTGCTGGCGATATCGTATTCTACCCGGAAAAGGGACACTGTCTGCGTTTGGCTATCGTAAATGGCATAGGCGGCTCGGGGGTCGCCGTCTCTGGGCTGTCCCACGCCGCCAGGGTTGAGGATGAGGCGGTTTTCACCCAGCCCTATCTTCATGCCGTCATTAAGTACCTGGTAAGCCATGCCCTGTCCCGCCTGCTCGAAGATAAGCGGTATGTGGGAGTGACCGACCAGACAGTATGCCGTGGTGAAATGGTCTAGGTTTTCCCTTGCTTGTTCCGGAGAGAGGAGGTACTCCCAGATGGGCTCGCGGGGGCTGCCATGGGCGAGGGTGAAGTTGTCCTGGACGAGGGTGAGGGGTAATGCCTTCAAGTAGGCGATGTCTTCTTCACTGAGCTGGTTTGCTGTCCAGTGGCAAGCCTGGGCAGCCACCGGGTTGAAGTCGGAGGTATCAATGTTGCCGATGGATGCCCAGTCGTGGTTGCCGGCTATACACAAATGCTTGAAACTGCGCAGCAGTTCGATGCACTGGTGCGGCTCGGGACCGTAGCCCACTATATCGCCCAGACACCAGATTTCATCGAAGCCGCCGCGAGCTTGAGCATGGTCAAGTACCGCCTGGAAGGCAACAAGGTTGGCGTGTATGTCGGCGAGGATAGCATAGCGCATGCTTGCCCGAAAATATCTCCGCAGAGCGTTCCTTATCGGCGCTGGCTGTTTTAACCGTGTGCCATCAGCCCGCCGGTGATGTAGAAGGTGGAGCCGGTGACGAAGCTGGAGGCGTCGGAAGCCAGATAGACCAGAGCGGCAGCAAAATCTTCAGGCTTAGCTAAACGCTTCAGCGGTGCATAGCGCACTAGAACCTGGCGCCACTCCTCCTTACTGGTCTCAGCGCTGTTTTCCATCCAGCCGAGGGCGATGGCGTTTACCCGCACATTGTTTTTTGCCCATTCCAGAGCCACAGCCCTAGTGAACTGCACCACTGCTCCCTTGGCAGCGCAGTAGGCGCTGCCGTTGGGGATGCCCCTTTCGGCAAGGCCCGAGGTGATGTTTATCACCCTGCCTTCCTTTCTCTCCAGCATATGTCTACCAACTGCCTGGGTGCTAATGAACACCGGGGTGATGTTAGCTTCCATCACCTTAGTCCACTCGGCGGCGCTGACCTCGGGGAGTGGCTTGGCGAAGGGCAGGTTGAAGCTATTTACCAGTATATCTATTTTCTGCCATTTTTCCAGCACTGTCTGCACCATCTTTGAGACTTCCTTAGGGCTGAAGGGGCTGGTGGTTATTGCGAGTGCCTGTCTAGCTAGTTTCTCCACAGCCTTCACCGCTGCTGTCAGCTCGTCTTTGTTCTCGCCGAAGACGGCTACATTGGCTCCTGCCTCTGCCAGATATGAGGCGATCTCTTTCTGCCAGCTTTGTCCCAGTCCGCCGACCACCGCCACCTTGTCTTTAAGGCTCATTCCTCTAGGAAGCATGTTATTTCTCCTTCAAAGGGACTACGGGGATATAGTTTATTGGGGCATAGCCGCTGAAAAGGGCGCCGCCATCGATGGAGAACACCTCACCGGTGGCGTAGTCGGAGGCATCTGAGGCGAGGTAGACAGCTAGGGCACCTATCTCAGGGGGCTGCCCCACCCTGCCCATAGGGATGAAACGTCCTGAAGCGTCGTAGCGTTCTTTGGGACCGATGGTCTCGAAGAGTCCCGGGGCAATAGCGTTGACCCTGATGTTATATTCAGCCAGCGTGAGCGCCATCGACATGGTGAGCAGTATCACCCCGGCTTTGGCGGTATTGTACATGAAGCTGCCTTTGAGTCCCCTCATGCCGAATCCAGAGGCGATATTGATTATCTTGCCGTACCTCCTATCGACCATATGTTTGGCTACCGCCCGGGAGCAATAGAAGGCACCGCTGAGGTTGGTGTCTATGCCGCGGTGCCAGTCAAAGTCGGTTATCTCCCAGAGAGGCTTGGGTATTTCACCACGGACGATACCCGCGCAGTTGACCAGGATGTCCACCTTGCCCCACTGGTTGATGGCTCTGGACATCATGTCGTTTACCTCTTCTGGCTTGGTGATGTCAGCGGGGAAGAAGACCGCCTTTTTTCCTGTGGACTCCTTGACCATGGAGGCTGTGGCTTCACCGGCATCGGCACGGAAGTCGGTGACCACGATGTCAGCACCAGCTTCAGCCAATGAGAGGCAGATGGCGGTGCCCAAGCCGCCACCCCCGCCCGTGACCACTGCCACCTTTCCTTCGAGGTTAAATTTTTCTTCCAACATTACCTGTCTCCTTGGGGGTTGGTTATTCAATTGGTTGTGGCGCTGCGCTGCCGGGGCGGTATGTGGGGGGACCAACGATTTCGCCACCATCGACCACGATAGTGGCGCCGGTGATGTACCGCGCCAGGTCGGAGGCGAGGAAGAGGACCACTCCAGCGACATCCTCTGGCTCACCTAGGCGAAGGAGCGGTGTCCTTTCTGCGGCGAGCTTGCCAGCTTCACCTTTCCAGAGTGCCTCGCTGAGCCTGGTCTTGATCACCCCCGGTGCTATGGCGTTTACCCTGATGCCCCACTGCCCCCACTCTGCCGCCATCACCTGTGTGAGCATGATGTATGCAGCTTTGGTGACGCTGTAGATGTTGAGGGCACCAGGTCTGAGGCCGGCTACTGAGGCGGTGTTGATTATGACACCACCGCCCTGCTCTTTCATGACCCGGGCAACAAGCTGGGCGAGGAAAAACGGTCCTTTCAGGTTTACATTGAAGGTCACGTCCCATGCCCACTCCTCGGCATTCATCAGCGGGCCCATATAGGGGTTGGTACCGGCGTTGTTGAACAGGATGTCAATGCGCCCGAACTCCTCGACCACCTTGTTCACTAAGCTCTTGGAGTCCTCGATCTTAGCCACGTGCGAGGCTATAGCCAGGCTCCTCACTCCCCTGGTGCGTATGTTGTCTGCGACCTTCTCCAGGTCTGCCAGCTTCCGGCTGGCGACCACTACATCGGCGCCGGCATCGGCAAATGCGTATGCGGTGGCTTCACCGATACCGCGGCTGGCGCCGCTGATTAAAGCCACCTTACCCTTCAGCGATATTTTGGTTAGATCCATGACTCCCCCTTTACTAAAGAAGATTTTTACCACAAGGTATCACTTCTCGCTACCGGTGGTCAAGCGAGCGGTAGGTTATCCGCCCAGTTACGACATTATAGAAATTTTGTCAGAGATGTTTTTGTAGCCCGGGGCAACGCAGCAGCTGCAGGTGAGGGGAGAGCTGTGGTTGGCTACCCCTACGCTATGACCCTTTTCGAGACCTCTTTCAGGACAGTCTCCGCCTCTTTGACTATCTGCTGTACCAAGTCGCTCACCGTAGGTAGGTCGTTTATTCGCTGGGCTACCTCCCCTGCAGCCATCATCGCCTTTTCCCTGTTCCCTTCGTAGGTGGCCTTGATGGACTCCCGCTCGAAATCGATCAGCGAAGTGTCGATGGTGGAATAGTCATCAGGGGTCCCCAGGAAAACGCCGGGGGACTTCTGGAGCGTGTTTCTGGCGTGTTCGATGCTCCTTGGGTTCTTTATCCAGCGGGCTGGTCCTACGAACCCGCGAGCTACCAGCGTGCCCCTGTCTTCGGCAGCCACCACAGCCTCCTTCCACAGCGGCGGGAAGTCGCTCTCCTGGGTTGCCAGAAACCGGGTCCCTATTTGGGCTCCATCTGCCCCGAGGACAAGCGCTGCCGCCAGTGTCCTGCCATCGCAGAAGCCGCCGGCGCCGACCACCAGTGTTTTCTCGTCTGAGACGGCATCGACGACGGCGGGGAGCAACACCATGGTGTGCACCGGTTCCCAGGCGATGTGGAAGCCGCCTTCATGACCGGAGGCGACTATGACATCGACGCCAGCCCGCTTGCAGCGTTGGGCAGCCCTTACTGAAGGTACCACGTGTATCCAGGTGAACCCGGCACCCTTGATTTTCTCGCCCCAGGGCATGGGGTCACCGGCGGAGGTGAAAATGACTTTGAAGGTGTCCCTAAGCTCTGGGTTTTCCTGGCGAACTTTAATGGCCCTGTCAATCAGTACAGTCGAAGCTTGAATGACCTCAGCTGAGACCATGACATTGATGCCAAAAACGCCTTTGTTGCTTTTCACCAGCCTGTGGGTGCGCTTGAGTACCTTTTCCAGCACGGTTGCCATGTCGTCATTAAAGTCAGCCTCGGCAGTCTCTACAAAGGCTTTGTAGATTACCGGCTGGCGTTCCTTCTCCCAGAGACCGCTGGTGGAAAGAAGACCGAGCACGCCGGCGTTGGCTGCAGCCGCACACAGGTTGTTGTTACTGAAAGGTCCCATCCCAGCCTGTATAATGGGGTATCTGATTCCAAGCAGGTCACACAATCTTGATTTGATCATGCGAGGTTCCCTCCTGATTTTTATTGGGGATATTGTAGGGCATGCGTTGTTATGAGTCAAAAACAGCAGCATATTTGTCCTGCAGGGCAAAAACCCTGTAAAATCTAGCCCTGCGGCGTCCGTGTATAGGCGACTGTTAATTCCACGGCGCTATGGACTGTTTGAAAGGAGAACTATGAGGAGAGTGAGGCTTGGTAGGACAGGTCTGCTTGTTTCCCAGTTCGGTTTTGGCGGCATACCGATTCAGAGGTTGACTGAGGAGGATGCGGTAGCTGTGGTCAGGAGGTGCCTTGACCTCGGCGTTACCTTCCTGGATACGGCGAATGGCTATACCACCAGCGAGGAGCGCATCGGCAAGGCTATCTCGGGGCGAAGGGAGGGACTAGTGATAGCCACCAAGTCGCTTTCTCGGAAAGCGGAGGGAGTAGAGAAGCACCTTAAACTGAGCTTGGAGAGGCTTGGCGTGGAGTGTATAGACCTTTACCAGTTCCATGGCGTGAGCGATGATAACACCTTGGAGACAGTGCTTGCCCCGGACGGACCCATGGCGGTGGTGGAGAAAGCCAAAGCGGCAGGTATGTTGAAACACATCGGCATCACCTCCCACCAAATAGATGTTGCCAGAAAGGCGGTGATGACAGAGCGTTTCGAGACCATCATGTTCCCGTTCAACTTCATCACCTCTGAAGCTGCCGACGAGCTCCTTCCCTTGTGCCGGAGATATGATGTGGGCTTCATCGCCATGAAGCCGCTGGCTGGTGGCATGATACCGAATGTGCGGATAGCTATTAAGTACCTTCTCCAGTTCCCGGATGTGGTCATCCTGTGCGGGATAGAGAAGATTCCCGAGGCGGAGGAGATCATGCAGATAATGGAAGGTCCTGTGGAGATGACAGAGGCAGAACTGGAACAGATGCACAGGACTAAGCGGGAACTGGGTAGCAGGTTTTGTCATCGTTGTGACTATTGCCAGCCATGTAAGGAGGGGATAGCCATATCCACGGTAATGGCATTTCCCAGCTTGCTACGACGTTCACGGCCTGAGTCCATCTTCGGTGGTCCATGGGCGCAGGTCATGGAAAAGGCGGCTGGCTGCGTCCAATGCGGTGAATGTGAGCAAAGGTGCCCTTACCAGCTCCCCATTCGAGAGATGATAGCCGAGCATGTTAGCCTGTTCCGAAAGGCAAGAGAAGAATATCTGAAGCAGAAGTCGCCTGGGCTAACTGGCACGTAAAGCCATTACTTTGTGAACTTGAGCGTATAGACTATTTCACTGAAGAGAGCTTCATCATATCTGGCTAGCAACGGTGCCGTTGTCACTGCCACGATAATCCATCGGTCTCTTTTCTTCACACCCAGAGCCAGGGTCTGTGTTCCCATCCCTTGAGCTTTCCACTTGAACGTGGTCTCCACTGCCGGGGTACCGTCGCGCAACTGAGCCGGTTTTTCAGAGATAAGCTGGATATCCGACCCGTCGTCCGATACCGCAGTGGTGAAAGCTTCGGCTATGTCTGTGCCAGACACAGCAAAGATGTTCACCAGCGGCACCTTTCTTGAAGCAGCAGCATAAAAGACAGTCGTTGGTGAATGTGATGGCTGTACTTGCCATTCTACTGGGTACCTGATAGATACGCCATATTCGGCATTGCTATATTCAGCGGCTTCGAAAGAAAGGCTGTCGGCAGCTTGTTCTGTCTGCGGCTGGCTTACTTTGGGACTACATGTCGACAGCACAGGCAGGACGGCAAGCATCAATGCCGCAAGTGCAAACAAGGATGTGCGCTTTGTTTGCTTTTCCATAAGGATCTCCTTACAAGGCTTGTGTCTCTTTCGCGGCGTTTGTTCTGATATCGATAAGCAAATAGCAGATGTCGGCAAAGGCCAAGGCTGACAACCCCATGAGTACAGAGACTAACATGCCCCCAACACCAGCAGCTACTCCTCCAAAACCGGTGGGGGTGATTTGAGGTATGTCTTCACCTAGCAAATTATGTGCACCCAATGTAGCGAAGGTAGCGGCGGCAGCCGACAATGCGCTACCCCCGATTAGTAGCACCCATCCAAGAACGCGGTACATCGCTGCTACAGTCCGCAGCGCTCCGTATTTGGGCCCGAGTTTAGGTCCTTTCTTCTGCGACTCGGTTTCTGGTGGCATGGCAGATGGCATCTGTGATGACGGGGTTATGGTTAGTCTTGTACCACAGTTGGTGCAGAACTGCATTCCGAGTGAGGGGGTGCCACATCGCGGACAAAGGTTTCCAGGGTGGGAGGTGGTGATGTGCAGTGCTGCCCCGCAGTTGGTACAGAACCTCATACCGAATGTGGGAGCGGCGCAAAAGGGACAAATGGCAGGTTGAGTCACCATTTTCTACACCGTCATTTTACGAACCGAGCGGCAGTTTCCATTCCCAACCGAAAGCGGCGATCGTGACCAGCATGGCTATAAAGTAGACCACGGCGCTGATGAGCAGGGAGAGAAGCGCCATGCGCCACCATAATCCCCAAGCCAAGCCCCAGGTGGGCTTCACGGTGACCTGCCCGGGTTTAGCTGCAGGCTTGGGCTCGGTGGCAGTGGGGGGTGCTGCCATTGCCGCCGGGACAACCAGCTTTGCGCCGCAGGTACTACAGAACTGCTGGTCGGGCTGGTTTTCAGCACCACAGGAAGGGCATACCCTCTGTGGTACTTGAATGACCAGCCTGGCTCCGCAGTGCCCGCAGAACTTCTTGCCCGCAGGGGTGTCCTGTCCGCAGTTGGGACACTTCACCTTTTGTTCCATTTACCGTCTCCTCACTGCTGTTTGATTGCATTATATAACTTGTGGTCGTCATATGCAATACCCCTATATGTTGTTTTTGCAATTTTTTGTAATTTTTGCGGTGATAGGCTGAAAATTTAGCATATGTTATAATCGACGATGTGAAGGTAAAGGACGTAGGCGAGTTCGGGCTAATAAGGGTCCTGGCTAATGTTATAGAAAGAGAGAGGGACAGCGGGCTAATTTCTTGGCAGAGGGTGGTCGTGGGTGTTGGCGATGATGCTGCTGTCTGGCGAGGGTCAGCCCCGGTGCAGCTTGCCACCACGGACAGTCTTATTGAAGGTGTCCACTTTGCTCTGGACATAGCTACTTGGGAGGAGTTGGGGTGGAAAGCACTGGCTGTCAACCTGAGTGACATCGCTGCCATGGGTGGTGTGCCCGATTACGCTCTGGTATCGCTGGCACTCCCGGGCGATGTGGAGGTCGAGTCTATCTCCGACCTTTATCGGGGAATGGTGAGGCTGGCTAACCAGTTCGGGGTGGCGGTAGTGGGTGGCAATATTTCCAGCGCAGACAAGGTGGCAATAACTGTCACGGTCATGGGCAGTTCAGCTTCTGATGCAGTGCTCAGGCGCTCGGGTGCCTTGCCTGGTGAGCGTGTGGCGGTCACTGGCTATCCTGGCCTTTCGGCGGCAGGGCTCAAGGTGCTCCGGGATAAGCCTGATTTTGCCCACGAGGAGTACCTGCTTTTACGGAGGGCGTACCTTCAGCCGTTGCCTAGGGTGAGGGAAGGGCAAACGTTGCTGAGCAGCGGTGTCAGGACGGCTATTGACATCAGTGATGGCCTGATGTCTGACCTCAGCCATATTTGTGAGGCAAGTGGGGTGGGTGCAGTGGTACATGAGGACTGGCTGCCTGTCCATCGGGTGCTCAGGCAGCGGTTTCCCCATGATGCCAGTGGGATGGTGCTGGCTGGTGGGGAAGACTATGAGTTACTGTTCACTGCCAGCAGCGAGGTCATTGAAAAGGTGAGGGCGGCTATGGACTGCCCGGTCACCGTGATCGGAGAAATCAGTGGTGGCGAGCCGGGGAAGGTGGAGCTTGTTAGCGCCTCCGGTAGGAGAATGGCGTGGGGGCATGGGGGCTGGGAGCATTTTAAATCGCAGCTATGAGCAAAAAACGACTATGTTAAGGCTGGTATCTCGCAGTGCCGAGCAGACCCAGCGGCTGGGGGAATATTTGGGAAAGTTGGCTCGTGCTGGTGATGTCTTCCTGCTGGTCGGTGAGCTGGGCAGCGGTAAGACATGTCTGGCGCAGGGGATTGCGCGGGGGCTCGGTGTCCAGCAATACGTCTCCAGCCCCTCTTTTGTCTTGATAAGGGAGCACCAGGGCAGGCTACCATTTTACCATGTGGACTTTTACCGTCTTGACCGCATTGAGGAAATCGCTGATCTAGGTCTTGACGACTATATTTATGGCAGCGGGGTGTGTGCCATCGAGTGGGCAGACAAAGGCATGGCACTGTTACCCGAGGTGCACCTGCTGGTCACTATGGAACATGTCTCTGAGGACGAACGTCGCATCGCCATGGAGCCCCGCGGTGAGCGTTATGTCAGTCTGGTCAGTGCTTTGGGTGCCGCTCTGGAGAAGGAGGGCTGGCGTGGCTGATCCGGGGACCTGTCAGGAGCAGAGGTACGAGCTTGCCATAGACACGTCCACCAGTGTCAGTAGTATCGCGCTTTCCTGTGGCGGCGAGGTGGTGGCGGAACTTACCTGGAAACTGGACGACAGCCATGTTGCCGAGCTGGTGCCGGGCATCGAGTATTTGCTGCGTAAACTAAGGGCCAGTCCACACGGACTCAGGGCGGTATTTGTGGCGCGGGGTCCTGGCAGTTTCAATGGGCTCAGGGTGGGCGTGAGCACTGCCAAGGGCTTCGCCTTTGCTCTAGGGATACCGCTGGTGGCTGTGGGCACCCTTGAGGTGGAGGCTTATGCCTTTGCCCACACGGGAATGCCTATATGCGCAGTCCACAATGCCGGGCGTGGGGAACTGGTGGTGGCTTTCTTTCAACAGGCTGACAGGTGGCGGTGCCTCAGGGAAGAGCGCTTGGTCACACCAGAGGCGCTGTGCGCGCAGATAGAGGGACGTACCCTGTTCTGCGGTGAGCTGACGGCGCAAGTCATGGAGTTGCTAAAGGAGAAACTTGGCGACCGGGCTTTGGTGGCAGAACCTGTTGCCCGGCTAAGGCGTGCTGGCTACTTGGCGGTGCTGGGCTGGCAGAGGTTGCAGGAGGGCAAAACGGACGACCCGGTGACCCTGCAGCCGATGTACATGCGTCCGCCGCCGATTACCCAGCGCAAAGTAAGGTAAAATATAGGGATGGAGTCTGTCTGAAAGGAGACTGGAAATGGAACGGAGCTTGGTGCTGGTAAAGCCCGATGCTATGAGGAGGGGTCTGGCGGGGGTGATAATCTCCCGTCTGGAGCAGCGGGGGCTGAAAATTGTAGCTATGAAGATGCTGCGCATGGACAGGGCTCTGGCTGAAAGGCACTACGCAGTGCACAGGGGCAAGGCTTTTTTCGATGGCCTTGTCGAGTATATCACCTCTGGTCCCATCATCGCCGCTGTGTTTGAGGGAGAGAGGGCAATTGAAGCTATTCGGCAGACGATGGGTGCTACTGACCCGCTCAAGGCTGCGCCGGGGAGCATAAGGGGGGACTTTGGGCTGAATATACAGGAGAACCTGGTCCACGGCTCGGATTCACCGGAAAGTGCTGAAAGGGAGATAAGCCTTTTCTTTTCTCCACAGGAGCTGGTGGGCTGGGAAAAGTAGCTAGTGGCATGGGGATTTTGTGGGTTGGGGAGGGCATCTATTTTGAGGTGTAAGCTTACTGAATTTTCAGCACTGGGGTTGCCCCGTGCCAGAGTTCGTCCAGCTTATAGTAATCGCGCAGTGCCCTGGAGAAGATGTGCACCACCACATCGCCGAGGTCGATGACTATCCAGCCTGAATCAGCCGTGCCTTCGATGCGGTAAGGTGCTACCCCTTCCTGCTTAAGTTTCTCGTTGATCTCCTGCCAGATGGCGTCAAGCTGACGGTCGCTATCGCCGCTACAGATGACAAAGTAGTCGGCGAAGGAACTGACCTCTCTGATATCTAGGACAACAATATTATTAGCCTGCTTATCTGAGGCTATCTCTACAGCCTTTCTGGCGACTTCTATTGAGTTCAGGTTTTGCCGTTCCAACGTGACCTGGGACAATTATACCATATGTAACTGTGGCAAGTCGCTGATGGTGTGGTGATGGAGGCGCGCCTGTTTGCGGCGTTAGTGTTAGCAGTACTTTTTTGGCTGGATAGCCAGCTGCTATAGCCGGGTGGTTTGACATAGCTACGCAAGCCCTCTATAATTCACCTTTACAGTAGCCGAAGACTTGCGCTTCCCCGTGGGTGTGCCTGTTCGTTCACGCCTTAAGGAAGAGAAACTACCAGGGGGTGACCAGCTATGTCGAAAAGCATCTTGAGCGGCGTAAAGGTGGTTGAATTCGCCACCATGGTCTCGGGACCTTATTGTGGTAAGCTGCTTGGTGACCTGGGTGCCGATGTTATTAAAGTGGAGCCACCGGGTGGTGACCCCGCCCGCGAATGCGGACCCTTCCCCGCAACTGGACCAGACAAAGAGCAGAGCGCCCTGTTTCTGTATGTCAATACCAGTAAGCGTGGCGTAGCGCTGGACGTGGAGAAGCCGGAGGGTCTTGAGGTGTTGAGGCGGCTCATCAAGTGGGCAGACGTGCTCATAGACAACCATCCCCCTAGATATCTGGAGAACCTGGGACTCTCTTGGAAGGAGGTCTCCTCTCTGAACCCAGGGCTGGTATATACCTCGATTACACCATACGGGCGCACTGGTCCCAGGGCGAACGAAGAGGGTGATGAGCTGACCCTTATCCATTCCGGCGGCATAGGCTATCTTCTGCCGACCCGTGCTGAAGATATAACTCGTCCGCCGGTCAAAATGGGTGGATATGCTGTGGGCTATTATGGTGGGCTGGCGGCTGCGGTGGCTACTATGGCGGCTTTGCTCGGAAGGCAGAAGTCAGGGAAGGGGCAGCTCATCGATATCTCGCTCCAGGAGGTGGTCCTTGCCCATGTAAGAGGAATAGCCGGCGCTCGTTATCACGGTGTGCCTTGGAACCGGGTACCAGCGGTGCCTCCAGCGATGGGGCGCATGAAGACCAGTGACGGCTATATTTTAATCGCGCCTGTTGAGAACCATCAGTGGAAGGCGTTCGTGGAGTTGATGGGGAACCCGGAGTGGGCGAGCGGACCTGAGTGGGACTCGATGTTTTATCGCGGTCAGCATATGTTTGAGATCGCACCTCAGATCCAGGGCTGGGTCCTGCAGCAGAGGAAGCAGGACCTCTATCACCAGGGTGCCGGAAAAGGCATCCCTATGGGACCGATCAACACCGTGAAGGACGTACTAGAGAGCCCACAGTATGCTGCTAGAGGCTATTTCGTCGAGGTGGAGCACCCCAAGGCAGGCAAGTACAAGTATCCGGGCTGGCCCTATCAGATGTCAGCGACACCGCCGCGGGTGAGCAGCCCGGCACCGCTCCTGGGGCAACACAATAGGGAGGTGCTCTGTTCTGTGCTCAACTATTCTGAGGAGGAATACCGCCACTTGCAGCAGCTTGGTGCAATAAAGCCAGTAACGGACGAGAGGAGGTAGACATGCTTCCGCTTGAGGGAATAAGGGTTGCTGATTTCACTTGGGTCTGGGCAGGACCCTATGCCGCCATGGTTCTGGCAACATTTGGGGCGGAGGTGATCAAAATAGAGGGACATAAGCGACCGGACATGATCCGCAGGGGGGTCACGGGGTGGAGGGTGCGGGACGACCCCACAGCGATTGAAGTGACGGCCATCCCCAGCACCGGTTTTCATGCCCTCAACATGAGCAAGAAGAGCGTGACACTTGACATGGCGATGCCCGAGGGCAGGGAACTGGCGAGGCGCCTGGCGGCAATGAGCGATGTGGTGATGGACAATATGCGCCCCGGTGCCATGGCGGCGCTGGGACTGGGCTACGAGGACTTGCGTAAACTACGCCCAGATATAATAGTGCTGTCATCATCGAGCCACGGGCAGAAGGGACCATACAGCCGGTACGAAGGTTTTGCTACCATCCATCAGTCAATTGGCGGACAGTCATATCTCACTGGCTATCCTGATGATGGTCCCTCTCCGGGACCGAATGATACCGACATCATGAACGCTACTACCACGGCTTTTATCATCATGGCGGCGATATACCACCGGCAACAGACAGGCGAGGGACAGTTCATCGATTTTTCCCAGTGTGAAGGGGTGACATCGCTTATCGGCGAGGCTGTTCTGGGGTATCAGATGAACGGTGTGATACCGGAGCGGATGGGGAATGCCCATCCAAAATATGCTCCGCACAATCTCTACCGTTGCTGGGGTGTAGACCGCTGGATAGCCATCGAGGTACATTCTGATGAGGAATTTGCTATCTTAGCCAGGGCGATGGGCAAGCCGGAGCTAGCCAGCGACCCGCGCTTTGCCACCATGGAGGCGCGTAAGAAGAACGAGGCTGAACTGGACAGGATTATTGAGGACTGGACAAGATGGCGCAGCCTGGAGCGGCTGGAGGACGAGTTGCGTCAAGCAGGACTCAGGGTAGCGATGTGTCAAGACTACCGTGACCTTTATGCTGACCCTCACCTCCGTGCCCGCGGTGCCTTTGTGACCATAGATGCCCCGGTGATGGGCAAGCTGGAGCTTGTAGGCGTGCCCTGGAAGATGAGCGATTGTCAGCCTGTTTTCAGGCCGGCACCGATACTTGGTGAGCACAATGACTATGTGCTCAGAGAACTCCTGGGCTTGAGTCAGACGGAGATTGAGGAGCTGCGAAGGAAGGAGGTCATCCTCTAGCTCATCTGCTGAGCAGCAGTTTGGTTGTCACCAGAGCTATGGCCACTATCACTGCAGCTATCAGCCATAGGTAGACTGCGGGCACCCTGTTCTGCTTTGTGACCTTGAACTCGGCGCTTATTCCTGCCACCTCTATCCGGTGGTCTCCCGGTGTGTTTTCTACAACAATAAATTCTACAGTCCGCGTTTCCCCGCCGGAGAGGGTCAACCCTTTTGTTGCTCTTGTCCTGCCGTCGACAAGGAGTTCCACGGTGTAATCGTCGCTCTTTTCGCCGACGTTGGCTACATCGATACTGACTTTCAGTTGTTGCCCGGGCTGGACCGCCTGCGGGCTGATGGTGAGGTTGCTGAGGGTGAATTTAGCCGGTGCTAGCTCGGGAACCCTGGCAAGTACGGCGAAGAGCGAGAAGTGGCCCACCAGACCGCGAGCTTCGCCCACAGCGGCAACAGCACCCGGCACCGGGGATAGCGGTGTCCAACCCTCGCGTGGGCTGTATGTGGCGATGAACACCTCGGTCACCTTTTGCGGCAGGTCATTGGGGGCGTAGGTGAGGAGCAGCCTAGCTGGTGGCGAAACAGTGAGGGGCGATGGTGTACTCTCATAGGCAGTGGAATAGGCATTGAACTCGTAGGCTTGCCCCACCGGGACGGTGTTTGGTGGTGTTGGCGGCAGCGGTGCCTTTGCAGTCTTGATTGTTATCAGCTTTGGCACAGTCCTATCGGCAAGCAGCAGTGTGGTGCCGTCCTCAATTTCCAAGCTGTATCTCCCTGCCAGGTCTCTCGCTGTGCAGCCACCGCAGAGCGTCCCCTTTGTGGTGAGGCTGACTGTAGCCACGCGACCTTCGGTATTGACTGACATCGATAGTGGGCAGGTGGTTTCGGGGGGTATTGCGCTGGCGTCGCCGAGACCAAAGTCACCGGCGCAGGGCACCACGCTTACGGTCACCGTGGTGGAGTTGGTGCAACCGTAGGGGCTGGTGACGGCGAGCGTGTAATCGCCGGACATTGCCTCTGTGGCATTGGGAATCAACGGCAACTGTTGGCTGCTGGCAAAGCCGTTGGGACCAGTCCAATAGAAGGAGGTAGCATTGTCCGAGACCCCCACGAGCTGGATGGTGTCACCGATGCAGACCGGCGAGTTGCTGAAGGCGGTAACTGTGGGCTTGGCGTCTATGGTCACAGTCTTGTTATCGCTGCTGGTGCAGCCTTTGGCGTTGGTGTAGGTGTAGGTGACTGTGTAGTCGCCGGGGTCGAGCCCAGTGGGGTCGAAGGTAGAATTGGAGACTCCTACACCGCTCCAGGTGCCACCGGGAGGCAGGGCTCCGGCCAGCGGTATAGGGCTGCTGCCCTGACAGACCCTCTGGTCTGGTCCGGCATCCACTGGAGTGGCGCTGGCATAGCCGATGGAATATTTCCCAGAACTGTCTTTCCCGCTGAACCACATCTTAAAGGGGCAGGAGTTGCCATGTCCGCTGAAGTTATCCGGGTCATACAGTACCCAAGGGGTATAAGTCCGGTCGTTCCTCCAGGCTACGCCGTCGTTTTTGTGAAAAATTGGACTGTCCGGATGCTTTGTCCAATTTACGCCGTCGGTGGAGGTGGCATAGCCGATGCCGTGGTTGGTGTTAGGACCACCGCCGTACCACATGTGCCAGAGACTGCCTATTTTTATCACTCTAGAGTAGCCCACCGAGCAATAGTCCCAGCAGGACGGTACTGGACCACTGCCGCAGCCGCCTTCGTCGCATGGGGTGAGTATGGGGCTATTTCCCCACCTTTTCCAGTGCTTGCCATCGGTGGAGTAAGCTAGACCGATGTACTCGTTACTACCATTGGTGCCCATGTAGTACATGACATACTTGTTGTTCCAGATATTGCTGTCATCCAGAGTATTTGAACCGCTGGGGTTATAGACAAGGTCGCCGGGACCATAGGAGCCCCGGTTCCAGCCCACGGGACCACCGGTGACCAGCGGGAAGGTGGCGTCCTGGGTGAGCGGCTGGTCGTGCGTCCAGTGTACCCCGTCGGCGGACTCAGCGTATCTCAGAGTATGGATGGTGTAGATGCTTACGTTTGGGTCCCAGTACCATATTTTGTAGTAGACACCGTGGCCGAAGCCGTTGGGGTCATACTTCACCAGCGGGTGGTTGGCGCCATTTGCCAGGCCGGATACAGGGTTTGCTCCTTCCGTCCAGACTATACCGTCGTCGGAGTAGGCGTAGCCGGTGCCACTGCTCGAGCCGAACCACATCTTGTAGTAGGCGCTATCGCCATGCCCGGAGAACTGGTCTGAGTCGTAGAGCACCTTGACATAATAAGCCTTGGCGCCGCCGAGGTGCTGCCCGAATATGGGGTTATTGGCATATTCAATCCAGTCGCAGGCTGACTGAGCGGTAGCCGGCTGGGTATCCAGTGCTGGCACTGTCAGGGCAGACACTGCGAAGAATATCAGAATTATGGCAGTTGCTTTAACTCTCATTTGTATTTAAGTGTATTAAGGTAGACTTGCATGAAAAAAGTAGACTAACGCTGATAGATGCCGATAAGCTGTCCCTGGGCGAGGATATGCCCTTTCATCGCCTCCAAAAGGTCATTCTTGGAGGCACCGGGCTTAAGGTCGAGCACTGTGTCCAGTGCGTAGATGGTGAAGCGGTAGTGGTGGGGTGAGCCCCTGGGTGGGCAGGGGCCGCCGTAGCCGAGTTTACCGAAGCCGCTTTTGCCCTGCAAGGTGCCGTTTGCCAGTCTTTCCTGTGCTGGGACGCCTTCCTCAAGTTGCCTCGCGGTGGGTGGGATATTGAAGATGACCCAGTGGGTAAACACACCTATAGGGGCATCAGGGTCATCGCAGATAAGGGCGAACGATTTTGTCCCCGCCGGTGGTCCTCCCCAGGCGAGCGGTGGCGAGACGTTTTCGCCGTCACAAGTGTATTTTACAGGTATATTGCCTCCGTCCGGGAAGGCGGTACTGGCAAGCTCCAGGGTGGCTGGTGGTGCCGGGGCTTCCGCTTGAGATACTTCTTTCATGCAGGCAAAAAGCAAGGATGAAAAGAGGAGCAGGGCTGCTAGCAACGCTGGTAACCTTTGCGCAACCGTCTTTCCAGTAATATCTGATGTACTCACAACAAACGGTATTTTAAGAAGTCAAGCAGTCCCGTGTCAAACGACGGCGTGTGGACACAATTTGCCCGTAGCCTTATAAGACTGTCTTATATAAATAGAGCAATGATGGAGTTGTGCCGTATGGCTAAGAAAGGTCCGAGCCAAATGAAAAACGCGAGGTTGACAGGTTACGTGGGGAGGCTCTTATTCACCTGCCATAGTGCGCCGCACCACCTTCTGGTGTTTTTGGGTGGTGCCCTTTTCCACCTAGCTTCTACCTAGCCGAGAGTTTTCTGGAGCAAGCTATCTACTTGCCGTTGACTCAGTCCACTTATGGTTACCAGTTTGTGACTGCTGGTGAAGCCCTTTTCGATGGTTAGCTGGCTCTTGCTTATGCGGAGGAGGCCACTTAGAAAGGCGATGAGTTCTCTGTTTGCTTTACCTTCGACGGGTGGGGCGGCGATTTTGAGGCGCCATACGCCGTTCTGGAAAGATACCAGTCTGTTCTGGCTGGCATTGGGCTGAATGATGACGGCGATTTTCGCCGTGACCGTGTGTGGCATCCTGGTACTAATTATAACATCCCCACCCTGTCCCTCTCCCTATAAGGGAAAGGGAGTGAATAGGTCCCTCTTGCTTATATGGCTTATATGGAGAGGGTGTGATTAGGTCGTGTGTTTTCCACAATCTTAGTAGGGAGAGTATTATTTTGGGATGAGGTGGCGTAGTATTTTGCGCCGTTTGAAAGTATAATTTTTGCGTAAGTAACGCTGGAGTGACGAAGATGGGAGAGCTGCTTTTCGGTCCCGCTGGGGTGCCGCTGAGTGCCAAGGCGAGGTCTACGGAGGCTGGCGTGGAGCGGGTGGCGGAGCTGGGGCTGGGGTGTATGGAGTTGGAGTTTGTGCAGGGGGTGAAGATGGGTAGAGAGACAGCGCTGGCGGTAGGTGAGACGGCGAAAAGGCTGGGCGTGGCGCTGAGCGCCCACGGTCCCTACTTTATAAACCTGAATGCTGCCGAGCCGGACAAGGTGAAAGCCAGCCAAGAGAGGATACTGCAGACGGCGCGCATAGCACATCTGTGCGGCGCTAGGAGCATTGTGTTCCATGCTGCATTTTACCTAGATACGCCGCCGGAAATGGTGTACCAGCAGGTGAAGAGCCAGTTGCAGTGGATAGTGAGGCAGCTCAGGGCAGAAGGCAACAGAGTGTGGGTGAGGCCAGAGGTCACCGGGAAGGGGAGCCAGTTTGGTACGTTGGAAGAGGTGCTGAGGCTGAGTGCGGAAGTAGAAGGGGTGGCGCCATGTGTAGACTTCGCCCACTGGCATGCCCGTACCGGGGAATACAACTCGTACGAGGGCTTCGCTTCCATCCTGAGGCAGGTGGAAACCACGCTGGGCAAGAGAGCACTGGAGGACATGCACATCCATGTCTCAGGCATCGCCTATACCAGGAGCGGGGAGAGCAGGCACCTGAACTTGAGGAACTCGGACTTCAACTATACTGATTTCATCAGAGCGCTGTGCGACTTCGGTGTCAAGGGGCTGGTGATCAGCGAGAGTCCTAACCTTGAGGAGGACGCGCTGCTGCTGCAGGAGACCTACAGGTCAATGTGCCAGCGATAGACAAGGCACGTCCCGGTGCCATACTGAAGTTTATGTCATCTTTTTCCCTTATTCAACAGATTTTGATATAATTGGTGCGTAGGGAATGGAAATGAAATCCAAGTGGTGGCAAGGTGGTCTGTTCTATTTGCTGGTGCTGATAGCCGTGCTGGCGCTGGCTTTCAGCTTCCTGCCCACTACCCAGAAACCCAAGGATGTGGACTTCTACACTTTCGTGGAGGAGGCGAAGTCGGGGCAGATAGATACCATCCAGCAAGAGGGCAGCACGCTGATAGGACTGAAGGAGGGGCAGAAGAAGTTGAAGGTGGCTTTTGTGGGCAGCAGCAAGGAGCTTATGGACACCTTGAAGGAAGAGGGGGTGCCCCTGGGCGAGGGTGGTGTGAAGCTTTCGGTTAAGTCTGGAGGCTTCGACTGGGGTGGTTTGTTGGCGAGCTTTATCCCGCTGCTCCTTTTTGGTGCCTTGTTGTTCTTCCTGTTCCGCTCGGCGCGTGGTGCCAATGCACAGGCGTTCAATTTCGCTCGGAGCCGCGCCAGGCTGGCTTCAGGGAATAAGCCTTCGGTGACGTTTGCTGATGTCGCCGGAGTGGACGAAGCCAAGGCGGAACTACAGGAGGTGGTGGAGTTCCTCAAGGCGCCACAGAGGTTTTTGGCTCTGGGTGCCCGCATCCCTAGAGGTATACTACTGGTAGGACCGCCGGGCTGTGGTAAGACGCTGATAGCCAAGGCTGTTGCCGGAGAGGCGGGAGTGCCCTTCTTCTCTATAAGTGGCAGCGAGTTCGTGGAGATGTTCGTTGGCGTGGGTGCCTCGAGGGTGAGGGACCTTTTTGACCAAGCAAAGCGGAATGCGCCGTGCATCGTGTTCATAGATGAGATCGATGCGGTGGGCAGGCACCGTGGCGCGGGTCTTGGTGGTGGGCATGATGAGCGCGAGCAGACGCTGAACCAGATACTGGTGGAGATGGACGGGTTTGACAGCAGCACCAATGTTATCGTGCTGGCAGCGACCAACCGTCCTGATATCCTTGACCCGGCGCTGTTGCGACCAGGGCGTTTTGACCGGCATGTGGTGATCGACCAGCCAGACCTCAATGGTAGGAGGGCTATTCTTAGGGTCCATGCCAAAGGCAAGCCGCTGGCGAAGGACGCCGACTTGGATATAATCGCGAAGCAGACTCCTGGCTTCAGCGGTGCTGACCTCGCCAACTTAATCAACGAAGCGGCTATTCTGGCGGCACGGCGTGACCTGAAGGAAATAGGTCTGAAGGAATTGGAAGATGCTATAGACCGTGTCATCGCTGGTCCCGAGAAGAAGGGGCGGATAATAAGCCCCAAGGAGCGAGAGATAATCGCTTACCACGAGACCGGGCATGCACTGGCGGCAAAGATGCTACCTAATGCTGACCCGGTGCACAAGATATCCATTGTGGCGAGGGGTATGATGGGTGGCTGGACGCGTTTCTTGCCTACTGAAGACCGACACCTGTGGACTTACTCTCAGTTCAAGGACAGGCTGGTGGTGACTTTAGCCGGGCGTGCGGCTGAGGAGATCGTGTTTGGAGAGCTTTCCACTGGCGCTCAGAACGACCTCGAACAAGCTACCAGTCTGGCACGGAAGATGGTCACCGAGTATGGTATGAGCCCGAAGCTGGGACCGCGCACCTTTGGCAAGCGCGAGGAGCTCGTTTTTCTGGGGCGGGAGATACACGAGCAACGGAACTACAGCGAAAAGGTGGCGGAGCTGATAGATGAAGAAGTGCATAGCTTGATAACAGAGGCTTACGAGACCGCCAAAAAGATATTGGCTGGTAACAGGGACAGACTGAGGCTGGTGGCGGAGCAGCTCCTTGCCAAGGAGACGCTGGAGGAAACTGAGTTTGAAGCTTTGCTTGGGAAACCGTTGCCCTCCGAGAGGGAGAAGGAAACGGTGCCGGCACCGGGACCATAGTCCCACCTTCGAAGCTGTTAGCTTGCTTACCCCTTGTTTCTAGATTTTTTATTTGCGCCTTGTAATGATATAGCGTGCTAGGTCCACAAGTGACTGTTTTGCTGGAATGTCGGGGAGGTGTTGTATAGCCTGGCATGCCTTGGTGGCAAAGTCTGAGGCAATCTCGAGGCAATGCTCGATGGCTGTGGAGCTGCGCACCATCTCCAGTGCTGCAGCGGTAGACTCGGTTCCCCTTTTCGCCACGATACTTGCCACCACATCGTTCTCCGGGTGTGACTCCATGAAGAGGATGGTGGGTAGGGTGGCGATACCTTCGCTGAGGTCGGAGCCCACTGGTTTGCCCAGTTCTGCCTCTTCGCCCACGAAGTCGAGCACATCATCTATTATCTGGAAAGCGATGCCAAAGTTTACCCCGTACTCCCGCAGGGCACCGATGGTGCTTTCGGGCGTGTTTGCCAGGATGGCTCCCGATTCAGTAGCGGTAGCGAAGAGGCAGGCTGTCTTGGAGCTGATCCAGTCGAAGTATTCCTCGCGGGCTTTCTGGAGGTCGAAGACAACACTGGTCTGTTTCAGTTCGCCGGCGGAGATGGTCATCAGCGTCTCGGAGAACAGTTCCACCACCTTGAGGTTGCCGGTGCTGGCAGTCAGCCTGCCGGCACGGGCGAAGAGGTAGTCGCCCAGGAGCAGAGCTCTGTTCTCCCCCCAGGTTCGGCTGACGGTGGGTTTGCCACGGCGCACCGCTGATTTGTCCACGATGTCATCGTGGACGAGGGTTGCGGTATGGAGCAGCTCGATAGCGGTAGCCATGAGCACCAGGCGCGGGGCATCGTATTGCCCGAATTTGCCAGCAAGCAGAGTCAGTGCCGGGCGTATCCGCTTGCCACCGTTCTGGAGGGTGTAGTCCAGCAGTTCTGAGAGCAACGGGGAGGCGGTGTTGGCTATCTTTTTCAATCCCTGCTCGACCCTGTGCAGGTCTTTCTGGATGGGCTTGTAGATATCCGTCAGGCCCATTTTGGCTCCGCTGTGCCCAGGCGTTTGCTCTCCTCCTCGATGATGGACTCGTCGAGCTTACGGAAAAGCGGTTCTGGGGGTGGCAGTTCTTTCCCCGGCTGTGGCATTTGCAGTCTCCAGCCAGTAGCTTCGATGTTACCTGCAAAGCCAAGGAACCGGTGGAGTCTGGATGAACTGAAGGGAAGGAAAGGATAAAGGGCGGTCTTAAGTGCAGACAGCGCTGTCAGTGCTGTGTATATGGCTGTGGCGGACTCCTGTTTGGACTCTTTCACCTGCTTCCAGGGCGACTTGTCGTCCAGGTAGCGGTTGACCTCCTGTGCCAGGGACATGGCTGTCTTAATCGCCTCTTTGAAGTGGCAGCGGGCAAGCAGCCTGTCCATCTCTTCTAATGTCATCCGTGCCCGGGATACCAACTCCTGGCTTTGACCATCGAGCTCGCCGGGGTCGGGCACTGCACTGGAGAAGTACCGCTGGGTGAAGGTGAGCACCCTGTGTGCCAGGTTGCCGTAGGTGGCTACAAGCTCATCGTTATTGCGGCGGAGGAACTCCCGCCAGGAGAAGTCGGTATCTCCGTTCTCGGGCATGTTCACCGAGAGGAGATAGCGAAGGGGGTCTGGGTCATAGCGCTGAAGGTAATCGGGCACCCATACTGCCCAGTTGCGGCTGGTGGACAGTTTTTTCCCCTCGATGGTGAGGAATTCATTGGCGGGCACATCGTAGGGGAGGTTGAGGTCATCGTAGCCCATGAGCATGGCTGGCCAGATGAGGGTGTGGAAGGGGATATTGTCCTTGCCGATGAAGTAGTAGCCCCTGGCACCGCCCTTCCAGAAATTTTCCCAGGCGGTGGGGTCTCCGTGCTTTTGTGCCCATTCCTTGCTGGCGGAAAGATAGCCGATCACCGCCTCGAACCAGACATAGATGCGCTTGAGTTCAAAGCCGGGCTGGGGCACGGTCACTCCCCAGTCTATATCGCGGGTGATGGCGCGGTCTTTCAAGCCACCCTCGAGCATGCCCAGGGTAAAATTGAGCACATTCTGCCGCCAGTGGGCCTGTGTCTGCACCCACAGCTTGAGCCTGTCCTCGAAGGCGCTGAGGCGAAAGAAGAAGTGCTCCGAGACCTCCCAGCGAGGAGTGGTAGAGCAGAGGCGGCAGCGCATGTCAAGGAGGTCGGCAGGGTTCATCGTCCGACCGCATTCATCACACTGGTCGCCGCGTGCCTGTGGTGACCTGCAGTAGGGGCAGGTCCCCTCAACATAGCGGTCAGGGAGGAAACGACGGCAGCTTGGACAATATGCCTGGGGCATGGTGGACTTATATATGTACCCCTTGTCCAGCAATTTGAGGAAGATGTCGTGGACGACTCGGGTGTGGTTCTCCGTTCCGGTGGTGGTGAACAGGTCCCAAGATATGCCTAGCTTGTTCCAGCAGTCAAGGAACTCGTTGTGGTAGTGGGAAACTATCTCTTGGGGTGTTTTCCCCTCCTGCTCGGCACGGAGGGTGATCGGCGTGCCATGCTGGTCGCTCCCGGAGACCATGAGGACGCGGTTGCCTTTAAGGCGGTGGTAGCGGGCAAAAATGTCTGCTGGCAGGTAGGCGCCAGCGATGTGCCCCAGATGTAAAGAACCGTTTGCATAGGGCCAGGCGACGCCGATAAAAATGTGTTCTGCCAATCAGTGCCCCTCAGCTCGGCGATAGATTACTGCACATTGTACCACGAAGTATGTAGTTACTGGAAAAAGGTGAGAAATTTTTCGCCCTTCTCCTTAACATATTTTGCGTAGCCCTTTTTCAGGGCACACTGGACGCAGAGGCGCGTCTTTTTCCTATCATCCTCGATCACAAGGTACTGCTCACCGTGTTCCATGGTGCGCTGGCACCCATCGCACTCGAGTTCGCCGGTAACGAGACAGCCACGTATCATCGTTCAGCTCCTCCGACAATTTTTAGCCAAAGCTGGTAGAGCTTTTTCCTGCGTATTCCGGTTGCTCGCGACATTCTGGATATTGCCTCTCTGGCGCTTACGCCCTGCTGGTGTAGGGCCTTTAGCTCCTTTTCCACCCGTGCATCTGGTTCTGGCTGCGCCGGCTCCCTGCCGGCGATGACCAGTGTGAACTCGCCCTTGGGCTGGGTGAAGTGCTCGATTGCCTCGCTTATGCTGCCACGAAACACCTCCTCGTGGAGTTTGGTGAGCTCGCGACAGACAGCCAGTCGTCTGTTGCCGAAGGCCTCCTCAAGGTCTTTTAGACAGGAAATGAGCCGATGGGGCGCTTCGAAGGCAACGATTGTATAGGGCTCATCTGCCACAGAACGGAGGAGGCGCTGTCTTTCCCTGCGCCTTGCCGGCAGGAAGCCGAGGTAGAGAAAGCGGTTAGTAGACAGCCCCGAGACTGCCAGAGCAGTGGTCAGGGCTGAGGGACCGGGTACGGGCACCACCGGTATGCTGCGTTCGATTGCGGCAGTGATGAGTTCGTAGCCGGGGTCGCTGAGACCTGGCATGCCCGCCTCTGAGACCAAGGCTACGTCCTTCTCCTTGAGGCATTCTAGAAGGTAGGGTAGCCTCGACCTCTTGTTGTGTTCATGGTAGCTGGTCAGGGGCGTGCTTATATTGTAGGTCTTGAGCAGGTGACGCGTGGTGCGCGTGTCTTCGGCAGCTATCAAGCCTACCTCCTTCAATACTCGCAAGGCACGCAAAGAGATATCTTCCAGGTTACCAATCGGTGTAGCAACGATGTAAAGAGACGGCACTTTTGAGGTCTATTATAGCCCAGCATCAGAAATTAGCTCAAACTGTCCCCCTCGGTCTAACTCTCTCCCCACGCGGGGGAGGGAAGTCAGCCACGACGGCTAACTGCTTGCTGAATGCGCCATCTCTCCCCACGCGGGGGAGGAAAGTCAGGGGAGTCCTGACTTGGGCACTGTGAACCAGCATTATTCTCTAGGGAGGTCGGCAACGGGGGTCGTGGATTACGGGCTGACGGTCTTCCCCTCGTCTGCTGTGGCGACGGAGCGACTAGTCTCTAGCCAGTTGTTCTCTGACTTTTTGGTAGAAGTCGAGTGACTCCGGGTTAGCCAGTGCATCCCTGTTCAGCACCGGTCTGCCGTGGAGTATGTTGGTCACTGCGCTCTCCACCTTCTTCATGTTGAGTGTATAAGGGATATCGGGCACTTCGATGATCTTGGCGGGCACATGTCTGGGGGACGCCAGTTCGCGGAGGCGCTGTTTGATCCTGTTCTCCAGCTCCGATGTGAGATGATGTCCCTCGGTCATCTTCACGAAGAGGATGATGCGCTGGTCATCCTTCCAGCTCTGCCCTATTGCTAGGCTATCGGCTATCCCAGGGAGCGCCTCGACGATGTTGTATATTTCCGCGGTGCCGATGCGCACACCTGATGGCTTCAGTACTGAGTCGGAGCGACCATAGAAGGTGACGCCGCCGGTATCGCTGTGGACGAGGATGTAATCGCCATGCCGCCACACGCCGGGGTAGACCTCGAAGTAAGCCTCCCGGTATTTTTTGCCATCAGGGTCGTTCCAGAAGTAAAGCGGCATAGGTGGGGCTGCAGCTTCGCAGACAAGCTCGCCCATCTTATCGAATACCGGATTCCCCTTTTCATCGTATGCCTTCACCTTCATCCCCAGGGCGGGGCCCTGGAGTTCGCCAGCGTATACTGGCTGAATTGGGCTGCCGGTGAAGAAGCAGCCGTTTATGTCTGTGCCACCCGAACTTGAGTTGAAGTGAAGGTCCTGTTTTATCTCTCTATAGACGTACTCAAACCCCTCAGCAGACAGAGCCGAACCTGTCTGCCAGATTTCCTTCAGCGAGGAGAGGTCATATTCTTTGCCGGGCTTGAACCCCTCGTTCCTGAGGTAGTTGATATAGCTGGCGCTGCAGCCGAACATAGTCACCCTTTCGTCCTGAATAATCTTCCACATGGCGCCAGGGTCAGGGTGGTTGGGGTTGCCGTCGTAGAGGATGAGGGTGTTTCCCGTAGCCAGTGAACTCAACATCCAGTTCCACATCATCCAGCTACAGGTGGTGATGAATAGGTGAATGTCCTCTCGTTTCAGGTCGGTATGGATTATCAGCTCTTTGAGATGGTTGACGAGGATGCCAGCAGCCCCCTGAACCAGGCATTTGGGCTTGCCGGTGGTGCCTGAGGAGAACATGATGTAGACGGGGTGGTCTGGTGGTAGCTGTTCGAACCTGAGTTCTGGCGTTTTACCCTGGACCAAGAACTCTGCCCAGTGCACCGAGTTAGGGATGGGGGTGATGTCGGGCTTGTGTTCCCCGTACTGGGCTACGATGACTTTCTCGATGGAAGGTATAGACTTGACGATCTCAGCGGCGTTGTCTATGGTGCTGAAGCGTTTGCCTTTGTAATGATAGCCGTCAACGGTGAACAGGACTTTGGGCTCGACCTGCCCCAGGCGGTCTATGGCAGCCTGGGGACCTATGTCTGTAGCGCAGGATGACCAGGTAGCGCCGATGCTGGTGCTGGCGAGCATAGCCACCGCGGTCTCTATCATGTTGGGCATGTAGGCAGCGGCCCTGTCGCCGGGGCGCACGCCGATATTGCGTAGGGATGCTGCCAGACGTGCCACGGCATCGTAAAGCTGGGCATAGCTCATCCGCCTTGATACCTGCGTCTCTCCCTTGAATATGAAGGCGGTGTGTTCGTCCCTGTACCTCAACAGGTTTTCGGCAAAGTTCAGCCTTGCCCCGATAAACCACCTGGCTCCAGGCATCTTGCGGACGTCGTCAACCACGGTCTGGTATTTTTGGGATGCCTTTATATCTACGAAGTCCCACACCGAAGCCCAGAATTCCGGTATTTCGCCCACTGACCAGTCATAGAGTTCCCAGTAGGTGTGGAAGTCCTTGCCGTACTGCCTGTTTACAAACTGGATATATCTGGTGATGTTTGCCTGGCGCTTCCGTTCTTCAGAAGGTCCCCAGAGGAGTTTGCCCATTTCTGACCTCGATATAGAGCGTGGCTAGGATGCGACAAAAGCGCAATGAATTATACGTGGAGTTTGAAGAAAAAGCAAATTCAAAAAGGGGGTTGCCGGTGCTGTCTTGACTTTAGTGGCTGACCTTTGTTATAGTCTCGACTAATAATCGGGGGAGGTGTCCTGTGGCTGTACCCAAATTCAGAGAGATGGAAAGAGCTTATGGTTTTGACGAGGTCGCCATTGTCCCTGGCGATGTGACCATAAACCCCGACCAGACGAACATCGACTTCACCATTGGCAAGTTCACTTTCTCTATCCCTATATTGGCGGCAGCCATGGACGCCATCGTGGACACCAATTTTGCCATCCTGATGCACCACCTCGGTGGGCTGGCTGTCCTCAATCTTGATGGGGTGCAGACACGGTACGAGAGACCTGAAGAGGTGCTGGCGCAGATCGTGCAGGCTTCTGACCAAGAGGTGACTTCTTTATTGCAGAGGATATATGCTGAGCCGATAAAGGAGAACCTTATCGGCGAGCGGGTCCAGGCGATAAAGAGGGCAGGAGCGGTGTGTGCTGTCTCAGTCATTCCCGCTAATACTAAGCGGCTGGCACCTATTGCCAAGGAAGCTGGGGCTGATATTCTCGTTGTCCAGTCCACGGTAACCACCGCCCGGCATATCTCCAAGAGCTACCGCGGGCTCATCTTTTCCGAGCTGTGCGAGATGGTGAAGATACCAGTGATAGTAGGCAACTGCGTGACCTATAGCGCGGCGCTGGAGCTGATGCGCACCGGCATAGACGGGATACTGGTGGGGGTCGGTCCTGGGGCTGCCTGTACCACTAGGGAGGTGCTGGGTGTGGGTGTACCGCAGGTGACAGCCACCATGGACTGTGCTGCCGCCAGGGAGACATATTTTAAGGAGACAGGAAAATATGTAGTGGTTATAACTGATGGCGGCATGCGCACCGGGGCTGATGTGTGCAAGGCTTTCGCCTCTGGTGCGGATGCGGTGATGCTGGGGTCGGTGATGGCGCAGGCAGAGGAGGCTCCGGGCAAGGGCTATCACTGGGGTATGTCACATTCGCACCCCACGCTGCCCAGGGGAACGCGGATAAGGGCTGGTGTCCGCGGTCCTTTAAAGCGGCTGCTATTTGGTCCCACCTCGGTGACTGATGGTACGGAGAACTTTGTTGGTGCTATCCGCACCTGCATGGGCGTCTGTGGCGCACTCACCATCAAAGACATGCATAAGGTGAAGATGGTGGTGGCGCCGGCGATCAAGACCGAGGGCAAGTACTTCCAGTCGATGCAGGGGCTCTGTGGTGGCTAATTGAGACTTCAGGTAAGGACAGAGATACAGAACCAGATACCGAAGCCCACCAGTACAGAAGCACAGGTACTGAAGACTATTATCTCCACCTTCCGTGTCCATAGATGCCTGGTCCTGAATACGCTCATTGAAATGAACTGTGACCAGACAAGGTCACATGACCAGTGCACTACAGCAAATATCAGAAGTCCGATGATGCCGAAGCCAGCGGCGGTGGCTATGAGGGCGATGCCGATGGTCGCCCACCAGACAAAAAAGTATGGGTTGGCGCCGGTCATCACTATCCCGGTTACCAGCGAGTTATAGGGCAGGTCAATGGAGCTGTTCTGTGACCTTCTCAGGTTGCGGACCACCATCAGTCCCATGAATATCAGCATTAAGCCACCTACCAGACCGATGGCTGTTTTTACCTGCGGGTAGATAAAGAAGCGGGCAAAACCTAGGTAGATGGCAGCCATCAGGGGGATTTCCACCACGGCGTGTCCCAGGGCGATGGAAATGCCAGCGTTGCCATTGCGGTAGCCCTTCGTTATAGTTGCTGCAGTGAGGGGACCGGGCAGCATGACGCCGGAAAGCGAGATACCGGCTGCGGAAAGCAAAAACAAGCCAAAGCTCTCAGTCATATATAGGGGTTAGTCCTCTTCTTCTTCCTCCTCTGGCTCGGTCCCGGATGTCAGCTTGGGGAGTAGGGGGACAGCAGAAGGTCTCTTCCGCGGTGTTCTGGGCAGGTTTCCCACTGCTTTCTTGAGGTCGGAGATTGCTGCCGGTGGGAAGCCGCTGTCAAGGAAAATGCCGTTTACGCCAGCTTGGTAGAGACTTTCCAGTGTCTCTGGGGTCAGTGGTGCCCTGATTGTTACCAGCAGCGGCTTGCTGATGAGGGCGGCGAAGCGGTAGCAGACGAGGACTTGCTCTAGGGTGAGGAGGGGTTCTAACGTGTTAACAAGCACCGCATCTACTGGGAGGTCATTAAGGCTCCGGGCGAAGCCAGATTCCATGGAGGGCTCGGCGAGGACTATTTTGCCGACCTTTTCCCGGTTGATGAGCTCAAAGGGCGTCTTCAGACTGCAGATGAAGAAGTCACAGCCAAGTTCCGTAAAGACGCCCACGTCAACGTTGTTGTCACCTTCTATCAGCAGTCCCAGCGGGGTGCTAGGGAACTGGTTTTTCCACTGCTCGAAGGCAGCGGTGTCCAGTCCCTGTGTGCCCAGTACGCCAGCCTCGATATCTTTACCATTGAGTTGCTTCGCCTCCTTTTGGCTTAAGGCGGTAAGGTTGATCGCTATAGCCAGGGGGGTACTCTCTGCCTCCATGGTCTTCCTGAAACCAATCGGTGGGGCAGAGCCACGGAGGGTCTGTCTGAGAGTATCAATAAACCTGCTCATTTTTCTGAACCGTAAAACGATTGCCAGTGCTGGACATAATTGTATGTGAAGTTATAGGAAAAAGCAATTTGAACTGTGATACTGAACACGACTATAATATGAGGACTTTGTGCAAGTAATTGTGCGGAGCAGGAAGATTGGACACAGCGGAACTACGGTCTACACAGCCTTTGTTGGACACGGAGAAGAAGGTAAAGCTGAGGATGGAGCATATCTCCCTTTCCTTCGGTGGGGTAAGGGCGCTCATAGATGTCAGCCTCGATATTTGTGAGGGGGAGATACTGGCTATCATTGGTCCCAACGGCGCTGGCAAGACCTGCGTGCTCAACTGCATAAACGGTTTCTATAAACCGCAGGAAGGGGAGATATATTTTGAAGGGAAGAGGATAACACGTCTCCGTCCTGACAGGATTGCCAGGCTGGGCATAGCCAGGACATTTCAGAATATCGAGCTGTTCACCGGTTTGACCACACTGGACAACCTGTTGGCTGCTAGGCATGTGCTGATGAAACAGAATGTGCTCAGCAGCGCTTTGTACTTCGGCTGGGCGCACAGGGAGGAGATAGAGCACCGTAAGGTGGTCGAGGACATCATCGACTTTCTGGAGATAGAGCCGGTGAGGAAGAGGGTGGTGGGCACGTTGCCCTATGGCATGAGGAAACGGGTGGAGCTGGGAAGGGCGCTGGCGCTGCAACCCAAGGTACTGTTGCTCGATGAACCGATGGCAGGGATGAACACTGAGGAAAAGGAGGACATTGCCCGGTTCATTATTGATATATTCGAGGGGCAGGGAGAATGTTATCCAGACACTCCGGTGCTGAGAGATGGGGTGAAATGCATTGTTTTGGTGGAGCACGATATGGGTGTGGTCATGGACCTAGCTGATAGGATTATCGTGCTTGATTTCGGTCGCAAAATTGCCGAGGGGGTACCCGAAGAAATCAGGGTAAACCCTCATGTTATTTCCGCTTATCTGGGAAAGGAAGAGTAAGAGAAAACTACAGCCACCGCTTCCTTCTTTTGTAGTGCTTCACCATGCGGTAGCTTTTCTTGGTACCTAAGGCTGAGAGTCCCATATAGAACTCCTTCACGTCCTCGTTGTTCTTCAGGAAATCGGCGGTGCCGTCGAGGACGATGCGCCCGTTTTCCATCACATACCCATAGTGTGCGATGCTTAAAGCGATCCTGACGTTTTGTTCCACCAGAAGGATAGAGGTCTTTCTCTCCTCGTTGAACCGCTTGATGATGTCGTATATCTCGCTGACCAGTATCGGTGCCAGTCCAAGGGAGGGCTCATCGAGCATCATCAGTTTAGGGGCGGACATCATTGCCCTGCCGATGACCAGCATCTGCTGCTCGCCGCCGGAGAGATAGCCGGCGATGTTACGGCGGAGCTGTTTTAGTCGGGGGAAGTAGTTATAGACCATATCAAGGTCTTCTCTGATGCCGCGGCGGTCTTTGCGTTGGTAGGCACCCACCAGCAGGTTTTCTTCAGCGGTGAGGTGACCGAAGACGCGTCTGCCCTCCAGTGCCTGCACGATGCCCATTTTGCCTATCTCTATGGCGCTCTTCTTCTCTATCCTCTGTCCGTCCCATTCGATGGAGCCGTCGACAACCTCACCCTCTTCAGCGCGGAGTAGTCCCGAGATGGCTTTTAAGGTGGTGGTCTTGCCGGCGCCATTGGCGCCAAGTAGCGCCACCACTGAGCAGTCCTCCACGGTGAGTGATACACCGTGGAGCACCTTTATGACATTTAAGTAAGTGACCTCGATGTTGTTCAGCTTGAGCATGCTAGCTTGCCAAGGGGGAGCCTCTGCCTGGCAGAGGCTCCCCCTTCACCCCTTCTATTTACCGAACCAAGGGTATTTTTCGTACTCTACCAGCGGTGCCTCGACCCATTCGCTCGGGTTAGCTATCTGCCCGTTGACTATTTGGTAAATGCGGTTGTATTTAGTCAGTCGGTTATCACCAGGGGTATAGGTGACCGGTCCCTGAAGCCCCTCAACATCGTATTTCTTCAGCTTGTGGAAGCCCTGGGTCTCCACTATTTTCCAAGATGTCGGATTCCCCTTAGCCAATGCATCGTAGCCGGCGTTTTTGACCGCTAGCTTGAGGATCTCGGCGACGATGAGGCTCTGTGCCCAGGAAGTGATGTAGTCCATGTTGCCATAGTCCTCGGGATGCAGTTTCTTACAGTATTCGGTCATCTTAGCCATGCCGGGGACATTCTCTCCCCAGAGTACTGTGGGGAAGGTGCCGTAAACGCCCTCGACTATCTTGGCGCCGGCGATATCGATGAGGGCTTTGGTGAAGCTGGCATGGGCGCAGCCGATGGTGACCCCGGGGTACATACCGAGCTCATAGGCGTTTTTGATGATCACTGCAGTGGGCGCTGGTGTGCTGGAGATGAACAGCACATCCGGGTTCTTTGCCTTGATGCGTGTTAGCGACTCTATTTCTGATGTGGTGGTGGCGGTATGTTCGTCGATGGAGACGATTTCTATCCCCAGCTCGTCAGCCTTGGCTTTAAAAGCATCCCTGGCGCCGTAGCCGGTGGGGTTATTGAGCAAGTGCAGAGCGAACTTAGGCTTACCGCTCTTCCCCTTCCAGATGTTCTTCAGGTAGAAGTTGGCGAATGCCAGAGCATCATCGCCATAGTCGGGGGTCTGACCGTAGATATGTTTCGGCGGGCGGTAGAGAACCGGTGAGCTGAAGCAGGCAATGCCGGGAAAGCCGGCCTCGTTGGCTATCTCCATGGCTGCGGACATCTCCTTGGACGAGGCGGTGGTGAACAGCAGGCAGCCCTCGTCCATGAACCTCTTGACTATGGTGACCACTTTGGCGGCATCATAGGCGCTGTCCAGCCAGAGGACCTCTATGGGGTGCCCGGCAACACCGCCAAGCTCACTATTGATGTATTGAATGGCATCGAGGTTGGCATGTCCCATCACTCTGCCCTTTTCTGCAGCGGCACCGGTGGTTGGCGTCATCATACCCACCTTCAGCACTTTGGTGGGCTCAGCCTTTGGCTTAGGAGCGCAGCCAGCCAGTGGCGACAAGAGCACTAGCAAAGTAAGGCAGACTATGATCCCTGTTAGCAGCAATTTTTTCATGGTTATGACCAGCACCTCCTTATCTTGTTTGGACTTTTTGAGTTTTCATTTAAGCAGCACTTGTTGTCCCTTCTGCTTCACCTCCTTTGCTGACATTAGTATGAGAATGGCCACAGGCGGTAAGCCGCCTTGAACAATGTCCAGCGGTGGGCGATGCCCCGCGGCTCAAGTATCAGGAAGAGGATGATTACCAGGCCGAAGACCATGGGACCAATCCCGGTGGTGAAACCGGCGGGGAGCGTGGGGAAGGTGCCCTCGAGGACAGGGGTAATGTACATTATCCCCTGCTGCAGGAGCCTGATGAGGACTGCGCCGAGGATGGGGCCGATAGTGGTGCCCAGCCCGCCGATGATGACCATGCCGATGTAGAGAATGGAGTCGGCGAGGGTGAAGTTTTCGGCGTTTAAGAAGCGTGACCAGTGGGCAAACAAGGCGCCGGCTATGCCGGCGAGGAAGCAGCCGATAAAGAAGGCGAGCAGCTTGTAGTAGGTGAGGTTAATGCCCATCACCTCGGCAGCAAGGTCATTGTCCCTGACGGCGATGAATGCCCTGCCCACTCTGCTCCTGGCAAGGTTCTTGGCAAAGAAGACAACTAGAGCGGCGATTGCCATTATCAGGTAGAACTGTCTCGGTTCGGTGTTGAAGGAAAAGCTGGCTATTGAGGCGGGTGCCACCTTCATGCCCACGAAGCCTCCGGTTACGCTGGTCCAGTGGTTGATTACCCAGATGATGATGAACTGGGCAGCGATGGTGGTGATTGCCAGATAGAAGCCTTTGACTCGCACCGAGGGAAGACCGAAAACGATGCCTATGATGCCGGCGGTCAGTCCGGCGCAGAGCAGGCTTGCCAGGAAGGGGATGCCGAGTTTGCCGGTAAGCACTGCTGTGGTATAGGCGCCGGCAGCCATAAAGCCGGCATGACCAATGGAAAGCTGCCCGCAGTAGCCGATGAGGATGTTCAAGCCAGTGATGGCGATTACGGTGATGCCAATGAGGTTGGCTATGCTCAGCCAGTAGTTGCTCCAGTAGAGCGGGGCGGTGAATATGAAGACCAGGAGCAGGAAGAACAGCCCCCAGTGTGTCCTGGTACGCAGCACCGCCATATCGCTGGCGTAGTCAAAGTTACGGGTACCGCAGGGCAGGTCCATCCTATATCCTTTCTATCCTTTTCTCACCGAACAGTCCGTATGGTTTGAACACCATGACGACGATGATAATGATGAATGGGATTATGTCTTTGATGCCGGGACCGATGAGCGGTGTCAGGTAGCCGCCGCCTAAGTTCTCGCAGAGACCGATGATGGGCCCGGCGATGATGCAGCCGATGAAGGAGTCCAGCCCACCGAGGATGACTACCGAAAAGGACTTCAGCCCGGTCTCCACCAGCCCGTAGGTGATGCCACCGATGCAGGAGATGAGCACGCCGCCGATGGCAGCCACCACACAGGCGAACATCCAGGATGTGGAGAACACGCTGGTCACCGGCACGCCGCAGGCTTGGATAGCAAGCTGGTCGTCGGCGGTAGCACGCATGGCTATGCCCATTTTATGGTATTTGAAGAACAGCGATAGCAGACCGAATAAGAGAAGTGATACCACCGCTGCCCAAATATATTCCTGCGATACCACCGCTGGACCGAGGTGGACTGGTTCCTGCGGGAACAGCCGAGGGAGCGCAGCCACGCTCATGGGCCAGACGAAGGTGACCACACCCTCGAGGAAGTAGGCTATACCCAGCGTGACCGTTATCAGCGATAGGATGGGCTGGGCAATTAAGGGGCGAAGGGTTAATCGCTCAATTAACCAGCCCAAGAAGAGGGCAAACAGGATCGTTAGAGGGAAGCCAAGCCAGTAGGGGAATTTAGCCTGGACGAGCATGCCGTAGGTAAACCAGGAGGAAATAAGGACAAGTTGTCCCAGTGCCAGGTTGGCTATGCTGCTGGACTTCCAGATGAGGGCAAACCCTAGTGCGATGAGGGCATAGACCATTCCTACTGCTATGCCGGTGATGGTATACTGGAGCAGCTCTGCCATTTTACAAACTCCTCACCTGCACTAAGGTACTAACTATGCCCTTCCTGCCGTCGCGGTAAGTTACTGAAGCCTGTACGGTGACGCTATCGGCGCCGTTGTACATAGCATCGATAAGCTCCCTGTACCTCTGTTCCATGAACTCCCGGCGCAGCTTTCTCGTCCTGGTGAGCTCGGCTTCGTCCGGGTCGAACTCCTTATGTAGCAGCACGAACTTCTTCACCCGGGCACCTTCGGGCAGGTAGCTGTTGACGCGAAGGAGGTCCTGCTGGATGAGGTCGGCGACCTCTTTTTTCTGTGACAGGTCAACGAAGGTGGTATAGGGTATGCCATGGTGCTCTGCCCACTTGCCTACCATGGCGAAGTCGATGTTGATGATGGCGCAGACGTATTCTTTGTCCCTGCCGCCGACCACCATAGCGTCTTTGATGTAGGGGCTGAACCTGAGCCTGCCCTCGATATACTGCGGTGCATAGCGCACGCCTGAAGCCAGCTCGCCCATATGTTCTAGCCTGTCAAGGAAGATGAGGTGCCCCTGTTCGTTAATATGTACGGCGTCACCAGTGCGGCACCAGCCGTTGGTCAGGACGGCAGCGGTCTTCTCCGGGTCCTGGTGGTAGCCGCTGAAAATGCAGTCGCTCCTCACCCACAGCTCGCCGTCATCGGTTAGTCTCACTTCTACGCCCGGTGCCGGGCGCCCCACGCTCTGAAAGTCTATCTCACCCTTGCTGTGACAGGAGATGAAGCCGGCCTCGGTGCTGGCGTAGCTCTGTCTAAGCTCCAGACCAATGGCATGGATGAAGCGGAAGCTGTCCAGACTAAGCACCGAGCTTCCGGTCACGCCGAACCTAGCGTGGCTCAGCCCCAGCTTGTCCTTGAGCGGACGGAAGAGCACGGCATTGGCGACTGAGTGAAGCGCTTTCCAGAAGATACTTGGTCTCTCACCTTTGAAGTTCAGGTCGGCTATCTTATAGCCAACCGGCATGAACAGGTTATAGATGAACCGTTTCAGCGGTCCGGCGTCTGCCATCTTTACCTGAACGCTGCTAACTATGCTTTCCCACTGTCTGGGTCCATAGATGACAAAATCTGGACCGACCTCTCTGGTATCCTCAGCCACGGTCTCTGGTTCCTCAGGGAAGTTAAGCCTGGCCCCAGTAAGCAAGTGTGGTATGGTGGCGAAGAAACTGTCGCCCACCCAGGCTGGTGGGAAATTGGAGACTAGGTCATCATCCTCGGTTAATGGGAACCGGCTGAGGAAGCCTCTTGCGGTATTGATCAGTGCTTTATGGGTGAGGACGGCACCCTTAGGTAGACCGGTTGTCCCCGAGGTGTAGTAGATAAAAGCCTTATCTTCGCCTTTGCCCTTCATAACGTTTTCCTCGAACAGCCCGGGGTGGCTTTTTTCATATTCCCTGCCCAGCGCCAATACCTCATCAAAGCTCATCAGGATGGGGTGGTCGTAGCTTTTCAAGCCTTTGGGGTCCCAGTAGATGACCTTCTTGAGCAGGGGCAACTCGTCCTTAATTTCGAGGAACTTGTCCGTCTGCTCCTGGTCGTTGACCACGGCGAACTTGGCGCCAGAATGTGAGGCGATGTACTTCACTTCTGATGGGATGGAGTCTACGAACATGCCGGTGGCGATGCCGCCGGCTGCCTGAGCGGCGAACTCTGCCCAGAACCATTCCGGCTCGTTGTCACCAATGATGCAGAGGACGTCTCCGGGCTGGAAGCCCAGGCTAATCAGTCCCAGTGAAAAGTATTTTACCTTTTCGTAATATTCCCGCCAGGTATAGCGTTTCCAGATGCCGCGATGCTTGACGCATACTGCTGGCTTGTCCTGCCATTTCTGGCAGTTTCTCCAGACGAGCTGTGGTATCGTTTCCTCCACCTCTATTCTCCTCTCGGTTGTCTGTGTTGCCATTGTCCTGTCTAGCTTTAGTAAAATTTTAAAGCCTCCCTTCCCGGGAGGCTTTCGGCATTTTTTCTCGTCGGACGGTGTTATCTTCTAGTCCTCCCGGGACGCCTGCCGGAGGGGCTAAAGAAGAAGCTAAAGAAGAAGCCAAAAGATGATACCATGTGCATTATAGTCGCTCCACTCAATTGTTTAAATGGTAGCACGGCGTATGCGGTCTGTCAATAGGCCCAATTTAGTGGCACATCGTGGCTGTTCAAAAGTGGTGAGTCCACCGAGTGTTCAAGTGGTGTTAAGCTTCTGCAGGATCTTCGCCCGCTCCTCCAGTTTGCGGATGATGTTACGCTTGGTGATGAAGTCGGTGGTGTACTCACCGGAACGGAACACCTCGTCGTCGAGGGCAACCTCATAGAACGGGATGGTGGTGGTCACCCCTTCAATTTTTAGCTCGCTGAGCCCGCGCTTCATCCGGGCGATAGCTTCCTCCCTAGTCTTGCCCCGTGCCATAAGTTTCAGGAGCAGGGAATCGTAGTAGGGGGGGACTTCGTAGCCCTCGTATATTCCCTCGTCTATCCTCAGGCCATGACCGTGGGGAAGTCTCAGCGTGGTGATGGTGCCTGGGGAGGGGAAGAAATTGCGTGTGGGGTCCTCAGCAGTGATGCGACATTCCAGGGCACAGACCTGAAAGACGACGTCGTCCTGGCTAATGCTCAGTGGCTCGCCAGCGGCTATGTTTATCTGCTCTCGGACTATGTCAATCCCCAGCGCGAGCTCGGTGATACAGTGTTCCACTTGAAGGCGGGAGTTGACCTCGTTGAAATAAAACTGCTGTGTGTTCGGTATGTACAGGAACTCCACCGTAAGGGCGTTTATGTATTCCAATGCCACGGCGACGTCCAAAGCGGCGACGTACATTTTCATCCGTAGGTGTGGTGACAGTATGGGACATGGTGCCTCTTCAATCAGCTTTTGGAACCTGCGCTGCACCGAGCAGTCCCTTTCGCCCAGATGGATGACATGACCATACTTGTCAGCGAGTATCTGGACCTCAATGTGCTTCACGCCGGAGAAGAACTTTTCCACATAGAAGCCGGAGACGCCGAAGACCTTCTTACCGCGTTCCGCTACAGACTTTATGCAGTCTCTCAGCTCCTCCCTGTTGTTGGCTACGGTCATGCCGATGCCGCCGCCACCGCCGGACGGCTTGATGATGACCGGGTAGCCTATTTCCTGAGCGATTTCTTCCGCCTGTGCCATGGCTTTCTCACTTGAGTTGTGGAGCGGCTCGTCCGAGCCGGGCACGGGTGGGATGTTGAGCAGTCTCATTAGTTGCCTTGCCCGGTGCTTTGGCTTGACTTTGTACATACTCTGGCTAGGGGGACCGATGAACACGATGCCGAGTTGTTCGCACATTTCGGCGAACTCGGGGTTCTCAGCTAGAAAGCCGTAGCCCGGGTGGAGGGCATCGACACCGCTGCGTTTGGCAACCTCGAGTATTTTCTTCATGTTCAGATAGCTATGGGTAGCTTCTGCAGGACCGACGGGGTAAGCTTCGTCAGCCAGCTTCACATGGAGGGCATTGACATCCACATCTGAGTATACAGCCACAGTGCGGATGCCCATCTCCTTGCATGTCCGTATTATCCTGACGGCTATCTCGCCGCGGTTGGCTACTAGTACCTTATGGAACATGTCTCTGCTCTCCTCAAACCGAGAAACACAAAAGCAAGCCTCGCCCAGAACCGTTTAAAGGATACTACCTTGAAGCTCAAGACAGTGGGATGGTAGTCCCTGAAGCTCTAGCTATAAGTTTACCATTCTGGTTGGTCACTGTCATCTCTGAGATGCAGACGCGTCTTCCTGCCCTGACCACCCGGCATTCTGCAGTGAGCTCGTCGTCGGCTGTGGCGCTGGCTATGAAATGGATGTTGAACTGAGTGGCTACGTTGGGGGTATGGACGGAGTTGGTGGCGTAGGCGAATGCCTGGTCCGCCACGCAGGCAATGACGCCGCCGAAGACCACGCCATTAAAGTTGACGTACTCTGGCTTCATCTTCATGGTCACCTTTGCATAGCCTGAAGATAGCTCCACGAGTTTCGTCCCCAAAAAGCTGGCGATGGGCTCTGTTTCCGCTTTAGCCTTTAACAGCTCCACATTTTTCTCTGCCGATATGTCACTCTGTTCCATTTTTCTACCCCCACTTATATGAGCCCGTTTTTCCTGGCTACTTCGAAGAAGCCCTTCATGGCACCCTCCAGCACCCTGTCCTCCACGCAGTAGGAGATGCGGAAATACCCGGGTGTACCAAACCCCCTCCCTGGCACTACGAGCACATTATGTTGCCTCAGTTGGTCAACAAAGGCGATGTCATCTTTGATCGGTGAGCGGGGGAAGAGGTAGAAAGCACCCTGCGGCTTCACCATGGAGTAGCCCATGCTGGTCAGGCTGGCATAAAGGAAGTCACGCTTTTTCTGGTATTCAGCTATGGACACGGTCACATTCTGCAGATGCCGCACGACGTGCTGCATTAGTGCCGGTGCGTTTACAAAACCGAGTGTGCGGTTGCTGAAGATGAGCCCGGCTATGAGCTCTTCACATCCTTCACACTCAGGGTGGACGGCAATGTAGCCGATGCGTTCCCCGGGCAGGGCCAGGTCTTTGGAGTGCGAGGTAACGGCAATGCTGTTGCGGTAGTGGTGGAACACTGGTGGGTATTTAAGCCCATCGTAGATGATCTTGCGATAGGCTTCATCGCTGAGGAGGTAGATAGTCTTATTTAGCTGTGTTTCTTTTTTGTGCAACAGTTCACCAAGTCTGTGGAGAAAGTCTTCTGAGTAAACGACGCCGGTGGGGTTGTGGGGTGAATTTATGAGGACTGCCTTGGTTTTAGGACCGACAGCCCGCTCCAGGATATCGAGTTTAGGGACAAAGTTTTCATCTGTGGGCAAGATTTTTGCGGTACCGCCGTGGTTATCGATGTAGTTGACGAACTCCACGAAGTAGGGGGCGAAGAGTATGACCTCTTCGTTTGGGTTGAGCAGTGTTTTCAGCACCACGTTTAGACCACCGGCAGCGCCACAGGTCATAATGATGTGGTCGGCGGAGAATTTCACCCCGGTCTCCTGGGAGAGCTGGTCAGCGATGGCTGCCCTGGTCTCGAGGTAGCCAGCGTTCTCCATATACCGGTGCATCCCTGGCAAGGGACTTTCGGCGAGTCTCCTCAGTTCCTTATGGAACTCGGGTGGTGGTTCCATTATCGGGTTACCTAGAGAGAGGTCAAATACCTTGTCCTCACCATAGCGCTTTTTAAGCTCGGCGCCCTCCTCGAACATCCTTCTTATCCAGGAGCCCTCCTGCATACGGGCGCGCACATTATCAGATATCGACATGTGCCATCTCCTCCCTGCCCTTCTCGAAGGCAGTCAGGTTCATCTCCAGTATTTTTGCCGGTATGCGCTGTGCTGTACATTCTTTCCATAGTCCAGGTTCTATAGGCAGCAAGTATGAAATGCAGCCGAGCATGAACATATTTAGCACCCTGGCATCACCAATCTCTATCGCTGTCTTTGTCCCTTTGATTACATAGATATTCCTGGTCAGTTTTTTGAAGGTGTTGAGTATCTCATCGTCTCCGGGATAGCGGCTTACGCCGAGGCTTACTGACAGCGGTGGCGTTGTCTGGTCGTTTATTATGGCGGTGCCGTCAGGACTGAGGTAGTGGCTCCAGCGTAGGGCTTCCAGCTTTTCAAAGGCGACGAGGATGTCCGCAGTGCCCTGTTTTATCAGCGGTGACCATACTCGCTCGCCGATGCGGACGTGGCTGACCACGCTGCCGCCGCGCTGTGCCATACCCAGGGTATCGGTCTTCTTTACATCGTAGCCGGCAGACATAGCCACCTCGCCAAGTATGTCGCTGGCGAGCACAATACCCTGCCCGCCAATGCCCACCATGATGAAATCGTATTTTTTCATGCTATTTCCTTCGGGGACTGATTTGCCGGCGCTATGGCTTTCTTGGGGCAGAGCTGTTCGCAGAGGGTGCAGGCATCGCCGGCGCACAATGTAGCGTCGATGTACAGTTTTTCATCGAGCTTCTGTATCGCTGGGCAGCCTAGTCTGAGACAGACCCCACAGTTATCACATTTGTCCGGGTCAATGGAGCGCTGACCTGAGCGCGTCTTGAGACGTACTGAGCAGCCGCCGCGGACGATGACCACCGAAAGTTGGGGGCTAGCGATTGCCCCTCTGACGGCGGCCCTGAGAGCTTTGACATCGAAGGCATTGACCACTTTAACATCTTCAACACCGATACCACGCACCAAGGGCTCTAGCTCCACTGCTTTTGTCTTCTCGCCCTGCGCCGAGACACCGGTGCCAGGGTGCTCCTGATGACCGGTCATAGCGGTTGTCCCATTGTCCAGAATGATGATGGTGCCTTTGCTCTGGTTATAGACGGCATTGACCACGCCGGTAATGCCCGAATGGAGAAAGGTGGAGTCACCGATGACTGCCACCACGGGCGCTGTTACACCCGCTTTCTCCAGACCCAGCGCTTGACCGATGCCGGCGCCCATGCAGGCGGTGGTATCCATAGCCTGTAGCGGAGGGTAGGTTGCTAGGGTGTAGCAACCGATGTCGCCGGTGATTATCAGGCTACCTTCTTTTTCCGATTTGCCCTGTTCGTCAAGCAGTTTTGACCGTTGTCCTACGGTGTTGAGGACGAAGAAGACGCCAGTATGCGGGCAGCCGGGACAGAGCACCGGGGGCCTGGGAGGCAACCCAGCGAGTGGTCCAATTTTCCTGCCTTCGGTGGCTGGTTTCAACCAGCCAGCCTGGTATGCTGCCCTTTCCACCACCTCAGGGCTGAGCTCGCCGGACTTGGGGATAAACTCCTTCCCTTGCACTTTAATGCCCATTGCCAGTATGTTTTCCTCGAGGAAGGGGTCGAGCTCTTCGATCACTATCAGCCGTTCTACGCTGGAGGCAAACTCGCGGATGAGTCTTTCGGGGAGGGGGTAGGTCATCCCCAGCTTGAGGAAGGAGGCACCGGGGAAGACCTCTCTTGCGTACTGGTATGCCACTCCGCTACTGATTATCCCCAAGCGGCCGCTCCCCCTGAATATCTGGTTATAAGGAAAGGTCTCAGCAAATATCTTGAGCTTGCTCAGGCGCTGTTCGATAAGTGGTCTCCTCAGTCGGGCATGGACGGGCAGCATGACGAACTTCTGCACGTTGTGTCCAAATTTTGCGGGAGCTGGCTCCTTACGGCTTCGGTTGACCTGCACCACCGATTTGGCGTGGGAGATGCGGGTGGTGGTGCGCAAAAGCACCGGTGTATCGAACTCCTCGCTCAGGTCGAAAGCAAGGGCGATGAGATCATATGCCTCCTGACTATCTGCCGGCTCTAACATGGGAACCTTAGCCATGCGGGCATAGTGGCGGTTGTCCTGCTCGTTCTGGGAGCTGTGTATGCCGGGGTCATCGGCGGAGACTACCACAAGCCCGCCCACCACCCCTGTAGTGGCTGCTGCCATGAAGGGGTCGCTGGCAACATTCAGCCCTACCTGTTTCATAGATGCCATAGCCCTGACGCCTGCGTATGAAGCCCCGAGAGCTACTTCGAGTGCCACCTTTTCGTTGGTTGACCATTCTGCGTGGATATCCTTGAATGTAGCGAGGGTCTCCAATATTTCGCTGCTGGGGGTCCCGGGGTAGGCGGCTGCCACTTTAATGCCGGCATGGTAGGCGCCAAGCGCCAGCGCCTCATTTCCTGAAAGGAGTCGTTTCATCTTATTACCAACCTAAATTAAAAATCGAGCCAGCGGTCGGACTCGAACCGACGACCGGCGGTTTACGAAACCGCTGCTCTACCGCTGAGCTACGCTGGCACAGGGAAGCCTAACAACTGGTGACATAATAATAGCAGAGGGCAGGGCAAGTCAAACGCTATTTTCCCTAGCGTGAGTATGCTGGACGTGCTGCTTTTATTGTGGTAATTTGATGTCATGCCAATGACTGCTATTAAGGATAATGGAGGTGGACAATGAAGAAGACGTGGATGCCGACGGTGGCTGGGATCCTAGACATAATAAGCGGCAGTGTAGGTATAGTCTGGTTCTGCATCATGCTTGCTGGTGGGATGGCGATGAGGTTTGTACCGCGCATGCCAATGATGGTGCCACCACTTCTTATGGGGATGGCAGTGCCGCTGATCATCGTTGCTATCCTGGCTATTGTAGGTGGTGTCCATGCGTTGCAGAGGAAAAACTGGGGACTGGCTCTGGCAGCTTCTATCGCTGCTTTCTTCCCGTCATGGCTTCTGGGTATACCAGCTATTGTGCTGGTGTCCCTATCGCGGGACGAGTTTGAATAATCTACCCCAGCAGAACCATTGTAATCGGAGCGTTTTTTCTAGGGCTTCGACTTTTGCAGGAGGGAAGCCGAGCCCTGTCTGATGTCCTGCCGGGTAGCGATGGCAGTGGTTACTTCGTAGTTCAAGCCCAGTTCCAGCGGGTAGGAGACTGCCACGTTTATCGCCCTTTTTGCCCCCTGGATGAGTGGTGGTGCAATAGCAGCTATTTCCTGTGCCAGTTTCTTCGCTTCTTCCATAAGCCTGTCTTGAGGATAGACATGTTCTACAAGCCCGATCCTGAGGGCTTCGGCGGCGTCTATGCGGCGACCGGTGAAAATGAGCTCCTTGGCTTTACCGGGACCGACGATCTTGGTGAGGCGCTGGGTGCCGCCGGTATCGGGGATAGTGCCCATCTGCACTTCAGGTAGGCTGAAGACAGCGTTCTCCGAAGCCAGCCTGATATCACAAGCCAGGGCGAGCTCCATGCCGATACCCAGGCAATAGCCATTGATGGCGGCTATCACCGGTACTGGTAGGTCTTCTATCATACTATAGATTTGCCCGCCGAACTGGAGGGCGTCGAAGTCGGAGCGCACATTGCCCCGTGGCATGAACCCCTGTCCCGAGGCTGCAGCTTTGAGGTCAAGCCCGGAGGAGAAGGCGCGGTCGCCGGCGCCGGTAACGATGGCGACACGCACCTGCGGCTCGGCTAGTATCCGCTCCAGTGCCTCTTTTAAGCCCTGCAGGACCTCTCCATTTATGGCGTTCCTGACCTCGGGCCTGTTAAGCGTAATGATAGCTATCTGGTCTTGAATGCTGAGCAATATTTTTGGTTGTTCAGTCATGGGTGCTCCTTTCAATCAAGCGTCTTGGTTATAGCGGCTCAGGTCGTTTTCTTAGCGTAGAGATAAGGCTGTCCAGTGGTATTGCGGTGAGGGTCAAAGTTTGCAGACCGCCCCTGGCGCTAAGGTGTATTGCCACTTTAGCCGCCACCTCGTCGCTCGGTGCTTCGATGATGTTGACGAAATCGTAGGGACCGAGGAGCCCATACTGGGCGATTATCTTTACCCCCAGATATTCCACTTCCTTGTTCAGCTCTTTGAGCCATTCGGGGTATTCCTCCATTTTCCTTCGTCCCTCACCGGTGAGGGTGGTGAGCATGAGATACACAGCCATCGCCGCCTCCTTTTTGGTTCGGTGGCGTTATTATATCTTTGTCGGGACAAAATTGCCAGACATATTGGTGAGGGTGCTGTCAGAGTGCTATGCTTGTAGTGGCGGGTTTCCAACATGGTTTAGCACCAAGAAGTTTTGGCAGCGAATCTGTTGGGGTATTGACAGGGGGGAAAAAATTGTTATACTAAGGCAAAAATCAGCGGGAGGTGTTTCTATGAGTAAGCGCTGGATTTTTGTATCCCTGAGTTGTGTGCTCGTCTTGGCGTTGGTCGCGGGTTGTGCGCCGGGAGGAGCAGCGCCGGCGGGTAAGGAGCCGGTGGTCATCGGCTACATTGGGCAGGTGTCGTCATCGGCAATCAAACCTGCCATGGATGCCATGAAATGGGCGATCGACGAGGTGAACGCTGCCGGTGGGCTTCTGGGCAGACCGATAAGGTTTGTCACCGAGGACAGCAAAGGTGAGACCTCGCTGGCTGTAGCTGCAGCCACTAGGATGGTGCTCGGTCACAAAGCTCTGGTCTACTATGTAGAGGGCAGGACCGAGATGAATTTGGCTATCATGCCCAAGTCGGCGGCGCTATACAAGCAACAGCCGCATATTATGGTGGCGCAGGCACCCATGGGCAGGGAGATAACGCTGCCGGTGGTGGAGCAGTACGACACCTACAAGTTCCTCTTCCGCGACTATGTGCCGGAGGACTCGTTCTATTGTGGCTCGGTGTTCCCCACATATTTTACTTTCTTTAAAGAGGTCATGAATGCGAACAAGTTAGCCATTTTGTGGGAGGACCTTGCCTGGACACTGGCGTGGCGCAACGGTCTGCCTGATAAAGGGCTGCCCAAGCTCGAGGACTATGCCAAAGAATACGGTATCGAGACGGTATATTCCAAGCCAGTCCGTCCCAGGGCGGGAAGTTATCTTCCCATCTTAGAGGCTATTGCTAAGAGTGGCGCTGAGGTGATCTTCTTTATCAGCAGCTGGTTCACCGATACCGATGTCTTCGTCAAGCAGTGGGCAGAGTCCACGGCGAAAGACATACCAGTAATGCTTTTTGGTGGCACCTCTCAATCCTATTTCTTCTGGCAAGCCACTGGCGGCAAGGCGCTTGGGGTATGTACAGCGTTCTCGGAGTATGAGCTGCCCCAGGGGCCCGACTATATTGCCTGGATGCGGGAATGCAAGAAGCGTGGTATTCCGGTCCAGGGCAATACGGTTCTGGCTTACGGTGATATCTGGTTCTTGTGGGAGGTGGTCAACAGGGCACAAAGTCTGGATGTAGAGAAGCTGATACCCGTATTTGAGACTACAGTGCTCACGGAGAAGGACCGCCATTATGGACAGGACACTAAGGTAGGTGGTTACGTGCTCTCGACGCTTTCCGGGCAATGTTCCACTAAGGTGGCGCCGTTTTTCCACTCAGGCATATTGGCTGACCCCAATAACCCTAAGAAAGACCATCCGTTGCGTGAGCAGAGGAACTGGGTTGACCGCTGGACAATTTTCGCCCAGTTCCAGGGCCCGGACAATGTAGTGATACTGGGCACTGGTAATGGCACGCCGCCGCCGACTTACAAAGGCAACTATGCCCAGCCAGAGAAGTACAAGACCCCGGCGCAGTTAAGGAAAGAGGCTGGCTGGAAGTGATGCTGGTTGGACATAAAGTTTTAAGGAGGAGAGAATGAGAAAAGGACATATTTACATCCTAGCGGTGGCCCTGGTTGTCCTGGGGTTATCAGGGCTGGTGGGCTGTGCCGGCAGCGTGAAGGAGCCGTGCACGGTGAAGTTGAACTACATATCTGACTTATGGAACGGCAGCGAGGTCTATGTAGGCGAGGTGTCTTTTACAATAGATAATCCCAATAGTGCCCCTGTGGCTCTGAGTTCCTTCACTTATTCCATACATGTTAAGGGCAAGGAAGGAGCTACTAAGATTTACGAGAAGATCGGCTTGCCCGAGGTGTACGTGCCAGCCAAAGGCAAGGTCGATTTAAACCTCCCCTTCTTTGTTTCCTGGTATGAGGGGCTTTTTGTGCCCAAATACACCTCAGTGGGTGCCGATGCTGTCTCGGCAGCTGCATCTGCGACGCCGATATTTAAGATCATCGGTGGAAAGAAGCCGTCGTATGCGGCACTGCAAGCGGTGATAGACAAGGCGTGGGACGCTGCACCTGGTCCTCCTGCTGAACTTATGGTGAAGGTATCATTTGATATGCTTACCAGCAAAGGTGTGATAACCGTCCCGCCTGTGGAGCTGACCTACACCAAGTAGCCAGGCTGGCTGGTAGCTGCACAACATAGGGGGCTCTCACCCGAGAGCCCCCTTAGTCTTAGTTGCAATGCAGCGAACACTAGTCAGACAAGTACTTCTGACGGACGTAGTCGTTGTCCTTGCCTATATCACAGGAGACCCATTTCACCCTGGGAGGTGTTTGCGACATTTTGGCGAAGTTGACCGGTAGGACGAACTTGCCCAATTTCGGGTCATCGAACTGCTGGAAGGACTTTCGCACGTACCAGTGCAGGTTCTTCATAGCGGTGCCGGGACTTTCCACCTTCATCACGAAGGGGATGCCACCGCCGGAGAGTTTAGAACGCACTGCTTTGAGGCTATATTTGATCGTTCTGGTAACCAGCTCGTCTGTGGTGAGCTTGGTGGTGGCACCCTCAAGGTGTGCGGTAAGCTGGTCGATGCGGGGAAGGTTGTCGGTAATGCGGTCAGAGATCGTCTTATACTCTTCCTCCACTTCTCTCTTAAACAGGTTGAGGATCTTGAGCAGCGCTCTGAAATCGTTGTCCCGCCCTGCGGCGATAGCTACGAAGCCATCTTTGGTCTTAAAAACCCCGTAGGGACACATGGAGAAGTCGTAGCGACCCAACCGTGGACGAGCTTTACGCCAGGTATTGCCGGCGATGACCGGATACTGCGCTAGCGTGGCATAGCTATCCGCAGTGGCGATATCGACCATCTGCCCCTCGCCGCTCAGTTCCCGGAAGAGTAAGCTTAGGGCTCCGCCGATGGCGGCTTGCGTACCCGCCATGTACCATGCCATCCAGGTGCCAGCCCGGGTGGGCCAGGTGTAAGGTTCTTCTCCGGTATCGGGGTCGCCGATGATGGCTGCCAACCCTGAGGCAGCCTGTGCTGTGATGTCAGCATCGGGCATTTGAGCAAATTCTTGGGCTCTATTACCGTATTGACCGTAGGGTGTAATAGCGATATAGATTAGCCTGGGGTTGGACTGGCTCAACTGCCTGTAGCCAATGCCCCAGGAGTCCATCTGCCCCGCCGGGAAGGTCTCGATGACGATATCAGCCTTTTTTGCCAACTTGGCAAAGTCCTTTCTTCCTTCCTCGGTGCGCAGGTCGAGGGTAAAGTAGCGTTTATTTCTAGCTTCCATGAGGAAGGGGATGCCAACGCCGTTCGCGGTTACGCCGAAAGGCGTCATCCTGCGTGCCGGATCTCCTTCTGGCGGCTCAATTTTAATGACCTCGGCGCCGAACTCAGCAAAGAAGCTGGCGGCTATTATGCCGGCAAAATTGGCATAGCTGGCGTCAATTACCACCACGTCTTCTAGCGCTTCAGGTTTGCCCTCGGGGCTCATCATGCTGGCGAGAAGCTGCTCACGTTCCTTTTTGGCAGCAGCGACGCCACCGTAGCGGATGAGGACCTGCTCCTTGGGTTGCTTAGTGGTTGTCATGCTGTACCTCCTCCGTCGCCCTGATAGTTGAATATCGGGTCGGTAGTGATATCGTAGTAGATTGGGGGTTTAGCTCCCGGCCTATCATCCCAGTACCCGATAACCTTCTCCTTCTCCAGTTCTTCGAGCTCCTTGTCTGATAGTCCTAGCCAACCCTTGAGAACGTAGCGGTTGTGGTAGCCAACAGGTCGGCAAAGCCACTTGACTTTCGCTGGACTTTTGCTCAGAAGTGCCTGAGGTCCGGGAAGAAGGAACTCGCGGTACATCTCATCGTAAAAGGTTTCGACGCTACCTCTTTCGCGGCGCCACTCCTCGTGCGTTATTTGATAGTCGTCCACCACCTCAGCCGCCGGGAACCCGTACTTTTTTGCCAGGTCCACAATGTCGGCAGCATCTTTCTGGCTCATCCATTCTTGAGCAAGCCTATTCAGCTCCTGTGCATTTTCTGGCTTCAACCTCTCCAGCTCGGTGGGATATTTGGTTACCAAATCATCCCTACCCATTGCGGTGCAAAATGCTTTGAACTGTTCATCGGTGCCTGCTGCAAGGGCGACAAACTTGCCATCCCTGGTCTTGTGGATGAATGCGGGCACCATGGCTGGGTCAATATTGCCGGTACGTTCCAGCTCCTGCCCGGTAATGCTGAAGTAGGTGAAATGTGGCAGCAGCCTTGTCATCGTCTCCACCTGAGCCAGGTCTATGTATTGACCTTTGCCCGTTTTCTTTCGGTAATACAGCGCGATGAGGATTACCAGGGCACCCAGTGTGCCTGGATAGAAGTCTCCGAGATAATCAGGGAGCTTGTAATACTTGTCTGTGCCAGGGTAGCCGGTTATGGTTATGGTACCGGCAGCAGCTTGGGCTAACAGGTCCCAGCCGGGGAAGAAGCGCAACGGACCGTACTGACCATAGGTGGAACAACTGAGATAAATGATATCCGGTCTGATTTCGCGCAGTTGGGTATAGCCCACGCCCCAAGCCTCCGCGGTACCAGCAGCCAGGTTTTCCACTACAACATCGGCTTTCTCTGCTAGCTTGTAGACAAGCTCCTTACCCTTTGGTTTTTTCAGGTTTATGGTGACGAAATACTTATTCAGGTGCAAGGAATGCGACAGCGGATTAGTGTGCTTCCAGTATTTCCCCCACCAAGCGCCCAGCCTGAGCATGTCGCCACTGCCGGGCTCTTCGATCTTGATGACATCGGCTCCATACCGAGCGAGTATACCGGTGCAAGTTGGTCCGTAGATGAAGTGGGTGAAGTCGAGGACTCTGATACCCTTGAGGGGTTGGGGTTTATCTTTAGCTTTAGTGGGGTCGAACAGCTCCTTGGTGAATTGGAAATATTCCTCCATGTCACACTCCTAAGTAGGCTTTCTTGACTGTCTCGTTGTTCAGCAACTCTTTGCTGTCGCCGCTAAGTATTATCCTGCCGTTTTCAAGCACATAACCTCGATGGGTTATAGCCAAAGCCTGACGCACATTCTGTTCTGAGAGGAGTATGGTTATCTTTTCGTCGCGCAGTTTTGCCAGAGTCCGGTAGACTTCGGAAAGGAGCTTGGGGGCGAGACCGAGCGATGGCTCATCAAACATCATAAATTTGGGCATTGCCATAAGTCCCCTGCCGATAACCAGCATCTGTTGCTCGCCACCACTGAGGCTGCCGGCGAGCACCTTCCGCCTTTCTTTGAGCACCGGGAACAGGGCAAAAACCCTTTCGATAGACTGTTTTCTTTTCCGCCAGGCCTCGTTGGTGTAGGCTCCAAGGTAGAGGTTCTCTTCCACGGTAAGGTAGGGAAGTATCCTTCTTCCCTCCGGTACTTGGATAATACCGCGCTTCACGATTTCGTGGGGAGGCTTGTTCTCGATATGTTCCCCTTCGAAGATGATACTGCCCGAGGATGGTTTGTAGATTCCAGATACGGTGTTTACTAGGGTCGTCTTGCCGGCGCCGTTTGAGCCCAGCAGAGCGACCATTTCACCTTTTTTGACCTCGAGGCTTACATCATGCAGGACAGGAATAAGTCCGTGAGATACATTGAGATTCTGTATTTCAAACATTGACCTCTTCTCCCAGATATGCTTCTATTACCTGCGGGTTGCGTGCCACCTCCTGTGGGGAACCTTCGGCTATTTTCTGACCGTAATGCAAAACGATGACGCGGCTGGCAGCTTTCATCAGCACTGCCATGACATGCTCGATCCAGAGCACGGTGACGCCGAAGTAGTCCTTTATGCGTTCGATTAGCTTTACAGCTTCATCAGCCTCAGCCGGGTTCAACCCGGCTACAACCTCATCGAGAAGTATGAGCTTCGGCGTGGTAGCGAGTGCCCGTGCCAGTTCCAGTAGTCTGAGTTCGTAAAGGGAAAGTTCCTCAGCTTTGACGTTCCTTTTGTGGAATAAACCGACGATTTCCAAGTAATGCATTGCCTCTGCAGAGGCGTCCATGAGACTTCGCTCCGTCATGTCCTTGCCGCAGAGGGCACCGACGACGATGTTGGCTGAGGTCAGTAATCCTGGAAATGGTCTCGGTATCTGGTAGGTGCGAGCGAGCCCCAGTTTGCATCTTTTCCATGGTGGCAGGTTGGTGATGTCAGTGCCGGCAAACTCGATCTTGCCGGAGTCCACAGGGAGGGTACCAGAGATCAGGTTTATCAATGTGGTTTTTCCGGCACCGTTGGGTCCCATCAAGCCCACGGTCTCACCTTCATAGATGGAGAAGCTGACACCGTTCACCGCGGTGAGACCACCAAAGCTTTTGTAGACATCGGTAACCTTAAGCAGTTCTTTAGCCATTTGCAGCCCTCTTACTTTGTAATTTTGAAGTGTGGCTTGTAGTCCCGGTAATGTCGCTTGCGGTAAAGACCGAATAGCCCCTCCTCGCGGAATATGAGCAACAGGGCAAGCATGATGATCGGAAATAGAATTGGCGAGAGATTGCCGGCAAAGCGTATCAGCAGCACTTCTATGAGCGTGACCACATAGCCACCGAGGACGATTGCCCAGGCGCCACGACCTCCGATGACCAGTGCCATAAACACCTTCATCATGAATGTCATAGGGAGGTAGGTAATGCTGGAGAAAGCTCCGAAGTAGTGGGCGTAAAACCAGCCTACTATTGAGATCATCACCGCCGGACCCACAAATGAGGCTATTTTGATGCGGCTTATGTTGACGCCCAGCCCGTTGGCAACCTCTTCGTCATCATTGATGGCTGCCATCTGTAGGGCATAGCGTGATCTAAGTAACCTATCGGTGATTGTCAAGTATATGAGCATGAGGGCTAATGCAAAGAAGGCGTAAAGGAGCTGGTTAAGTGTGAAGTTGGGAAAGTTGATTAAGAACGGTATACCGGAGAGACCGGTGTCGCCCTTAAAAATATCGAAAACGAAGGTGATTTCGAGGAATATTAAAGGCAACAGTAGTGTCAGCAAAGCAAAGTAAATGCCGCCGGCGAGGAGGGTGAGGGGGCTGAAAATTAGTCCAGTGAGCAGTCCGGCGGCTGCAGCAGCCAGCAGCGTGATGCCCGGTCCCAGTCCAAAGTGGATGCTGAGCAAGCCAGCAGTAAAGCCGCCGACGCCGACGAAGAACTGGGGACCGAAATTGAACCTCCCCGTGCCGATGAGCATCAGTATCACTGGCAACACTATGCAGGGCAGCAGGCTGCCCTCGATAAACGTAGCCAAGAGTGGTGGATAGACGAAATAAAGGACGATAGGTGTGACAAAGAGTATGCCGATGCCGATGATGTGTGGGCGCCAGTATCGGGGCTCGATAGCCCAGTCCCACTTGACCCCAAAGAAGCGGAATACGATCCTATCTCGTTCCCATTCGATGACTTTCATAGCGGTTCACCTCACCAGACGCTCTTGGTCTTGATAATGCCTTCCGGTCTCAAAACCAGCACGATGAACACCACAATCAGCGCTGCCAGGCTCATGAGCCTTGGTTCTCCGATAGCGAAGGCGACAAAGGCATGACAGAAAGCAATAAGGTAGCTGGCTATGATGGTGCCTTTAAGATTACCGAGACCACCGAGGACGGCTATCAATATGGCGATACCCAGATAAGCCTGCCCTATACTGGAGTCTATAGCCCAGATAGGTGCCACGGTGAGAATAGCGACTATAGGCGGGACTATAGTCATGAGAAAGACGATCATAAAAAGCTGTTCCACATTTATCCCTAGGATACGGCTGGAATAGACATCGTAGGATATGGCACGTACCGCCAGCCCCATTTTGGTTCTGGTGAAGAAGAAGACGAAGAGGAGGGTCATTGCTATACCCACACCGGCAGCAAACAGGAGCTGGTTGGATACGGTTATCGGCCCGATCTGGGAGGTGCCGGGAAATACTGTTGTCTCCAGATAGACACCCTTGTAGATGGGATAGAAAACATCAGCGCCGAGCTGCAGGATAAGCGCTATAAAGATGACCGTCATCACAAACATGAATTCCTCGTCCTGCTTGAATCGGAAGGGGACGAGGATGAATTTATAGAGGATATATGCCAGCACTGCCTGCAGGGCAAACATGGCGAGTATCGCCCAGCCAAGGGGCAGGTGGAATATATCCATAAACATCCAGGTGAAATAAATGGCGCCGATGAAAAGGTAACCATACCCGAAATGGAATATTTTAAGGACACCTGTGATCAATGAGAAACCGAGAGAGACCAATAGATAAAGAGAACCCAGCAGGAAAGTATAAAGCAGCACTGTGCCCACTGTAGCAAGCATAGCGATTTCCCCCGCTTGTTATTTTAACAGAGCTACTGATAGCAAATTATACTAGTCCAGCCTTCGGATCGCCTCGGCTACCTTTTTCCAGCAACCGATCCCACGAGAGACGTGTCTTCCCCAGATAGCCTTCTAGTAAAAAGATTGCCCATATGGTAGCTTATGCTTGCATGGATGTCAAGAGTGAAAGGAATAGAAGGTGCCGGAGGAGTGAGGAGCACTCTTTTGCTGGCAAAAAATTTTCCGCTTAAACAAGGCGGTCAGTAGTGCGTGGGTGCCCTCATGTTTAATACCAAAGTGCTATTCGTTACGGATAGCCCGTTTGGGAACATGCGGATACCGCTTTTGTTTGACAGCTTGGTTGCTGCTGGTATAAACTTGTTTTCGCCCTTTCCAAGGCGCGGGGCTTTACGGGCTTCGTTCCGATATGAATCACAATTTAAAAGCGAGGAGGAAAAAATGAGAAACGAAGTAGCTGTTATCGATGTGGTGAGGTCGCCTGTGGGCATCCGTACCCAAAGGAGGTATTCGGATATCTGCCGGGTAATGCCTGATGAACTTCTGGCACATTGTCTGCAGGCGTTGATAAAGCGCACCGGCATCGACCCTGGTATAGTGGAGGACATCATTTGTGGTACTTCAGACCGTCCGCATAATTCTGGTAGGACTGCTGCCTTAGCAGCGGGATTTCCTCCTGAGGTGGCTGGTTGTCAAGTGAACCGGCAGTGTGCTGGTTCGCATACCGCTATTCATTTTGCTACCATGGAGATAATGACCGGCTATGCTGACATCACTATAGCCTGTGGTGTCGAAGCCATGTCCCGTGACTGGCAGGTAAGGAAGGAGGTACAGCCACCGCCAACGCAGTCAGCCACCGGAGCACCGGTGCCACCTGATTACATGGTTCAGGGGCTAATAGAAGCTTTTAACAAGCATGGTGGTGCCTGCAATATGGGACAGTCCGCGGAAGCCATTGCCCAGAAGTGGGGCATCTCGAGGGAGGAACTGGATGACTTCGGTTACTGGAGCCAGGAGAAGGCGATAAAGGCGACCAAGGAAGGGAAATTCAAGAACGAGATCGTTCCCATACCGGTGAGGATGGAAGACGGGACGACCAAGATAGTGGAAATTGATGAGACCATTAGGTTTGATCTTGACCGTGAGAAGATGAGGACATTGCCGCCTGCCTTTATCCCGCCGCCTTTCATGGGCATTACAGAGGGTAAAGTGACGGCGGCTAATTCGGCGCCGATAAGCGACGGCGCTGCCGCTGCCCTGCTGATGAGTGTGGAGAAGGCTAAAGAGCTGGGGCTGAAGCCGCGAGCATATTTAAGGGCTGACCGGATGTGTGTACTGGGTGTCAATCCCGGACCATACCAGTTGACTGGACCCATCCCAGCCACTCAGAAGGTGCTCCAGCGCTCTGGTATGAAGCTGTCAGACATTGGCTGGTTTGAGGTCAACGAAGCCTTTGCCTCTGTGGTCGTTGCCTGGGCTAAGGAAATGGGTATACCGTGGAACGATCCCAGGATCAACCCTCACGGTGGCGCCATTGCTCTCGGACACCCGCTGGGAGAGTCTGGTGTCAAGATACTGGCTACCGCCGTCAATGGTATGGAGCAGAACGATGTTAAGTACGGGCTGCTCACCATGTGTGTTGGGCTGGGGCAGGGTATAGCCACGATTATAGAGAGAGCGTAGCAGTTAACCATCGACCTGGAATTAGGGCTCAGGTCGGCAGTACCTCAAGCTGGCCTGAGCCCTGTGTTCTATGAACCGGTGGGCTTGTTCTTAAAGGCTGCGGTCTATATTTTCTAGCTTGGTCTCCAGCTCCTTTTGGCGGAGGGCAAGGGTAAGGTCACCACGGGTCTTTTCCAGTATGCCGCGGACGTTATCGGTCACCCGCCTCAGTCCCCAAGTGATAGCATCGGGGAAGTCCATGGTCATCAACGTGTCGTAAATATCCTCCATAGCCTCTAGCAATTCCTGGCACCGGGAGAAATCGTTCTGTCTGAGGCGGTCGAGGAGGTGACGTCTGAGCTCGCCCACCGTCTCTCCCAGGCCATTGAGATAGGCTGGATAGCTTACCCTCAGGTCTTCCGGTTCGGGCAGCGGTTGCTGTTTGATAATAGCTAGAACTATAGTGGCTTCTGCCAGCTCCTTTTGGGCGTCGTGGACGAAACCGGTCTGTGCCAGGTCATCGTGTTTACTGGTCTTGTGTTCCAGTTCCTGAAGCAGGCTTCTAGCGGCAGCAAGATTCCTGTGAGCCCCCTGTTCATCATGGCGATGTACGGAGCGGATTGCCAGGGCACTATGGCGGATTATCTCGCGGCAAAGGCGTAAAGCCTCTTCCCTGGCAGCATCCTTTGCTGTGAACAGGGCATGTGCCCGCTCGGCTATGGTCTCAAGGTTCCGGGTGGCTTTTTGCGGTTTCAATTTCTTTCACCAAGATGCGTGTTGCCTGTTCTATGTTTTCCTGCTTGATAACGGCGCTGACTACCGCTGCTGCGTCTACTCCCGTTGCCATGACCTCTCTGATGTTTTCCGGGTTGATGCCGCCGATGGCGACCATGGGTAGTGCCACCGCCTGTCTTATTTTGCGCAGTTGTGCCAGCCCTATCACCTCGGCGTTTGGTTTGGTGGGCGAGGCGAAGACGGAGCCGGCGGCGATGTAGTCAGCACCTTGTGCTTCGGCTTCCATAGCCTGTTCGGCAGTGCGTGTGGAGATGCCGATCAGCTTCTCTACCTGCAGCTCTCGTCGTACTATGGGTACCGGCAGGTCTTCCTGTCCAATGTGTAACCCATCGCATTCCACGGTTAGCGCGATGTCCAGGTGGTCGTTGATTATGAAAAGGACATTAGAATTGCGGCACAGCCCGCTGATTTCCCGGGCAAGTTGGAAAAGCTCCCGTTTGCTGCGTTTCTTATCACGGAGCTGGATGGCACTGGCACCGCCGCTGATTGCCTGGGCAGTGACCTTCAGCTCGTCTTTATGGCCAAGTGTTTCGGCATCGATGATGACATATAGCCCTCTGAGGCGGGAGACCTTGTCGCGGCGTAGCAGCCTGGACAGAAGTTCTTTCTCCAGGGCGTACAGGGCGAAACGGGCTGTGCCGAAGGTCCTGGAGTCTAGCTGTCCGCTGGTCTCCGGCAGTTTTGCTACCTCCTCAACCACCCTCAATGCCTCTTCGACGCGCTTGGCGTTTGCTGCCACAAGCGCAGCCAGGTCGGCTTGTGGTTCTATTCGCGTGCTATCAGTGCCCACATCTGCGTATGGGTCTCTGACAGTGATGAGGTCGGTGCCGAGGCTGCTCAGCTCTTTCACCAGGTTGTGGCGCAGGGCTCTGAGCTGTTGGGCCAGGGGCTTATTGTTAATGATAAAACGGGCTACATCTTCGAGGATACGCAGCCCCTCGCCGATACGGTTGCAATTGGCATCAATGATACGTAGCGTCTGGTGAGGCACTCTGAAGGTCCTTTAGCTGTTCTGGTAGCACGCCTTCCCTTGCGGCTTCGATCTTCTCTTTGAGTTGGCTTGGTAGCTCCATGCCCATGTCTTTGAACTTCTTTTCCACCCATCTCCCTATGTTGCGCGGGTCTTTGTAATAGTCGGGCCCAGGGCGGCTGGGCTCGCCGCTTTCCTCATAGATGCTGCTCAACGATCTATGGTATGCAAAAGTGGACAGGGCACGCTTGAGCCCGGGGTTGCCGCAGTGGCTGCATTTGGGCTCGAAAGTGGCTGTGTGGCTTTTCACAAGGAAGCTGCTTTTTTTGCCACAGGCAGGGCAGAAATATTCATAGATGGGCATAAATCTATCACCCCTCGAGGTTCTGCTTTCCTGACGTAGTGCCAGTACCGGGCTTCATGTCTGGCATCTCTCCTTTTTCCATCCTCTCCAACATCTCCTGGTATTCGGGAGCTACCGGCTCATCGCGGCTGATCCTCCTGTTCCATTCTGCCAGCGCTCTGGGGTCGTTTGCTAGCATACCCCTGGTGAGGCGAGTGTCAGACAGTATGTCTTCATAAATGTCTTTGTATGTCTTGCGTACGGCGAATGTGGAAAAAAGGCGGTGCATGTTGTAGCTACCGCATTGCGGGCATTGGGGCGTGTCCTGGGATGACACCGGCTGTAGCAGTGACACCTTTTTCTGACAGTTATAACACCAGTACTCGTAGATCGGCATGATATTCTACTGCATTTTAGCACAACTGCTGAAAATATGAGAGTGTACGATAGCTACATTGACAGCAGGGGTGGAGTACTCTAAAATCCAGAGGATGGCAAAGCAGATGAAGAGTGACGAGATAAGGAAGGCGTTTTTGAGCTTCTTTGAAGAGAAGGGACATCTGGTCATACCCAGTTCCTCTCTGGTGCCGTATGGTGATCCCACTCTGCTGTTCACCACGGCGGGGATGGTACAGATCAAGCCCTACTTTCTGGGCTTGGCGGTGCCTCCCAGTCCACGTCTGGCTTCATGTCAGAAGTGTTTCCGCACCACTGACATCAACTCGGTGGGAGATGCCAAGCACTTGACGTTTTTCGAGATGCTGGGGAATTTCAGCGTGGGTGACTACTTTAAGAGGGAGGCTATTTCCTGGGCATGGGAGTTTGTCACCGAGCGGATGAAGATAGAACCTGAGCGCCTGTGGGTCACTATATACCTGGATGATGATGAGGCTTTCCGTCACTGGCGGGAAACGGGGTTTCCGGCGGAGAAGATAGTGCGCCTAGGGGAGGAGGACAATTTTTGGGGTCCCGCTGGGGACTCAGGGCCTTGCGGTCCCTGTAGCGAGATACATTATGACTTTGGTGTTGAGGTGGGCTGTGGGCGAGCTGACTGTAATCCCGGTTGTGATTGTGGACGTTTCTGCGAGGTCTGGAACCTGGTGTTTACCGAGTATGACCAGAGCCCCGATGGTAGACGCTCCCGGCTGCCGAAGCCCAACATCGATACCGGGATGGGCCTGGAGAGGATAAGCGCTGTGATGCAAGGGGTATCATCTGTATATGATACGGACCTTTTCTTGCCGCTGCGCGAAAAAGCCTGCCACATAGCCGGGGTGAGCTATGGAAGGGACGAGACCGCTGACAGGGCTATCCGCATCGTGTGCGAGCACAGTCGGGGCGTCGCCTTTTTGATCGCTGATGGTGTATTGCCCTCCAATGAGGGCAGAGGCTATGTGCTGCGGCGCATACTGCGGCGGGCTTGCTTTTTCGGCAGGAGGCTGGGTGTGGACAAACCATTCTTGAATGAGATGGCTATGGCTGTGGTAGAGAGGATGGGACATGTTTATCCCGAGCTGGTGGGTAGCAGGGAACTGATTAAGGAGGTAGTCAGGGTGGAGGAGGAGAAGTTCGAAGGCACCCTGGATGCTGGGATCAACCTCGTCGATGAAGCCATCCAGGAAGCTTTGAAGGGAGGGAGAAGCTACATACCTGGAGAAGATGTGTTCAAATTCTGGGACACCTATGGCTTCCCTGTGGAACTGACCGCTGAGATCGCCCGGAGCAAAGGTCTTGAGATAGACATCGAAGGCTTTGAGGCTGAGATGACAAAGCAGCGGGAAAGAGCCAGGGCAAGCCAGAAATTTGTTTTTGCCAGCGATAAGGTGGTCTCACGAGAGGAACCCACTATTGTGCCGGTGCCCACGAGGTTTCTGGGGTACGAGCAGTCTGCAGCCAATTCCAGGGTGAGCTATGTGCTCGATGTGGATACCGGTCGCTTAATAGGCGAGGCTAAAGAGGGCGATAAAGTGGCGGTGGTGCTTGGTGGGACACCATTTTATGCTGAGATGGGAGGACAGGTGGGTGACACTGGCAAGATTGCGGGTGCTGCCGGTGAGGTAGAGGTGACCAACACAGTGTGGTCCCCGTTCGGCAGTCTCGGTGAGGGGGCTATAGTGCATGTAGGAAAGGTTACCAGAGGTGTCATCAGGGTGGGGGACGAGGTTGAAGCCAGTGTGGATGTAGAGCGTCGTCTTGACATCGCCCGTAACCATACCGCCACACATCTGCTCCACTTCGCCTTGAGAAAGGTGCTGGGGAGCCATGTCTCCCAGAGAGGGTCGCTGGTGAGCCCCGATGGGCTCCGCTTCGACTTTTCCCACCTGGTGCCTCTTAGCAGGGAGGAGCTTGCCCAGATACAACATACGGTGAACGAAAAAATTCGGCAGGACCTGCCGGTGAGGTATAGGGTGGTGCCCTATCAGCAAGCGATAAGCGAGGGGGCTATAGCGCTTTTCGCGGAAAAGTACGGTGATACTGTTCGTGTTATAGAGATCGGTGAGCCGGTGGTAAGCGCTGAGCTCTGTGGTGGCACTCATGTGAAGTCCACGGGAGAGATAGGGTTCTTTATCATTACTTCGGAAAGCAGCATCGGCACTGGGCTGAGAAGGATCGAAGCCCTGACCGGGCGGAAGGCTGAAGAGTTTGTAGAACACTGCCTGGAGGCACTGGGAAGCACAGCTGAGAAGCTCAAGAGCCTGCCTCGGGAGCTGCCTGCCAGGGCGGAAGCCCTGCTTGAGGAGCTGGCTATGGAACGCAAACGGGCTATGGCTCTGGAGAAAGAGCTTGCCAGACTGGTGGCTGAGGGACTGCTTTCAAAAGCTGAGCAGGTGGACGGCATAACGGTGGTGGCTGCCAGAGTACCTCCAGCCTCTTTTCAGGCATTGCGAGATATGGGCGATTTGCTCAAGGCGCGGCTTAAAAGTGCGGTGATCGTCCTGGGGACTGTCTATGATGGTAAACCTGGGTTTGTGGCTATGGTGACCGGTGATCTTGTGGCTCAGGGACTGCATGCCGGTGAAATAGTGTCCAGGGTGGCAGGGGTAACCGGAGGCGGTGGCGGCGGTAGACCCGGGATGGCACAGGCAGGCGGCAGGGATGCCAGCAAGCTGGACGAAGCTCTGAGGCTGGTAAAGAAACTGGTTTCATCTGCGGGAGGTTGATACACGGCATGCGCGTAATGGCTCTGGATGTCGGGGATAAAAAGATAGGTGTGGCTATGAGTGACCCTGAAGGGCTACTAGCCAGCCCATTGAAGACCGTTGCCAGACTGAGTGACAACGAGGCTATCGACCACATCTGCAAACTGGTTGGTGAGTATCAAGTGGGTTGCTTGGTGGTGGGGTTTCCCTACTCGCTGGATGGCAGTGTTGGTGTGCAGGCAGAGAAGGTCTGCGCTTTTGTGCAGAAGCTGTCTGAAAGGCTTCAAATCGATGTCAAGTTGCGAGATGAAAGGCTGTCCACCGCTGCTGCTGACCGCCTGCTGTTGCAGGCAGGTGTGAAGAAAGGGCACAGGCGGCTGGTACGAGATGCTGCGGCAGCTGCCTTTATACTGCAAGGGTACTTGGACAGCCTACAAAGCGGGGAGCAGTGACGAGGTCTATCTATCTCATCGGCTGTCCGCTGAAACATTCCATATCTCCTGACTTTCAGCAGGCGGCTTTAGACTATTGTGGGCTTGATATCCGCTATGAACCTCGAGAAGTAGAAGAGCAGCTGTTGCCTTTGATGGTCGAGGAGTTGCGTGCCCCACAAACTCTGGGGGCAAATGTCACCGTTCCCTACAAAGAGAAGGTGGTGCACCTCGTGGACAGACTTGATGACCTAGCGCGTGCCGTCGGCGCTGTGAATACCATCGTCAACGAGGATGGCAGTCTGACAGGTTATAACACAGATGTGGACGGCTTCCTTGCCGCTTTAGGCAGGGCTGGATTTGAGCCGCGGGGAAAGGTGGTGGTGATACTGGGGGCAGGGGGAGCGGCGAGGGCTGTGGGCTTTGCCCTTCTGGTTGAACACGCGGCTCTGCTTATGGTAGCCAACCGCACCAGAGCCCGCGCCGAACGGTTGGTGGACGACCTTGGCCGATATGCACGGGAGGCAGGCATCGTTACTCAAGTGGTCGCGGTGCCGTGGGAAGAGGACTGGTTGAAGGGAGCGGTGAGGAGGTGTCAGCTTGTGGTGAACTGCACCACGCTGGGGCTGAGGCATACGCCGGACGAAGGGAAATCACCCCTGACTGATGACATGCTCAGTGGTGATGTTATGGTTTGTGACTTGGTGTATAATCCTCGTGAGACGCCTTTGCTTAAGGTGGCTAGGAGGATTGGGGCAAGGACTATAGACGGGCTGGCTATGCTGGTATACCAAGGGGCTGCGGCTTTTAAGCTATGGACTGGGGAGAAGCCACCGCTGGAGATAATGTTCCAAGCTGCAGAGAAGGCGCTTACTGAGAAAGGGGGGCTAAGTTTATGAAAAACCGCTTGGTGTTAGTGACTTTATTCATCTTGATAGTTTCGGTGCTACTGGGCGGGTGTGCTGTAGGGAAGGACAAGGTTGCGGTGATCTCGCTAAGCGGACCGGTCCAGCGTGAAGCCGGCGGGCTGCTTTTTGGTGGCAAGGTGATAACTCCGGAGCTAGTTCGGGAGCAGTTTAAACGGGCACGGGACGACTCCGGCGTCAGGGCAGTGGTGTTACAGATACAAAGTCCCGGTGGCAGCGTGGCTGCTTGTCAGGAGATACTTGAGATTCTGGACAGCCTGGAGAAGCCGCTTGTGGTCAGTATGGGCGATTTGGTGGCTTCAGGTGGCTATTATATATCCGCTAAGGCTGACAAGATCGTGGCACTGCCCGGGACACTGACAGGGAGCATCGGTGTGATCGCCCAGATGCCGAATGTAGCAGGGCTCTATGATAAACTTGGGATTAAGGTCGAAGTGTTCAAGGCGGGAGAGCACAAAGACATGTACGCTGGACTGAGGGAGCTGACTCCGGAAGAAAAGGGACTGATGCAGGAGATGACCGGACAGCTCTATGAGCAGTTCCTTGTCGTTGTGGCGGAAGGCAGGCATATGGACAAGGAGAGGGTGCGACAGTTAGCCACCGGGCAGCTTTACACTGGGGAGCAAGCGAAAGCGCTAGGCCTAGTGGACGAGCTTGGTGGGCTCGATAAGGCGGTAGCTGTGGCGGCGGAGCTTGCTGGCATAAAAGAGCCCAGGATTGTGTACTATAAGCCGCGTGTGCCGTCCTTGTTGGAGACATTTCTTGAGCTGGGTGGGCTAAGGCTGGCTGATTTGTCGAGGACAGGGCTACTGGGAGCTGAGGCTGTGGTTGTGGAGAGGATTTTGAGCAACCCCTACCCGGAGCCCGAATACAGATAGTCTGAGGGACGAGCATATGGTAAGGCTTCGCTTTTTGACTGCTGGTGAGTCGCATGGGCAAGGACTGCTGGCGATCGTAGAAGGTATGGTCGCTGGGTTGCCTCTATCTGAAGAGTATATCAGTCGCGACCTGAGGAGGCGGCAGGGCGGGTACGGACGCTCCGAGCGCATGAAGCTGGAGGTTGATGAAGCTAGGATAATCTCGGGCGTGCGCCATGGCTATACTATCGGAAGCCCGATAGGGGTTATGTTGGCAAACCGCGTCTGGCAGGAATGGCAGGAGGTGATGAGCATCTCACCCGTCGATGATGAGGTACCACCTCTGGCTGCACCCAGGCCGGGGCACGCTGATCTAGCAGGCGTGGTCAAATATGGGCTTGGGGACATCAGGCCTGTGCTAGAGAGATCCAGTGCCCGTGAGACTGCAGCACGAGTAGCAGTCGGCGCTATTGCCCGCAGGTTTCTTGAGGAGTTTAACATCGCCATTTACAGTCATACGGTGAACATTGGTGGGTATGAGTCTAAGATAAGTAGCCACATAGACTGGCGGAAGGTGGAGAAGTCGCTATTGCGGTGTGCTGATTCTGAGGCGGAAAAGGCAATGCTGGCAGCTATTGATAGGGCTAGAGCTGATGGTGACACACTGGGTGGCATTTTTGAGGTGGTGGCCGATGGTGTCCCCATTGGGCTGGGGAGTTATGTGCATTGGGACCGGCGTCTTGATGCCCAGATCGCCGCGGCGATTATGAGCATAAACGCAGTCAAAGGCGTGGAAATAGGGGCTGGCTTTTCTCTGGCGAATATTCCCGGCTCGCAGGCACATGATGTTATCAAGCCTGCCCGTGGCAGAAAAGGAGCTTACCCGTGGCGTCGTCTCACTAATTTAGCCGGTGGCATCGAGGGTGGTATAAGCAACGGCGGACCAATCGTTGTCCGGGCGGTGGTCAAGCCCATTGCCACTCTGGGTAAACCTCTGCCAACGGTGGACCTGCGCACCGGTAGGGCGACGAAAGCCCACTATGAACGCAGTGATGTCTGTGTGGTGCCGGCTGCTGGTGTGGTTGGAGAGGCCATGCTGGCTATAGTTCTGGCGGATGCCATGCTGGAGAAGTTTGGCGGCGATAACCTGAACGAGACGCTGGAGAACTACAGGAACTACATGTCTTCGATCTCTTTCGGCGGTGATGAGCAATCGACATAGCAGTAACATCTCTCTGATAGGTTTTTCCGGTACCGGGAAATCGGCGGTGGCCAGGAAGGTGGCGGAGTTGTTGGGATGGGAGTATGTGGACACCGATGAAGAGGTGGTCAGGCTGGCTGGTAGCAGCATACCAGAAATCTTCGAGCGTGACGGTGAAAGGGAGTTCCGGCGTCTGGAGCATGAGGTGCTGCAGAATGTCTGCAGGGCTGCTAGGAACAAGGTCATCGCCACTGGCGGTGGTGCAGTTGTTGATGCTGAGAACCGGGAGCTCCTTCAAGACTGTAGTGTGGTCATCTGTCTGGAAGCTTCCCCTGAGACCATCCATCAGCGCCTTTTGGCTGAAGAAAAGGAGTCATCCAGTCCTGTGGTACGCCCCCTGCTTGCCGGTGACAACCCTGTGGAGCGCATCAGGGAGCTTAAAAAGTCACGGCAATCTTTCTACGCGGTTGCTGACCGGACAGTGGACACTGATAGGCTTAATACCCTTGAGGTCAGCCTTGAGGTGATAAATGCTTGGAAGGCTGTGTTGAGTGACCGAGGTCTGCCAGCATATACAACCGAAAGCGATCTGGCGTGTGTAGTGGCGACCGAGACGGCACGCTATCCGATATTCGTGGGCTGGGGCATATTGGGGCAGCTCGGGGAAAGAATGAGGCAGGTCGGCTTATTGGGCACGGCGGTCATCATCGCTGATGAGACCGTGTTTGGCATTTACGGGGCAAAAGTGCATAACAGCCTGCAGGAGGCGGGTTTCGCTGTACAGTCGTATACGGTGCCCCCTGGTGAGGCTACCAAGAACATTGAGCAAGTCATAAAAATATATGACTTCTTGGTCGAGCGGCGGCTGGAAAGGAAGGATGTCATCGTGGCGCTGGGGGGTGGTATGGCTGGTGACCTTGCTGGGTTCGTAGCGGCAACGTATTTGCGGGGGGTACCCTGGGTACAGGTGCCAACGACTTTGATGGCTATGGTCGATGCCAGCATAGGTGGCAAGGTGGCAGTAAACCACCCGCTGGGCAAGAACTTGATTGGTTCTTTTCATCAGCCCAGGCTGGTGCTGGCTGACTTGGAGACGCTGACCACATTGCCCAGACGCGAGTTGGTGTCGGGCTGGGCTGAGGTAATCAAGCACGGCTTGATTGCAGAGGCTGACTTGGTGCGTTTTCTTGAGGGGAGGGTGGGTGAGTTTTTGGCGCTGAAGCCTAGTAGCCTCCGCGGTGCTGTCGCCTGGAGCGCTTCGATTAAAGCGCAGATAGTTAGCGAGGACGAGAGGGAGACAGGGAGGCGGGTGGTCTTGAACTACGGGCATACCGTGGGACATGCTCTGGAGGCAGCCACCGCATATGAGAGGTTCCTCCATGGCGAGGCGGTATCTATTGGCATGATGGTGGCAGCCGGGATAAGCCTGAGGCTCGGGCTAATAGACCGGGAGGTGGTGGAGCGGCAGAGATTGTTGCTGGAAAGGTTTGGTCTGCCGATACGGTGCTGCGGAGTGGCTATGTCCGATGTCGTCAGGTCTATGGAGCTGGATAAGAAGGTACGCAGTAAAGCTATTCGGTGGGTGTTGCTTGATGGTGTGGGCAGGGCGGTGGTGCGCAGCGATGTACCTGACGATGTAGTCTTGAGCGCTATAAGCGAGGTGATGGGGAATTGAGGGCTAGCCTGTCTTATACACGGAGAGTTACTGACTATATTGAGGTATTGAAACCGGGTGCCACATTGCTTTTGACGTTTATCGGAGGTTGTGCAGCGGTGCTGGCTGCCGGTGGGGAGATAGCTGCCGGTAGACTGGCGTTAATCTTGCTGGCTATCGCTTTGGGGAGTGCTGGTTGTAATGGACTTACCAACTATCTCGACAGGGAGGTGGATGCACGTATGGCAAGGACTGCCCACCGCGTCCTGCCTTCAGGGCGCATCGCGCCTCCGCAGAAGGTATTGCCGCTGGTCTTGGGACTCATCTTTGCCGGTCTAGTGCTGGCGTGGTTCTTACACCCGTTATGCTTTGCTGTCGGTGCCATAGGCGCCATAGCTTCGTCAGTGTGGAGAAAGACGGTTTCCTGCACTTTCTTGGGTATGGTCGCCAGTTGCAGTCCGGTGCTTATTGGCTGGCTGGCTGTGAAGCCTGTGTTTGACTTCCAAATTCTGCTACTCTGCCTTATGGTGGTGGTGTGGGTGCCGCTCCATGTATGGAGCGTGATGATAGCCAACCGAGAGGACTATCTGGGTGCGGGACTAAGCTATTTTCCTCTAAGCTGGTCGGTCAGTAATGTGGTGAAGACACTGTTTGGCTTATCGTTGGTACTGTGTTTGATCTCAGTCCTGCTCTATTTCACTGGACTCCATATGCTGTATCTGGTGGTGGCGGGTGTTTTCGGTATAGCAATGGTCATTGCCAGTGGTAACCTTCTGTTCTCGACGACGGCGAAGTCCGCTTGGCGGCTTTATAAGTTGTCTGCCTACCCTTACCTTGGCATAGTATTCCTTACATTAGCTCTGGATGTCCGGTTGTTCTGAGAAGGTGGTCCACTTTGAAGTAACGGCGAGGTGCAGCGCTACCGGTGCGCGCCTGGGAAGACTCAGCACTGCTCATGGCGTGGTGCCGACGCCGGCGTTTTTACCGGTGGGCAGCCGGGGCACGGTGAAAGCGCTTACCCCCGATGAACTCCGGGACGTGGGGGTAAGTATGGTACTTGCAAATGTGTACCACCTCTATCTAAGACCGGGGGTGGACATCATTGAGAGGGCAGGCGGGCTACACAAATTTATGAAGTGGGGAGGTCCGATACTTACCGATAGCGGTGGCTATCAAGTCTTTAGCCTAGCTAGGCTCTGCCGGGTGGACGATGAGGGCGTGGTCTTTCGCTCGCATATCGATGGCAGTGAGCATCGGTTTACCCCTGAGGCCATTATCGAGCTTCAGGAGCGTATGGGTGCTGACATAATCATGCCTTTGGACCATTGCCCACCGTCCAGTGCTAGTGTCGAAGGGGTAGTTGAGGCGGTGAAGCGTACATACCGCTGGGCTGTGGCTTCTAGGCGAAGCCATAAAAAGCCGGGACAGATGCTTTTTGGCATCGTCCAAGGTGGGCTTTTCCCCGAGTTGCGGCAGCAGGCAGCCAGGGAGATTGTTTCACTCGGTTTCGATGGTTACGCTATCGGGGGGCTCAGTCTGGGTGAGTCGAAGTCGGTGATGTGGTCGGTGGTGGCTGAGACGGTGACGTGCTTGCCTGAGGAGAAACCCCGCTACCTTATGGGTGTGGGCTCGCCCGAGGATATAGTCGAGGGGGTCAGCCATGGTATCGACCTCTTTGATAGTGCGCTGCCTACCAGAGTTGCCCGAAACGGGGCGCTGTTTACCGTCCGTGGTAGGCAAAACATAACCAAGGCTAACTTCAGGTACCATGACTCGCCAGTGGATCCTGAGTGCGATTGTTACACCTGCCGCACTTTCCCGGCGGCTTATCTCCACCATCTTTTCCGGTGCGATGAGCTGCTGGTGTACCGGCTGGCTACCATACACAATGTGCGCTTTATGATGAGGCTGATGGAGAGGATAAGAGAGACCATAAAAGACAACACCTTTGCTGATTTCAAAAAAGACTTTCTTTCCAGCTACCAGGTAACCAATGAAGAAATGAGGGTAGCGCAGAAGCAAAAGTGGCTGAGTAAAGCTCGCGACCACCATGGTGACATAGACTAGGTGGGCGGGGCTTGTGTGTCAGTCTATGGATGGAATTGCGTTCAGCTATCTTTGTCTGCTAGCCAAATTGAATTGAAAAGCTATCGTGGGCTATAATTTCGCAACTAAGGGGGTCTCTATTGCTGAAGAGTCATAGCTGTGGTGAGTTAAGGAGGGGACATGACGGTCAGGTGGTAACGCTTGCCGGATGGATACACCGGCGCCGTGACCATGGTGGTTTGATATTCATTGACCTGAGAGACAAGGACGGCATTGTTCAGGTGGTGTTCAACCCTGAAATCTCCGAAGAAGCCCATCGGGTGGCTGGCGAGTTTCGCAACGAGTATGTCGTCCAGGTTAGCGGTAAAGTGGCTTTGCGTCCCAAAGGCACAGAGAACCTGAAGCTGCCCACCGGAGAAATAGAGGTGGTCGCCGAGCAAGCCCGTATCCTGAACACTGCGAAGACACCGCCATTTTACATAAATGAAGATGTGCCCATAGAGGAGAACTTGAACCTGAAATATCGGTACCTTTATCTGCGGCGTCCCAGGGTGAAGGACAACATCATGCTCCGGCACAGGGTGGTGAAATTCATGCGCGACTTCCTTGATGCCAGGGGTTTTGTAGAAATTGAGACGCCGATATTGATAAAGAGTACGCCGGAGGGGGCACGGGACTACCTGGTGCCCAGCCGTCTTTACCCGGGCAGGTTCTATGCTTTACCTCAGTCGCCACAGCAGCTAAAGCAGCTACTCATGGTGGCTGGTTTTGAAAAGTATTACCAGATAGCGCGCTGTTTTCGGGACGAGGACCTGCGGGCTGACAGGCAGCCGGAGTTTACCCAGCTCGACATCGAGATGAGCTTTATAGATGAGGAGGACATATTACAACTGCTGGAGGAGATGTTCACGACTCTGGTGGAAACGGTGAAGCCGGATATGAGGGTGATAAAGCCGTTCCCGCGCCTTTCTTATGCGGAGGCGATGGAACGCTATGGGACTGATAAGCCTGATATACGGTTCGGGCTGGAGCTAAAAGACATTTCAGCTACAGTGGCTGAATCTTCCTTCTCTGTATTTCGTTCTACTGTAAAGAGTGGCGGGAGAGTAAAGGCTATCTGCCTGCCTGGTTGTGCCGGCTATTCGGCGAAGCAGATAGAAGAGCTGGCAGAGCTTGCGCGTTCTTACGGGGCTAAAGGGCTGATAACTATGGCTCTGCCTGCTGGGGAAGATGTTGAGCAGCTGTCTCCAGAGAAGGTCAAGTCTGTGGTGAGTAAACATTTGAGTGCCGATGAACTAAGAGCGGTCTTGCGTAAATGTGAGGCAAGACCTGGTGACCTTGTCCTTGTAGTAGCTGATGAGCTGAAGGTGGTGAACAAAGTGCTGGATGAGCTCCGCAGGGAGATGGGGCGCCGGCTAGACCTGGCTGCACCTGACCTGCTGGCATTCCTGTTTGTCATTGATTACCCGCTGCTGGAGTGGAGTGAGGAACTGGGGCGCTGGGAGCCGATGCACCATCCCTTCACCGCACCCCGCGAGGAAGATATTCCGCTGCTGGATACGGACCCAGCTAAAGTGCGCGCACGTCACTACGATATCGTGTGCAACGGTTACGAGCTTTCCAGTGGCAGCATCAGGATACATACCAGATCGCTGCAGGAAAAGATATTCCGCCTGCTGGGTTATAGTGATGCTGAGATCGAGGAGCGCTTTGGTCATCTCCTCGAGGCGTTTGATTACGGGGCACCGCCTCACGGGGGAATTGCCCCGGGCATTGACCGTCTGGTCATGTTGCTAGCCAGGGCTGACAATATACGGGAGGTAATAGCTTTCCCCAAGAACCAGAGCGCTGTCGATGTAATGAGCGGCTCGCCGTCGCCGGTATCACAGTCCCAGCTTGATGAGCTCCACCTTATGGTGAAGCTGGATGATACAGTGGGGCGGTAACTCGAGCACAATTCCAGTTAAACTCGAGCACAATTCCAGTTAAACTGGTATAATTTATTAACCACAGTAGAAGGTGCTAGGATGAAAGTGTCCACTGAACCTATGCAAAACAGCCAGGTGCTGTTGAACATCGAAATGGAGAGTGGCGAGGTGGATAAGTACCTCGACAGGGCTTATCAGCGTCTGGCAAAGCAGGTATCGGTGCCCGGGTTTCGGAAGGGCAAGGTGCCGAAAGAGGTGCTAGTGCGCTATGTGGGCAAAGAGGCACTGTTTCGTGAGGCGCTGGAGGACCTGATACCCGAGGCTTATGCTGAGGCTGTGGAGAATCAGGAGATCGAGCCCATCGCTCAGCCCTCGTTTGAAATAGTCCAGACCGACCCATTAGTGTTCAAAGCGGTTGTTCCGCTCAAGCCAACGGTAAGGCTTGGCGATTACAACCAGATTAAGATTGAGGTCCAGCCCGTCGAGGTCAGCGATGCTGAAATAGATGCGGTGCTGGAGCAGCTCCGTGAGGAGCATGCTGTGCTGTCCCCTGTGGAACGCCCGGTGGCTTTCGGTGACGAGGTGGTACTGGACGTGCAGGAGGTGAAGGAAGGGAAATCAACGCCGCTCCGTCAGGATCTGGTATACGAAGTGCGAGAGGGTTCGCGGTTGCCCCTGCCCGGGTTTGCTGAGAACCTAGTCGGTATGAGCAAGGGCGAGGAAAGGGATATTACCCTGTCATATCCTGCTGACTATGAAGTGGCAGAGCTTGCCGGCAAAGAGCATGTTTTCAGGGTGACCGTCAAGGACATAAAGGAGAAAAAGCTTCCGGAGCTGGACGACGAGCTTGCCAAAGTGTTTGGCAGCGATGACCTAGCTTCTTTACGGACAAAAGTGGCCGATGTCATCAGGGCTAGAAAAGAATCGTCGGCACGTTTGGACGCGGAAAAGAAGATAATGGATGCGCTTGTAGAGGCAAGCCAGGTGGAATATCCACCCGTCCTGGTGGAAATAGAGATCGACCGCCTGCTTACTGACGAAGCCAGGCATTTCGTTGAAGGGGTCAATGGACTGGCAAGGTACCTAACAGCGGTGGGCAAGACAATGGCTGAACATAGGGAAGAGCTGCGTGCTGAAGCAACACAGCGGCTGGTGCGTTCGCTGGTCTTGGATGAGGTTGTAGAGGCTGAAAAGGTAGAGGTAACGGACTCAGAGGTTGAGGAAGAGGTGGAGCGGCTGGTAGCGGGTGCTGGCGAGGAGGCTGAAAGGGTGCGGGAAGCCTTTAGTTCTGATGAAAGAAAGGAGTCGGTGAGGTGGTTCCTTAAGCGCCGTAAGACCATGGACAGACTGCTGGAGCGGCTGGTGGCGAAAGCAAGTTGAGTTACTTTGAGGGGGTGTGACATATGATGGAAAGATTTCAGAGCATAATACCGATGGTCATCGAGACGAGCGCCCGCGGGGAGCGTGCTTTTGATATATATTCACTGCTCCTCAAGGAGCGCATTGTATTTCTGGGTACACCGATTAACGATCAGGTGGCAAACCTTATTATTGCCCAGCTCTTGTATCTGGAGCATGAGGACCCGGAGAAGGATATAAACCTCTATATCAACTGCCCTGGCGGTATCGTCAGTGCTGGTCTCGCCATATATGATACCATGCAGTTGATCCGACCTGATGTGTGCACTATATGTGTGGGGCTGGCTGCCAGCATGGGGACGCTGATCCTCTGTGCTGGGGCGAAGGGGAAGCGGTACGCCCTGCCCAATGCCACCATCCACATGCACCAGGCTATAGGTGGTGCTCAGGGTGCGGCGGCGGATATAGAGATAGCTGCCAGGGAGATAATGAGGCTGCAGGAACTGATCCGCAGCATATTAGCCAAGCATACGGGTCAACCTATTGAGAAGATCGCCCATGATACCGACCGTGACTTCTACCTGGGCGCAGAGCAAGCTGTGGAGTACGGGATCATCGATGAGATTTTGAGGAGACCTGGCGACAAGCAATCAGGCGGCAGAAAGTAGTAGAGGCTGTACTATAGCGGCTTGCCAGTGCACTTGAGGTAGGCGCGGGACAATTGTTTTAGGGTGGGAAAGCCTGTTCTACCGCCCGGTGCCGAGACCACAAAGCGTGCTACGATGTCCCCGAGTAGCCCACACTTGTCTGGTGGTTTTTCTTTGAGCGTACCGAATAGAAAACCACAGGCGAAGGCATCCCCGGCACCCGTGGACTCGACGTCCTTTGCCTGTATAGCTGTGGTCGTCACCAAATGCTCTGCATCTCGGGTGCGTATATAGCTGCTCAGCCTGATGCCGCCCTTACGGGCGATGCCTTTTCCCAGGGTGACCACTACCGTCTGACATCCGGTACTAAGTAGTGCTTCTGCGCCCACCTTAAAGTCCTTCCCGGTGAGTAGTCTAACTTCTTCGCGGTTAAGAAAGACTATGTCAGAGCGTTCCAGTAGAGGTGCAAGACTTTTCAGCCCCTTAGAGGCATACAGCATACCCGGAGCTAAGGAAAGTTTTACATGGTCTGCCAGATTCCTTGCCGTCTCTATTTGCAGATGGAACTGCTGGTCGCTAGCAAACGAAGAAAAGTGCACTATCTGGGCGCAGTTCAGGTAAGCCGTGTCTATGTCTTTTTCTAACAGTAGGTCATTAGCTCCTGGAAGGAGGTAAATAGCGCGTCTTCCTTTCCTGTCGCTGAAACAAAATGCCAGCCCTGTCTTTGTGCCAGACTTTACGCAGATGTGACTCGTGTCCACCCCGGCAGTCTTGAAACTGCGGACAAGCCTTTTCCCCTCTGCATCGTTGCCCACGGCACCGATGAAACCGACTCCGATGCCGAGTCTGGCAAGCCCATAAATTGTGTTGGCTGCGGAGCCACCGGGGGAGGGGACAAACTGGATGATCATCGCTTCGCCATCCTCGACAGTTTCTCCCACACGACAGATATAGTCGAGGTTCATGGCGCCGACGCCGATTACCGCAATTTCGTTGTTGTCAACCAACGTTCACCCTAGTCTGGCTGCTTCCTGTCTCACCACTCTCCTGATCCTCTGGTGTATTTCAAGGGGGGTGGTCATGTCTTCCCTGCCAGAGAGCCAGTGAAAGTGGCCTCTGTTGCCGGAGCCACCGGCTTTCTCTTTTTGTCTGACTACCGTTTCTACTGCAGGGCGCCCCCCTTTCGACCACGCTTCTAGCACGGGCAGGAGGTCGTCCAGATGGGTTGATGCCAAGCCCATGGTAGCATAGGGGAGCGCGTACTGGTTGGCGTTGAAAGCTATGGCCAAACCGCCTGCCTGGTCCACGGTCTGCAGCATTTTGAAGTCGGTGATGCTGTCACCCACCACCACCCAGGCGGAGAGCGGTTGTCTGTGGTTTTCCGCGAACCGTTTCAGTGCTTGTACCTTCCGAGCGCCGCCGACGGGCTTTACCTTTTCCATTATTCGAGCCAGACTCGTTTTCTGGATGTCCTGCCAATAGAAACGGTCGAGCCGCTTTTTTATCCAGGCATCGTCTACTGACTGCTGAGCCAGCAATTCAGCCTCGAGGTGTTCAATGTAGTGGAAGTCTTCCCTGGAGACGAGGCGCTGCAGTTCGTCAATAGGAAACGGGGTGCAGGCGACGTTTTGCGAGAAGATATTAAGCCTGTGGGCGATATGCCGGGCATACTGCTGGTAGCTGGTGCTGATACAAAAGACCTTCCAGCCGGCGACGCTGAGCTTAAAGGTGAGCCTTTCTGCTCCGTTGACCAGCGTTGCCCCTCTGGCTAGTGCGGAGATGTGGTCCTCTACAATGCCGTGGTAAACTAGAAAGGGGGCGATCAGGGCTAAAGTGTCGCCCGGTTCGTAGTCTGGTCTGCCTTCCAGCGTGAGCAGGTCGTCATAGCGGCTGATTACTTCGAAAATTTTATCGCCGCCGGGGAAGAGCTTCATCAGCTCGTAGGCATTGTCCTGGACAACCAGAGGTCCCTCCAAGTCAAAGGCGATGAACTTCATTTCCCCTCTACTATCCTGTTTACTTCTTCGGTAAGGTCGTACCCGGCTATTGGTCTACCAGCATTGTCCAAGATGATACCGTTTTCAATCTTGATCTTTCCTTGGGCAAATGCCTTCAGTGTGGCTACTATAAGGGGCAGCTCCCTAATGACACCATGCTGGCGTATCAGCCGGAAGAGCCTGTTATCCTCTCCCTCCTCTCTTTTTATCTCTGTCACGGGACGACTGCCCAGTTCCTGCCACAGCCTGTCGAACGATCCACCCACAATGGGAAAAGTGCAGTAGGTGACTACAGGACCACTGTCCAGCTCTGGTGTTACCAGGTGCACCATGACACCGGTCTCCCTTGCCCTTTCCTGTATCAGTGTCCAGATGACCTCCTGCCAGGTGCCCTTGGGCCCGCCGGGCTTTGCCGGGTGGAGGTTGATCATGTTGTATTTTCGGCACATCTCCTTGCCTACAATGAGCATATAGCCGGCGAGTACGCAAAGGTCCGGTTTGAAGCTACTGAGCAGCCTCATCACCTGACGGTCGTATTCTAAGCGCCATAGCGGGAGCCCTGTCTCCTGGTCCGTGCCCTTAAGTTTGCCGCTCATCTTTGCCTGGAACTCCTTTGATGAGAAACAGACAAGCGGGATGCCGCAGCTTTTGACCAGGCTGAAGAACAAGTCGCTTTGCTCCGATTCGCCAGGTTCACGGTTGCTGAAGACGAAGGATATTCTGGCAGGTATGTCACCATTCTTGGTGTGCTGGTATACTGTGTCGAGCAGCAGCTTGGCTGCCTCATCCCTGCCGGTGGAGAACCAACCCAGATCCAGCATCAGACTTAGTTTTTCAAAATAGCCGTTTCCTCAGTCTCGCCCAGGTGCTGTGGAAGTGGACGGTCGGGTTTGACCTGTTGCCGGTGATCTTTCCCTGTTCCAGTGAGGCGATGAAGCCCTCTTTGTCGTCGAAGTGTGGCATCTCCACGAAGGCATTGCCGATCTCCTGCGGTGAGTGGGCGTCGCTGCCAGCACTTGCTGGCTTACCATACTTTTGGGCTAGTTGCCAGGCTTTGTCGGTGCTGGAAGGCAAAAGGCTGCGGGCGTTGAAGACTTCAACTATGTCCACCTGTGGCATCAGGCTTTCAAAGAGGGAATCTCTGGAGGCGGAAAGTCGCATTGCATCGTAGGGGTGGGGGATACATACCAAGCCGCCTTGCGACTTGATGCGGCTTATGGTCTCTTCGGGAGAAAGCCCGCTGGGGATATGGTGGTTGAGGAACAGCCCTATGATCTCACCGCTGGTGGTAAGGACCTCTTCACCAACGATCACCTTGAAGGGGGCAATCTCCCTCATACGCAGGGCGCCCTCGATGGTATTGTGGTCGGTGATGGCGAGACAATTGATGCCCACCACGAGGCAGCGGTCGATTATCTGCTCCAGCGTCATGGCGCAGTCCATGGAATAACAGGTGTGAAGATGGAGGTCGGCTCTTATTCTGTGACTCAACTCACCCTCTCCAGGTACTCGCCTGTCCTGGTGTCTACTTTGATCACATCACCGTTGTTGATAAATAGCGGCACCTTGATAGTGATGCCTGTTTCGAGCTTGGCTGGCTTACTGCCGGCGGTGGCGGTGTCCCCCTTGAACGCAGGTCCCGTTTCCACCACCCTAAGTTCTACAGAGACGGGTAGTTCTATGCCCACGGCTTTGTCATTATGAGTCAGCAACTCCAGGTTCAAGCCCTCTTTGAGATAATTGAGGGCATCACCCAGGACCGACTTGTCCAGCGGTATCTGCTCGTAGGTCTTCGTGTCCATAAAGTAGTAAAGGTGCTCGTCATTATAGATGTACTGGACGGCGCGGTGCTCCAGGAAGGCGCGCTTGAATTTTTCGCTGGCTTGGAATGAGCGTTCTATTATGTAGTCAGCGCGGAGGTCGCGGAGCTTCAGTCTGATCTGTGCCGAACCACGCCCCATTTTGATGTGCTGATAGTCGAGCACCTGATAGAGGTTCCCATCCAGCTCGATGGTGATGCCCTTTTTTAGTTCACCGGCGTCTATCATCTGATGAGCAGCCCTCCTGAAGCAGTGTTAGCTATTTTATCAGACCGCGACAGCGGTCTGACTTTGCCCTTTTGTATAATTACTATGTCCTCGATCCTTACACCTCCCCAGTCCGGCATATAGATTCCAGGTTCGATGGTGAACACCATGTTTTCCTGCAACATATCGGACGAGCCGGGAGAAAGACGGGGCAGTTCATGTGGGTTTAGACCGACGCCATGACCCAGCCCGTGTCCGAATTTCTCCCCGTAGCCAGCCTTCTCGATGACGGTCCTGGCAAGGTTATCTGCGTCGCCAGCGGTCATCCCCGAGGTGATAGTGGCAAGAGCGGTAAGTTGCGCACCGAGAACGATGTCATAAATTCTGGAGAACGTCCCATCCCCGTTGCCCAAGATGATGGTACGGGTCAGGTCGCTACAATAACCGTTGATGCGGGCGCCGAGGTCGATGACTATCGGTTCGTTTTCCTGAATACACCTCTGGGACGCACGGGCATGCGGCAGCGCTGAATTGGGACCCGAGGCGATGATGATGTCGAAGGGTATGGTCTCACTGCCTTGACTGCGGAGGAATTTCTCCACCTCCCAGGCAACATGCTTCTCGGTAATGCCGGGACGAATTATGGACCTAGCATATTGAAAAGCGGCATCGGCAAGTGCTGCTGCGGTGACAATGTTTTCAATTTCTTCCCTGTCCTTGATGGCCCTTAGGGACTCCACCACGTTCTCTGTGGGTGTGAGCTTAATACCGTGTTTTTTGAGTGCGGTGTGCAGCTTCTGGTATGTGGCGAAGGGGAGGTGGTCCGATTCGAAGCCGATATTGCTGACGCCAAAATCTGTAGCCAGGCCCGGCAGCCAGGCTGCCGGCTCGCCTTTGATGTGTACTATCTCGAACCCGGGTGCCTCCATCCTAGCTTGTTCAACGTATCTGAAGTCGACAGCCAGTAAGGCACTCTTGGGGGATATTAGAAGCCAGCCGGCAGAACCGCGGAAACCGGAGAGGTAACGGCGGTTTTCCGGATGTACAATAAGGAGCGCATCTACTCCTAGCTCTACCAATATTTTGCGCAGCCGTTCCACCCGGTTCATTTCTGTTTTCTACTTTCGAGCGCGCTAGCTAGATATTGCAGAGCCAGTAGGTAGCCCTGCCAACCCAGACCGCTTATCTGCCCGGTGACGACGGGGGCAGTTACCGATTTTTGTCGCCATTCTTCTCGGGCGTAGATATTTGACAGGTGCACTTCGATGCAGGGGAGTGCCACATCGGCGAGCACATCGCGCAGCGCCAGGCTGTAGTGCGTCAAAGCTCCGGGGTTGATGATTATGCCGGCAGCCTCGGCACAGTTCTGCTGGATAAAGTCGATGATAGCGCCCTCGCTATTGGACTGGAAACAGAGGACTTCGATACCGAGTTTGTTGCCTTCGCTTTTCAGCGCCTTCTCGATCTCTGGGAGCGTTTTAACCCCATAAAGGCGTGTGTCCCTGTTACCTAGGAGGTTCAGGTTTGGTCCATTGATGACTAATACCTTTTTCATGCCTTAGTCCCTACTCTTTCTATTTCATCCAGCTCAGCTTTATAATCGCAGGCGATGCATTTTGCCAGATTTTTCCTCCACATAATAAGTATGTTACCACAATTAGGGCACGGGTGTGGCAGTGGTCTACGGTTAAGTGTAAAATTGCATTCAGGGTACCTAGTACAGGCATAGAAGCGGCGCTTCTTTTTGCTCATCTTTTCCACTATTTCTCCGTCACAGCCTGGTCTAGGGCAAGAGACGCCTGTCCTGACCAGGAAGGGCATGGTCTTTTTGCACTCCGGGTAGTTGCTGCAGGCGAGGAACTTACCGTAGCGTCCGATCCTGACGACCATAGGGCTGCCGCAATCGGGGCATTTCTCCTGGGTGGGCTTGACCACCCTGATTTTGTTTATATCCGTTTGGGCCCGAGCCACCATCCTCTCAAACGGTTCATAGAACTCTTTCACCACGGACACCCACTGCTTTTTCCCTCGGGCAATGTTATCCAGTTCTTCCTCCATACGGGCGGTGAAGTCGAGTTCGACTATCTTTGGGAAGTGCTGTGTCAGCAGGTCGCTCACCACGGTGCCTATCTCGTCAGGGCGGAACCGCCCGTTCTCCTTGTAGACGTAGCCGCGTTCCTGAATGGTGGCAAGGATGGGGGCATAGGTACTGGGGCGTCCTATGCCCTTCTGTTCCAGGGCTTTGATCAGGGTGGCTTCGGTGTAGCGGGGTGGTGGCTGGGTGAAACATTGCTGTGGGAAGAGGCCTAGCAGGAGCAACGGGTTGCCGGGTGAAAGCCGGGGCAGTGGTAAAGCCGTGGCCTCTTCTTTGGTGTCTTCGTCCCTGTCCTCGCTGTAAAGGGAGAGAAAGCCGGGGAACTTTACCGTATAGCTGGTTGTCCTAAACAGGTAGTCCCTGTTTGTTTTTTGTCCTTTAGCCTCAACCTCCAGTGTGACCACGTCGAGGACGGCTGCAGCCATCTGGCTTGCCACCATCCTCTTCCAGATGAGCTCATATAACTTGAACTGGTCCGATGTCAGGAAGGGGCGCAGGTTTTCTGGCTCTCTGTGGACCCTAGTGGGACGGATGGCTTCGTGTGCCTCCTGGGTCCATTTGGCTTTCTTGGCTTTCTCAAAAGTGCGCGCGTGCGGTGGTAGATATTGAGCACCGAGCTTCTCTTTGATGAACTGCCTAGTCTCAGCCAGGGCACTGGCAGCCACGTGGGTGGAATCGGTGCGCATATAGGTGATCAGGCCAACTGGGCCCTCGTCACCTATGGGAATGCCCTCATAGAGCTGCTGTGCTATAGACATGGTGCGTTGAGCGGTGAAGCGCAACTTGCGCCAGGCTTCCTGCTGTAGAGTGCTGGTGATGAACGGAGGTGCAGGCTGTCGCAGCATTTCTTTCACCTGCAGCGACTTGACATAATAATTAGCAGCCTTAAGCTCTGCTTGGAGTTCCTCAGCCTTTTCCCTGTTTGGTATCTCTATCTTGGTGCCATCGGTGAAGCCCACCAGTAGGGCTCTGAAGCTGGTGCCGGTGTCCTCCGGTGGCATCTTGCTCAGCTCTGCTTCTATCAGCCAGTACTCGGTGGGGACGAAGTCCTGTATCTCACGTTCGCGGTCGACGATCATCCTGAGGGCGGCTGACTGTACCCTGCCGGCGGAGAGCCCTCTCTGCACCTTTCGCCACAGCAGTGGACTGAGCATGTAGCCGACGAGCCGGTCGAGGAGGCGGCGTGCCTGCTGGGCATTGACCAGGTTCATATCGATGGAGCGGGGCTGCTGAAATGCCTCCTCCACCGCCTCCCTGGTTATCTCGTGGAAGACCACCCGGTGTAGGGGCTTGCCGTCATTGTCAAGCTTGAGTGCTTTGACCAGGTGCCAGGAGATGGCTTCGCCCTCGCGGTCAGGATCGGTTGCCAGATAGACTGCTGAGGCACCTTCGGCTGCCCTTTTCAGCTCGCTCACCACCTGTTTGCGCTGGGGGATTATCACGTACTTCGGAGTGAAGCCGTTGGTGATGTCTATGCCCAGCTCTTTTGCGGGCAAGTCGCGGACATGTCCCAGCGATGCCTTGACTGTATAGTCGCTGCCGAGGAACCTGCTTATCGTTCTGGACTTGGCTGGTGATTCAACGATAACTAGCTTCATCGCTTGTCTCTCTCACCGCCCTCGCCAGCACATAGCTCATGCTGCCGACCTGTTTCACCATGCCTTTAAGTTCCATCATCGCCAGCGTGCTGCTGACCACTGCTGCCCCTAGCCCGCTGGAGCGGCAGATATTGTCTATGTGGGTGGGTTCGTGCGATAACTGCTTGAGCAGGCGGGACTCCGTCTCATCTGTGGGGAGCAGTTCCTTCATCTCCATTTGCCGGGGGATAATGGTAAGGTTCAGCTCCTCAAGTATGTCCATGTAGTTCTGTACCAGCTTGGCACCTTCCTTGATGAGGAGGTTGGTACCACGGCTGGCTGGTGACAGGATGCTTCCGGGGACGGCGAAAACTTCCCTGTCTTGTGCCAATGCCAGCTCGGCGGTTATCATAGCCCCGCTGCTCTCGCCTGCCTCGACCACCAGCACGCCCAGGCTCATCCCGCTCATAATCCGATTGCGTCTGGGAAAGTTGTCCGCTTTGGGCTTGGTGCCCAAGGGATATTCGCTGATGAGCGCACCATGTTCCATGATATCGCGTGCCAGCCTGGCGTTTTCCGCTGGATATACGATGTCCAGCCCGCAGCCGAAAACGGCTATGGTCCTTCCGCCAGCCTCAAGTGCGGCGCGGTGGGCTATAGAGTCGATGCCTCGAGCCAGCCCGCTGACGATGGTCACCCCGTTTCGTGCTAGGTCGCCTACTATTTCTTCGGTCACGTGGCGTCCGTATATGGTTGCCTTCCTTGTGCCCACTACTGCCACACAGACTTCGTCCTCGGGAAGGATTTCGCCACGCATATAAAGCACTGGAGGAGGATCGTAGATCTCCTTGAGCCTCCATGGGTACTCAGGCGATTCACAAGTGATGGCCTTCACCTTGCATTGCTGGAGCTTTTCCATCTCCGCTTCGGGGTCTATTTTAGACCTCAGGACAGTGATGGCTTCTACTGACTTGGCATCCAGCCCGGTTTTCCCCAGCTCCTTTGCCGGTGCCTTCCAGGCATTTTCTAGGCTGGCGAAATGTTCTTGTAAACGGGCAAGCTTTACCCGACCGATGCCCGGTATCCTGGAGAAGCTGACCCAGTATTTCAATTCTTCGTTGCCCAACATTGAAGGCTGAGACATTGTAACACAGGAAGACAGGACGGACAAAAGGTGTTGCTTCTCAAAAAGTTGCTGTTCCGTGGCATCCGGCAGTGGTTTTCCCTGTCTGGCTAGCGGTTTTTTGGGCTATAATGTTCCTGGGGTGAGGAATGAGCCAGTGTATAGTTGCCCACGATGTGGGCACCAGCGGTGACAAAGCTGTCCTGGTAGATATCGAAGGGCGTGTCCGTGGCAGGGTAGTTGAGCCTTACCGCCCCTTTTATCCCAAGCCCGGCTGGGCAGAGCAAGAGCCTGAGGACTGGTGGAGGGCGGTGACACATGGTACCAGGGCGCTCCTGGAGGCGACCGGTATTTCGCCACGGGATGTCCTCTGCGTGACCTTCAGCACCCAGATGATCAACATCGTCCCCCTTGATGCTAGCGGGGAAGTGCTGCGCCGCGCCATCATCTGGATAGACAATCGCGCCAGTGAGCAGGCGGAGAAGATAATGAGGAAACTTGGCGGTGCCAGGCTATTTGCCCTGATCGCCGGTGCCACGCTGAGCGGGAAGGACGGGCTACCGAAGCTACTCTGGCTCAAGGAAAAGGAGCCGCAAGTGTATGATGCTATGTCGTGTTTTGTGGATGTTGCCGGGTACCTTTTCTATCGTAGCACCGGCAACATAGCTATGGAGTGGAGCGGCGCCTCTGTTTTTGGCATAGATTTAAAGAAGAAGGTCTGGCTGAGTAGCCTGTTCAAATATATCGGGCTTGATCCGAGGAAGTTTCCGCCGCTGGTGCGTTCCGTTGACAAGGTAGGTACCCTTACAGTGGCGGCAGCCCGGGAATATGGTCTACTGGAGGGCACGCCGGTCATCGCTGGTGCTGGGGATGCCCCCTGTGCTCTCATCGGCTCGGGTGCTGTGGGGGAGGGCGATGGGCATGTCTGCTTGGGCACGTCGGGATGGGTGGGGGTGACCACAGAGCGCACCCCTACAGGGAAGAGCGGTGTGGCGACGATCCAGTCTGCCGACCCTGACAAGGCATTTCTCATCGCTGAGACTGAGGCTGCCGGTGCTTGTCTCCAGTGGCTGGCTGAGGAGGTCTACGGGAAGGAAAAGGCAGAGCTGGGCGTGCCCAGCGTCTATGCTTTTATGGACAGGGAGGTAGCAGCGGTGCCGCCTGGTTCGAACTGCTTATTGTTCACCCCGTGGATTTATGGTGAGCGGGCGCCCGTAGATGACTGCTATGTGCGGGCTGCCTTTTTCAACCTGAGTGGGGAGCACACGCGCAGGGACATGCTGCGTGCTGTGTATGAAGGTGTGGCTTATAACATAAGGTGGTTGGTGGAGATCGTGGAAAAGGGATTCAAGTTCCCCCTGCCGGTGCTGCGGATGATCGGTGGAGGTGCTAAGAGCAAGCCATGGATGCAGATCCTGGCGGATATCACCGGGCGCAAGGTCGAGGCGGTGGTCAATCCTCAAGAAGCTGGTGCGGTGGGGGCGGCTCTGACGGCTGCGGTGGGGCTGGGCATCTACCCCGATTTTGCATCGCTCAAGAAGGTGGTCAAGGTGGACAGCGTCTTCCAGCCACAAGCGGAAAACTTCGAGGTCTATGACACCCTTTTTCAGGCTTACAAGAAGGTGTACCGCGATTTGCGTGGCTTTTACAGAAAATTGAATAAGGACAGGTTCAACAGGTCTTTGTGATGGTAAAGGAGGCGATGGCGAAATGGTAGAGGAACTGGAGAACAGGCTAAAGCCATATAAAGGTAAGGTGCCAAATTATACCCGTCTCCCTGAGGTGGGGCGTGATAGGGCGGAGATATTGAAGGAGATGGAAGAGCTGACCTCTGTGGAGAGGGCGAAGTGGCAAAGAGGGTTTGCCTCGGGGGCGGTGTACCACGGTGATGAAGAATATATCGATTTTCTCTGCCGCGCCTATGCCATAAATTCCCAGAGCAATCCCCTCCATGCTGACCTCTGGCCTAGCACGGTGAAATATGAAGCGGAGATCGTATCGATGACGGCAAATATGCTGGGGGCAAGTTCGGGTGGTGTTGCCCAGGAGATATGCGGCACGGTCACCTCCGGGGGCACTGAGAGCATCCTGCTTGCCATGAAGACCTACCGCGATTGGGCAAGGGACAAGAAAGGTATTACAGCGCCGGAGATGGTAGTGCCTTCCAGTGCTCATGCCGCTTTTGACAAGGCAGCCCAGTACTTCAATATCTCCATTGTGCGCGTCCCCGTCGGTCCTGATTTCAGGGCGGATGTGGCGGCGATGAAGGATGCGGTCACTCAAAATACCGTAGTACTGGTCGGCTCCGCGCCCTCTTTTCCCCACGGGGTCATCGACCCCATCGAGGAGCTATCTGGACTGGCGAGGGAGAAGGGGATCGGCTTTCATGTCGATGCCTGTCTTGGTGGCTTTTTGCTCCCCTGGGCGGAGAGGCTGGGTTATAAGGTACCGCCTTTTGATTTCAGGCTCCCCGGGGTTACCTCTATCTCCGTAGATACTCACAAATATGGTTATGCCCCGAAGGGCACATCGGTCATCCTCTATCGCGGGCGGGAGCTGCGGCGCTATCAGTATTTCAAGGTTACGGACTGGTCCGGTGGCTTATATGTCTCGCCGACTATTGCTGGCAGCCGTCCCGGTGGCTTGATAGCGGCATGCTGGGCGGCGATGGTCAGCATGGGAGAGAGCGGTTACCTTGAGGCTACTAAAAAAATCCTGCAAACGGCGGACGAGATAAAGGCGGGGATTGCCCAGATCGCTGGACTGTACATCCTTGGCGAGCCGCTGTGGAACATAGCTTTTGCTTCGGACGCTGTGGACATCTACCGAGTTATGGACTTCATGAGCAGCAGGGGCTGGAGTCTCAACCCTTTGCAGAAGCCACCGAGTGTGCACATATGTGTTACCCTCAGGCATACTCAGGCGGGGGTGGCGAGTCGATTTATTGAAGACTTGAAGGCTGCTGTTGACCATGTAGAGAGAAGTCCTCAGCAGGAGGGTGGCATGGCGCCTATATATGGCATGGCTGCCACCATCCCTGACAGGAAGGTGGTGGCTGAACTGCTAGATGGGTACCTGGACACCCTGTACTCGGTTTGAGCCAGCCGGGCCTAATGGCTGGCGGAGAGGGTGGGATTCGAACCCACGGTCGCTGTAAGGCGACACGCGCTCTCCAGGCGCGCCTGATAGACCACTCCAGCACCTCTCCATGAGCTGGCGGAGAGGGTGGGATTCGAACCCACGAGGCTCATCACCTACCGCTTTTCGAGAGCGGCTCCATAAACCACTCGGACACCTCTCCAACCCGCCTTAAAATTATACAATCTGTTCTGGTAAACGTCATGCTCGATCGCGAAGAAGACATAGTCATGCTGCAACTTTGTCAGGATTAGAGTGTTACACATGCACCCGAGGGCTTCGCTTGCTAAGGGCTACCCTCTTGACGGTGGCGGCTGATATGCTATGATAGTCTTACGCGGAAGGCTCTGTGCTGTGGCTGTGCATACCTGGACAGAGTCGCATGAAGAAGGTGCAGGAGGTTGTGGATGAGCACACAAACCGAACCGCAACGGATAAAGGACATGCTTTCCCGGGGCCAACTGGCTGTACGTGACCAGGTGACAGGTCTCTATCATTACTTGTACGCGCGCTGCCCGAAGTCGGGGCACGAATCGCCAGTCCACCGGGTTGATAAGTCCGGGGTGGCGATAATCAGAGTGGTATTTCGCTGTCCCGTCTGCGGGTGGGACTTCGATGCTGGCGCAGAGGATATGTTCCTGCGTTAGCGCCACTTGGGCGGGAAGGCAATTATGGTGTTGCAGCCCTTTCCACTTTGAGCCCGCAGTTGTCTATCTTCAGCTTTCCATCATAGATCAGTGCGGCGACGCGGCTGCCTACAAGATGTAGATCGGCAAGCGGGTCGCCATCTACGATAGCCAGGTCAGCCACTTTACCCGTCTGTATGGAACCGAACTTGTCCTCCAGCCCCATAGCCTCGGCGCTGCTCATAGTGCAGAGACGCAGGGCATCAGCACCGCTGAACCGTGCAGCCTTCCCATCGCTGTTCAGCACCAGGTCGAACATGCCTATCTCATAGTTGAGAGATGCTGGTGTACACGGTGGGATGCCGCCGTCATTGCCACATGCCATCCTGGCACCGGCGTCAAAAAGCATCCTGAAATTGCGCACGCCGTGGATACCAGCCGGGGCATAATAGCGGAACAAAGGTGTATTGTCCCTGATGCCCAGCGTTTTCATGATGCCCTGGGAGAGCCTCTGATGGCTGCCCAGCACGCTGTCCTTCAGTTCAGGGATGTAGAACTCCTCAGCCAAGCGGGCTATCGTCCTGTCCCGGAACTGTTTGATTTTGAGCACCTCAGGATGGTTTTCCGAGGGGTGCCCCTTCACGGGCCAGACCACATCGTAAGCTACTGACAACGTGGGCTCGATGATGCACTTGGCGGCGATGAAGGCTTTGATATCTTCTTCATTGAGTTCAGCGTCCATAGCTACATGTGCCAGCGATGAAACGCCAGCCTTTACCCCGCGGCGGAACGATTCCACGCTCATGTGGTGCATGGTGCTCTTCAGTCCCCTGCGGTTTGTCTCATCGACCAGCGCCTCAAGCTGCTCCATGGTCATTATGGTATTGACGGGCTTGAAGGACACCAGGTCTTCGCGCTGCTCCCCGATCTTGATATATTCCGCGCCTCTTTCCTCAATGGCACGCTTGACCGCATCCCTGACCTGCTGGTCGGTGGCATCGAGGGGGAATACTACTATGCCGCTTTCTTTCTTTTCGTACTCGATAATCGGTATGCCCAGCGCCATGGAAAAGAGCCGCCAGCTAAGTGTTTGTGGCGGTGAAAAGTAGCCTTTCGGCTGGGTGACTACAATTGCCTGATAGATGCGGGGACCATTTGCCTCGCCCCGGGAGACCTTCTCTCTCCATTCTTGCAGTATGCGCAAGTCATCGATCTTACAGTCGCGGATGTGGGTGATGCCATGCGCTAGACACTCCTCCATGGTCTTGGCGATCTGCTGGTCACGGAACCTGTTGCTCAGCCTGTTGTCCCTCATAGTGGGGCTCACCGTGGTCATGGTGTAGGAGCCATGGCAGTGCGTGTTGAAGATGCCAGGGAAGACCGCCTTTCCTTGGAGGTCTATGGTAAAGTCGGGCCTGATGTCTGTGGGCTCGCCTGCTAGCCCTGGCATAGCTTTGATTTTGTTGCCCTGGATAATGACCCTGGTCTCTGGCGGGAAATAGCGCCCGTTGATGACGTCCACAAACCTGCCGTTCTTTAGTTCCACAATGGCGTCTTTACCGGGTTCATAGCTGCTGACAAAATTGATCCTGCCTTCACTCTTCATTTCCCCCTCCTATAGGACTGAATATAACACCATTATAGGAAAGCGTGGGGTTGTAGGCAATAGGCTGACCGCATTTTTGTAGGTCTTAACCAGTGTTGACGCGAGACCGGCAATGGAATAAGATAAATTTAGAAGCGGATGTAGCCAGATTGTTCTGTGGGAGCGCTGGCATAGGGAGTTACTACCGGGCGAGCTGTGGGCAGTGGGGTCTAGCCGTTGGCGGCAGGCCTGGTAGGGGTGACCCATGTTGCGGGTTAGGGTCTTGGCTTTTTTCTTTGGTTTTCTGCTGGGGCTTGTCATAGTTGAGGTTACTCCATACTTTCTGGTAGCCCTGTTTCTCGCCCTTGGCGCGGCACTATTGGCGGCGAATGTCTATATTGCCCTTTGTGCCATTGGCTAGTCCTCAGGCTTTTAGGGTCAGGGCACGTTGTATTTCGCGGCTTAGCTGCTCGATATCGAATGGCTTTTCTATGTGTGCTGCTCCGGTGTCATCGAGGAATCTTCTAGTGTCGAGGCTCATGACATCGCCGGTAATAAACAGCACCTTCCGAGCTAGCGAGCTGTCTATTTCCTGGACATGTCTGTAAAGTTCCATACCGCTCCTGTGTGGCAGCTTGATATCTATTAGCAGCAGGTCATACTTTCGCCGCTTGATTCTTTTCAGCGCTTCGGCGGCGCTGCCGACAGCATCTACCCTGTGCCCCTGTTCGGTAAGGGCACGAATTACCAGGTCCCTGACCACCTGCTCATCGTCCACCACCAGTATGGTGGCCTTCGCTCTTTTTCTTGGCTTTTGGGTGGGTGGTGGGGCTGGCTGCGGTGGCGTGACCACAGGCAGTTCGACTACAAAGGTAGCACCCTCCCCGTACTTGCTTTCAGCGTAGATCCTACCGTTATGTTCGGTCACTATCCCGTAACAGATGCTGAGCCCGAGGCCTGTGCCTTGCCCTGCCTCTCTGGTGGTGAAGAAGGGATCGAATATTTTGTCTATGATCTCCGGTTTAATTCCCGGACCGTCGTCCCTGACCGTGATCCCTATTTTATCGCCCGCCTTCTCAGTGGTGATGGTGAGGTTGCCTCCGCCGTGAGCCAGCCTCATCTCCGTTTCGGCGTTGACGATCAGGTTGAGCAGTACCTGCTGTATCTGTCCGGGGTCAGCTACGGTGGCGGGCAGCCTGGGGTCTAGGCGGGTGGTGACTGTGATGTTGTTCATCTTCAGATTGTACGCGCGCAGGGTGAGTGCGCTTTGCACCAGTGCATTGATGTCCACCAGCTTTCGTTCCGGCTTAGTCTGGCGGGCGAAGGTGAGCAGTCTCCTCACAATGTCAGCCACGCGCTGGGCACAGTCGTTAATGACCGAGAGTTCAGCCTTGATATCGGGCGGTGTGTCTGGGCGGCTCATCAGCAATTGTGCGTACCCGACCACTCCGGTAAGGGGGTTGTTTATCTCGTGGGCGATGCCGGCAGCCATCTCGCCGATGGATGCCAGGCGGCTAGCGATCTGGGCTTTCAGCTCCAGCTCTCTCTTTTCCCTCTCAGCCCTTTTGCGCTCGGTGATATCGCGTAACACCGCTATCAGCCCGGTTGGCTTGCCCTGAGAGTCACGCAGGAAGTTCACCCGTGCCTCCACCGGTACAGTTGTGCCATCGCGGCGGATGATTTCCGCTTCGAGCACCCTCGATCTCGCCGAGTCTCTGGTGGGGCTCTCGGCTAAAGGTAGCTCCTCTTCGAAGATCTTCTTGACCATTTCGAAGGAGGCCGGCGCCAGCAGCTTTTCCAGCGGTGTAGCCATGATTTCCTCAGGTGTGCGGGTGCCCAGGTACTGGACAGAGGGGCTGAGGTAGGTGATGTTGAGGTCCATATCAGTGGTGACGATGACGTCCCGGGCGTTTTCGGTGATCAGCCGGTACCTTTCCTCGCTACGGCGCAGCTCCTCCTCCAGCTTCCGGCGCCGGGCAATCTCTTTTTCCAGGTCCAGCATCTTTTTCTCGAGCTTGTGCACTAGGCGTTCGGAGTATAGCTTCAACACCTCCGTCTCCTCCGCGATTGTGGGCTCTTTAGGTGCCAGTTTGGCTGTTTCAACGTGCTTGACGAGCCCCCGGATGATGTTCAGGAACTCGTCCGGTTCGATAGGCTTTCTGATGAATTTGTCTGCGCCCAGCGCCAGGGCAAGCTCCTCGTCCTTTTCGTCCACATAGGTGGCGGTGTAGAAGACGAAGGGGACGTGTTTTAGGTTTTCATCAGTCTTGCACTCGCGGCAGAGCTGGAAGCCGTCCATCACCGGCATGAGGATATCGGCGATGACCATGTCGAAACTCTCAGAGTGGAGTTTTTCCAGCGCTTCGGCGCCGTTAGTGGCGGGCACCACCTCATATCCGTCTGCCTTGAGCATGGTCTCCAGCAGGTAGAGGTTGTCTTGATTGTCGTCGACGATGAGGACTTTCATACTAGACCCTCCATTGGAGTCTGATCATGGCGTCAGGAACTTCTCTACCTCCGCCATGAATGTGTCCGGGTTTATCGGTTTTTCGATGTAACCGGTACAGCCAGCTGCCAGCGCCTTTTCTCTATCGCCAGCCATGGCGTATGAGGTCAGTGCTATGATGGGTATCTCGTGGTCTATCTCCGAAGCCCGTATCTGCCTCGCCACCTCCAGCCCGTTTATATCGGGCAACTGGATGTCCAAAAGGATGAGGTCTGGCTTCTCGCTTATCGCCAGCTCCGTGCCTTGGATACCCTCCCTCGCCTCTATCACCTGATAGCCGTTTTTCTCCAGTATGAACCTGATGAGGTAGAGGTTATACTCGTTGTCCTCGACTACCAGTATGCGCTTCATTTTTTGCCTTCTTTATCAGGGTGCACCGTACCTCAGCGGGATGGTGATGGTGAACTCGCTTCCTTGACCGTACTGGCTTTTTGCCGTGACATCGCCGCCGAGGAGGTCTGCCAGTTTTCTGGTGAGGTACAGTCCTAAGCCGGTACCTTCCTGCCTCTTGGTCAGCGAGGCACCGATCTGCTGGAAGGGCTCGAAGAGTTTTATCATGTCCTCTTCTTTAATTCCTGTCCCGGTATCGCTGATACGGAGTTCGAGTTTTGCCCCATCGAGGACCCTGGCTGAGACCCTGATTGTGCCCCTCTCGGTGGACTTAACTGCGTTGCTCACTAAATTTATCACAGCCTGTTTCAAGCGCCGTTTATCGCTGACCAGCGATATACCGTTGGGTATTTCCGTGACCAGTTGCAAGCCCTTCTGGTCTACCATTGGGGAGAAGGTGTGCACTATGTCCTGTATCATTTCGTCCAGCTTAAATTCTTCGGGGAACAGTTCCACCCTGCCCGCCTCTATCTTAGAGATATCGAGGACGTCGTTGATCAAATTTAGGAGATGGCTGGCGCTGCTTTTGATTATGGTAAGCTGTTTGCGTTGTTCGTCATTCAGACCGCCCGCCATTCCTTGCAGAAGCACACCAGTGAAGCCGATTATGGAATTGAGGGGGGTGCGGAGCTCGTGGCTCATGCTGGCGAGGAACACCGATTTCAGGCGGTCGATCTCTTGAAGGCGGATGTTGGCTTGCTCAAGTTGCAGGTTTTTCTGCTTTAGCTCAGCGGTCCTTGCTTCGACTAAGTCCTCTAGGTCCTGACGGTATCTTACCAGCCTTTCCTCAGCCAACCTGCGCTCCTTGATTTCCTCGTTTAGCTCCCTAGTTCTGGAGGCGACCTGTGCCCTCAAGATGAAGTTGCCAGCAACCAACAGCAGGGTTACTCCAGTTGCAGCTGCCAGCCCCTGGATAAGCCACATCGGAATGACCTCTCTGCCTGCCGGTCTTACTCCGAACCAGCTGTCCAGCGATTGGTAGTAGAGTGACTTGCCATCGTTTTTGAGCGCTGCCACATGATGGTCTATCCTCTCGATAAGGTAGGTGGTGAGACTGGAGCCTTTAGGAAAGGCATAGTAGAGGAGTGAGGGCTGGAAGATGATGGCGGTCTTCGCAAGGCTGAATTTTGTTTCGTGCTGGTGGCCGAAGTCCTTGCTCACCACACCGGCATGGGCACCCCCGTTTGCCACCAGCTCAAAGACCTCCTCATAGCTATCAACTTCGGTGAAGGTGCAGTTGATGTTGTAGGACTTCACCAGTTGCTTTATCCCCTCCGGTCCCTCGACATTCACACTGCCTTTCATAACTGCTATGTTCTTACCCTCGAGGTCGAGGATGGACTCTATGCGGGACCCGGGCTTGGCATAGACCGTTGACCAGCTTGTGTAGACGGGCTCGCGGGAGAACTGGTATTTTTTAGCCCTTTCCTCCGTGTAGGCGACATCTGGCATCATGTCTATTTCGCCGTTTTCCAGCCTTTCCAGACATTCCTGCCAGGTGCCGTGCACATATTGTATTTTCCAGCCCTCTTTCGAGGCGATGTACTGTGTGATGTCCACCCAAAAGCCAGAGGGATTGCCTTGTTCGTCGGTAAATATCTTGGGCTTATTTTCGTATATGCCGACCCTTACTGTTAGTAGGTTATCTGTGGACAAAACGGCGGCGGAGAAGAGAATACAAATAGGTGCCAGAGAGAATAGCAGAAGACCTCTCCTCGCAACCTTCCCCGCAACGCCGATTTTACCCATCACCCCAGCCTCGTCTCACTTCGCTCTGTTCTAGCAGCCTAAACTTGTGTGGCTAAGAGTGTCCGTCGTGCATATCATATGCGCACATTAGTGCCCTGTCAAGCGCCTGCCTAATTGGTGGCTGTGGTGCTTTGGTGGCATTTTTGTTTTGTAAAAGTCTTTGCGATTGGGAGCTAAATAACGCCTCTGTCCCTATAATCGGTAATCTGCTCTTCGCTTAAGCCAAGGAGGTGGTGGTAGATTTCGAGGTTGTGCTCACCGGGGCTTGCTGCTGGGGAGTCTATGCTACCGGGTGTCGCTGACAGCTTTATGGCGATGCCGGGCATCGGGACTATACCTGTGCCCGGTTGCACCACCTCCACCAGCATCTCCCTGGCGGTGACCTGCGGGTCGTGGTAGATATCAACCATGTCCCTTATCGGTCCGCAGGGCACCCTGGCGGCTTCGAGAATGCGGGTCACCTCTTCGACCGTCTTCTGTTTCACCCAGTCGGCGACGGTGGGATGGATTTCATCGCGGTTAAGATAGCGAGAGAGGTTGTCCTTAAATCTGGGATCGCTGGCGAGGTCGTCTCTCCCCAGTGCCCGGCAGAAGCGGTGCCAGGCGCTATTGCCCACCACGTTGATCATCACCCAGCCGTCCTTTGCCCGGAAGCTGTTGGCATAGGCATAGAAGGAGTTGTTGCCCACCTGCGGGCGGACGTGTTCCAGAAGTTTGTATTCTGCCGCCACCCCGGCAGCGGCGACGAAGGAGAGGGCGACATCGAACAGGGAGACGTCCACTAGCTGTCCTTTGCCACTCCTCTGTCGGTGCAGTAGAGCCAAGGTAGTCCCCAGCGCTGCCGAGAGACCGGTGGAAAAATCGACATACTGCACACCTGCCCGGGTGGGTGGGCTGCCGGGAAAGCCGGTGTAGCTCATAGCGCCTGACATCGCCTGGGCGATGGAATCGAAGCAGGTCCTCTCGGCATAGGGACCGTACTGACCGAAGCCGGTGATTATGACCTCGATGAGCGCCGGGTTTAGCTGTGTTAGGGAATTGTAGTCCAAAACCATTGCCTCCTCGGTACCCGGCGGGAAATTGTGCACCAGTATATCGGCCTTAGGGATGAGCCTTTGCAGCAGCTCGCTGGAGGCGGGGTCTCTCAGGTTTAGAGTGATATTCTTCTTGTTGCGTTGGAGGATAAAGCCGTAGACCAGCGCCTGTCCATCGGGGCTGAAGGGACCCAGGTTCCTGTCCTCGGCACCTCTGGGTGGCTCCACCCTTATCACCTCAGCTCCCATATCGGCGAGCAGCATGCAGCAGTATGGTCCGGCGATGTAGCGGGAGAAGTCCAGGACCCTTATCCCCTGTAATGCTTTTTCTGGTGGCATCTGATCCTGCCATCCTTTAGAGTCTTGCTTTGGCTTGTGGTACCGGGGCTTGCAGCACAGGTATATTATGCGTGGCTTATTTACCCTTGAACACCGGCTTTCTATTTTCGAACAGGGCAGCCCTGCCCTCCTTGAAGTCCTCACTCTCGAGCTGTGGTTTTATGAAAGCCTCGAATTCCTCCTGGGCGACGCTCATTGCCTTTTTCTGGGCTTCCACCCTCTGCTTGTACTGTCCGTATTTGATAGCCCGGATGGTGAGCGGTGCGTTTTCGCTGAGTATCTTAGCCATTTTGCTGGCTTCGGTCATCAGTTCGTCCTTGTCTTTGCAGACGTGGTTGACCAGCCCCACCTCGTAAGCCCGCTCGCCGCTCATCGGCTGTCCAGACAGCAAGAACTCCAGTGAGACCTTGAAGGGCATGTAGGGGACATACTCCACGATGCCCCCGACGATCCCCACCCACACCTCGGCGAAGACGAACTGGGCATCTCTGGTGGCATAGGTGATATCAGTCCCATAGGTTGCCAGACCGAAGCCGCTGCCGGCGACCATGCCGTGGACGGCTCCGACTATTGGCTTCAGTATCTTTGTCCCGTTTGGTGGGAAGGCGCGTCCGAGGTATTTCAGTAGTCCCTCGTGCCTCAGATCGGCGCCGCGGCAGAAGTCCTTACCGTTGGCGCTAAGCAGCGCCACCCAGGCATTATCGTCCTTGGCGAACTGGTCCCATGCCTCACCGAGGGCGATGCACATGTCCGGGTCAAGTCTATTGCGGTTATCGGGGTTGTTCAGTGTAATGTAGGCGATTTTGTCCTTCACCTCATAGAGCACGACGTCTTTTGCCATTTTTACCTCCCCTTTTCGCTCTTTGGCATTAGGCTGGTTGTTTCTTTCACCAATGTTCTCTGCCGTTGTTGAAAGTTGCAGTGAAGATTTTCTTGGGGTCGGTGGTCTCCTGGACATTAGGGGCAGGTCTTCCGCCAAGGTTGCCAAAGCCCGGTGGGACGTAGAGGACGAAGTCCAGAGGCCTTGCCCCCTGTGAGACCGCTTCAATGTACCGGTCAACGGCGCGACGGTCGCTTGCCGGTCCAGGACTGCCGGTGTATTTGGTACCGTTGAGGGTCTTATCAGCGTATTGGAAGGCAAGACCGTAGAGCGATGGCAGGCTGACCTTGGTGGGAAAGCCACGACCATATATTGCGGTTGCCGTTGACATATAGCTGGCGAACTGGAGACTGGGCAGCTTGCCCTTTCCCCAGGTCATCGAGGGGAAGAACGGGTCCTTACTTTCCACTGGTGTGTGCGACATGGTGAGTCCGATAGCTACTGCTTGGAGAACTGGGTAGGCTTTACCGTAATCATAGCCTTCAAGGTTCCATTGGGCATTGAGGTATTTGAGGCGCAGGGCGGTGATGAGGAATGAGCCGTGGAGGAAGCCGTACTTTTCCGCTCCGGTGGTGTGCATGCCGCGGGAAGCCAGCCGCAGGATAGTATGCCACAGCCCGTTCCGCCCTTTTTCATCGTAACCGATGACGCCATCGCCGTCCTCGTCCAATTCGGACATCACCTCACTATAGTAGTTTGAGCCAGTAAGCCTGTCGTTGGCCTGGAGGTAACTGAACACGGTGCGCTGGCAGTCCCAGAGCAGCTTTCCCGGACTATGATAGAACTCGCTGGTCATCAGCTCGCGGAATTCCCCATTTGCTACTTGTCCCAGATGTCCTTCGAGCGATACTACGGGTGTCTGGTCGGTTGTGTCCCAACCGATAACGTGGTATCTCTGCGAGCCCACTCCTCTGGCTTCGGCGTAGTTATACAGGTTGTAGCGCAACAGAGGTGAATCTAAGCCCTGTTTGGTGATAATGTCTGGACCTTCTACCGTAGCCACGGGCACGCGTTGTAGAAAGTCGGTGGCGAGGTTGTTCTTGCGGGCAAGTTCTCTTGCCTCAGCCATGGGTACGGTCTTGAACATATAGCGGGCACAGCAGAGGTCGAGGGCTACGGGGTCAAGGGATGCCAGAGCCAGCCCCTCGTTTGCTTTGACTCCCAGACCGATGCCCTGGTGGTCTATGTTCACCATCTGGACGGCATCGACGACGTGGAGCATGAAGACACCCTGGTTCATGACCGCTCTGATAACGTCCGTCTGTGTGCCGGACATACCTTCTGTCCTGGTGACAATGTACTTACCGTCCTTGTCTTTGAGAGGGAGTCCGGTGTCCTCGTCCAGTTTGGGCACCCAGACCTGGTGCGGTAGCTCGGTCTTCATCCCTGGTCCCGGCTTATAAGGGTAGGCGTATTTCCATCTTGTGCTGTCGGTGCCATCTTCGGCGGCTTCCATGGGGTATAAGCCGATGCCCAGGTTTTTGATGGCGTTGGTAATAAGGTCGATGGTATGGATTTTAAGCCGTGGCGCGTTGATGATCACACATCCGGGGTAGTCTTTGAGGTCAGCAGGGTCGGAGGGGTCGCCACCCACTATGACCTTGTGCAGGGTTATTTCCTTGAAGTTGGCGCCGTCAGGTACGGGGATAGTGCGGCATTTGCCTTTGGTGTCATGAGTGCGGTTGAGGTCATAGACCATCAGCCTTTTGCCCGCCTTGCCCGGCGGGATGTACCTGCCAGCAACGCTTTCTTTATAGCCGTTCATAGGGTCATCTTTGTGGGACGATGAATGTGTTTCGGCGAGATACTTCCTCACGAAGTAGAAGCCCCAGCCCCCGTAGAAGTTGCCGCTGCGCCCTTCTATTACGGCTTCGGTAGTAATCCTTCTGCCTCCGCCGAAGGCGTGGGTGTAGTAGCCAGCATTCATGGGGATGGTACTGGCTGCTTCACCGAGCATCATGTCGAAATAATCGATTTCCAGGACATCGTGGAACCAGCGCATCAAAGCTGCGATAAACGTCCAATTGGTACAGGCGCTGTCACCCAGCCCCTCACCATGGGTTAGGGGGTCGATGTTTGTGGGTGCCACCAGGTTTGGCTTGAAAAGCAACTTCTTGCCAGCTCTGACCTCTGATGTGACCGTCTGGCTGAAGTTAGTCTCCCTGTCCAGAAGGCTCAGGGCTAAAGCCAGGTTATTGCAAATATAGTCTATCCTTTCCCTTATCTTCTGCCAGGCTTCGGTGCTTGATCCATCGATGACCCTTTTGAGCAGGTCAGGGACCCCGGCGTAGGCTTGCAAGGGGTCCATGCGTACCACTGCCACGGTTGAGCCTGCCCTATCAAGCCTTGCCTTTCCAATCGGTGAGTCAACAATTGTGCCCTGTTCAGCCGCCATCCTTGCCTCCTTTGGGCGCATATCAGAAGATTTTATGACAATGATCTTGCCAGGATCTGGGAAATGTCATGGACAGTAAGCTTTGTTTCCAGGTTTTCGGTTTTGACTGCGTCGGTCAGCATGGTCATGCAGCCCGGGCAGGCGACCGCAAGTATGTCAGCGCCGGTGGCATAGGCTTCTCTGACTCTGATACGCGCCGGGCTGTTCTCATCGCCTGCCAGCAAGTCCATGACGAAGTTGCCGCTGCCACCACCGCAGCAAAAGGCGTCTTTTCTATTTCGCTCCATCTCAACCAGTTCTATCCCGGGGATGTATTGCAGCACTTGGCGAGGTTCATCATAGATGTTGTTGTGCCGGCCCAGAAAACAGGGGTCTTGATAGGTGACCTTTATCCTGTTTGAGGAGAACTTCAGTTTTTTTGCCTTGGTGAGCTCTGCCAGCAGTTCAGTATAGTGGTATACCTCGAAGCCCCCCGCCTTGGGGTAGTTGTTCTTCATGGCGTGGTAGCCATGGGGGCAGAGGGTGACTATCTTCCTAACGCCGAGCTTTTTGAATTTCTGGATGTTCCTCTCGGCAATGTTCTGGAAGAGTCCCATCTCGCCCAGCATATAGACCTCATTGCCGCAGCATTCCTCATCTTTGCCCATGATGCCGAAAGGCACCTCCGCCGCTTTAAGCACGCTGACAAGGCTTTTTGCCATCTTCTGCCCGTTTTCATCGTATGAGCCCAGGCATCCGATATAGAGGAGAAATTCATCGCCCGGGGAATATAGCTTTGTCCCGTTAGCCCAGCTAGCCCTATCGTCTCTCAGCAGTTTGAAAGGGTTGCTGTACCCCTGCACGGCTTCAAAGAAGCGGGCTACCCGCGGGGGTATCCTCCCCTTTTCCACCATGTCGCTTCTAGCTCCGACTATCCAGTCGATGATGTCGGGGGCGAACTTCATCGGACATTGCTCGGCGCAGTTCCTGCAGGTAGTGCAGGTATAGAGTATTTCGGCAAGGTGCTCCGACCACTCAATTTCGCCCTTCAGCCAGGCATAGATCAGCCACAAACGACCGCCGGTGGAATAGGTCTCGAACCTGAACCTTTGGTAAGGGGGACAATTGAACGACGAGTAGTCGGTGGGGAACTTGCAGTAGCCGCAGCGGAAGCACCTGTGTATCTGGCTGACATATTTCTGTTGCATCATCTCATCTCCCAGTTGCCTGGATTCATAATGCCATTGGGGTCAAGGAGCCTTTTTATCTTTCTCATCAACTCAAGCGTGTTCGGGTCCATCTTTTCCATTATCATCTTCTGTTCGTCCACATCCGGTTTCCACAGAACGGCTCCTTCCTCGAGGGCGAACTTGCTGCATTCGTCCAAAGCCCTCTTAGCCCTTGCCATCTCGTCCGGATTTGCCCTGTTGAAGGAGAAGGAAAAGGAGAACATCATACAGTGCCCTGAGCCGATGAGTCGGGTGGTGGAACCGTAGAAGACGTTATATTTGGCAGCCACCTCCTCGAGTTTGCGGATGAAAGCTGGGAACTTCTCGATAGGGGTTATCGGACCAGCGTACTGGAAACCGCCCCCCTTAGCCACATCGGCGAACCTGGTGGTGTCCTTAGAGGGCATAGACAGGAGCGGTGCCTTGCCCTCTGGCGAGGTACTGATGAAGCCGACATCTCGGCTCTGGAAGTAGTCCCAGACCGCGTCCCAGACCATTTTCCGCTTGAACTCAAGCTCTTCGTCTGAGTCACCGGTGATGTAGGTCATGATCCAGAAGGTACCTCTGAACCTGAGGGGGAGGGGTTGGGCTGAGATGACGGTGTCCTCGACCATCTCGGTATGGCTGAGCCTGAGCAGGATGTCTGGGACGAGTTCAACTTTGTCTGTGAGCAGCACCATCACATCCCTCAGTTTCTTGCAGGGATAGAGCTTTAAGCCTAGCTTAGTGATGATGCCGGTGGTACCGAACCAGCCGAGGAAGAGCCCACTGAGGTCAGGCAGTGGTGGTCCTTTGGAGAACCAATATGACGACACGGAACAGGAGCCGATGCGGCAGACCTCCCCGGTGGGCAACACCACTTCTAGTCCAGATACCATGTCGGAGTTGAAACCGTGCTGGTGTGCCAGGCGTCCCTGTCCGTGGATCACCGCATTGGCGACCACGGTGGCTGATGGCGGTGCATCGGGTATGCTGTGTCTCAGGTGGGGGTGGTGCTTCTGCAGGTAGCTTTTCAGTGCGCCTTGGGTGGTGCCTCCCTCCACGATTACGTACCTTGCCTTCTCATTCACCTCCAGGACCCTGTCCATCCGCTTCATGTCGACCACGATGCCGCCCTTTTGGGGTATCACCAAGCCGGTGAGTGCCAGGCCAGCACCGGCAGGGACTATGGGTATCTTTTCTCTGTTTGCCAGCCGGACTATCTCCTGCACCTCTTCGGTCGTCCGCGGCAGCACCACGAAATCGGGCTCATGCGGCGGCATCAAGCCACCATCCCGGGCATAGAAATACTTTTCTTCCCTGCTGGCAGAGACATAGCTCTTGCCCACAATCTTGACTAGCGATTCATGGATAGCGTTTGTGGTCACCATGGCATTACACCTCCACTGCTAATTCGGGAAGCTTGAGGGACTGGGCTTCGCCTATCGCCAGCTTGCAAAGGTCTATGATATGTACCGGCTTTATTCCCTTTCTAGCGACCTTATCGGCAAGGGCATCCCAGCAAGCCGGGCAGTTGAACACGCAGTATTCGGCACCGGCCTTCACCATGTCATCTATGTTCCTCTTCTGAATATCGTCTGCCAGAGCGGGACCTTTCCCCATGCGAATGATCTCGGCGCAGCAGAGTGCGTTCTCTTTGTCGTATTCCCTTTTCACCCTTTCCACCCCGATGAGGCTGAATATGTCGTCGACGAGCTTGTCTGTCTCCGGGGCAAGGCGTGAGGAGCAGTTCCGCTGGTAGGCGGCTTTGACATCTAGCTTCTTCACGGTCTTGCCAAGCCCCTTCAGTCTATTGTAGAGGTACTCGAAGTAATGGACGGGCTTGAACGGTACCTCGATGCCGTAGGCTGGTGCCAGAGAGGTGAAGGTGCCGTAGCACTCGTCATGGAGGCAGATAAGCTCCCTCACGCCCAGCTTGCCGATGTTTGCCACTATCTGAGGCAGCCTTTCTGTTATCACCGAAGTGTGGGCATAGTGCAGGTAGACGGCGTTGCAGAAAAACTCCTGACCGAAGACCACAGCGCCAGCGGTGTCGTCGAAGAGCTTACCCTTGACCAGCGTATTGAAATGGGGTAGGAAACAGTAGGAGAGCATCCTTTCGTCGACTTTCCCCACAGTAAACCTGCCTACGGGCTGACACTGGTTGATCCACATGGTGATGATGGGTCTAGGCGCTGGCAGTATACCTTTTTGCTCCTGTCGCTCGACGATGAGATAGAAGGGGTGGTTGTGGAAGGGACAGTATTCCTCGCAGGCGTAGCAGGTGGTGCAGGCTTCCAGGACAAATGAGTCTTCGCCGTCGACTATTTTCTGCCACTCTTTTCTGGCGGTATCCCGGTCCAGTTGAAGATATTGACACCGTGTGAGACAAAAGACGCCCTTACAGTCTACGCACTTGGTCTTGTCGAATTTAAGCCCGATCATTTCTACTCACCCCCTAGAGTCAGTGTGGGTGTTAGTCCTCAGTGCAGGTGCCGTGTGGGCTGGTCCCCGTTTGGGTATGGCTTATCGCTGGGCCTGGTTGGACTAGTCCCCCCTCTTTGCTCTGACTGCAAGAAGTATATCACTATCAGACGCTGGTGGGAAGATGCCAATCAAAGCGAGGACGGTAAAAAGTGGAAAGCTTTGGTATGGGAGGGGGTAGGCTGGCTGTATCAATTTTTTGACGGCAGGGAGGGCAGGTCGTATAATTCCGCTTCGTATGAGGAATTTTGCGGGAGGGCAATAATGTGGGACGCTTCTAAGTGTGACCTGTGTGGTGACTGTCTGGTGAAGTGCCGGTATGTGGACTATGACAAGGAGAGGGCGGTGGTGGAGCTGAAACTTCTGATGGAGGGTAGGGATGCTGAGGTCTTGCACAAATGCATAACCTGCCTGGCGTGCAGTAGCTATTGTCCCACCAGGGCTGACCCGGCTGACCTTATCTTCAGGATGCAGGAGAAGCTGGGCACCTCCCCGATAGTGGCTGTGGGCAAGCGGATGCTGGAAACGCTAGTCGAGGGACTTGAGGGGCGGGGTGAACCGCGACAGGTGGTACCCGGGGAGCCGGATAAGCCGCTATTGTCGCTTGACTCCTTCCGTTTCGACGAGTTCCCCGAAGGTGCGCTGGAGAGCCAGTTGTTCAAGGGCATGACCGTGGTCAGGGGTGCCGAGTTCATGTCTCTTTGTGGGTGCGTGCACATGGGCGGGGAAAGCTTTGTGGAGAGGTATGGTCAGCTCGTTCTGGACAGGCTTGCTAGCTTCGGCAAAGAAGTGGTGTACATGCACAATGAGGGTTTCGTACTAGCCCATGTGAAAGCCAAAGAATACGGGTTCAAGGTCCCCTTCAGGTACATGCACCTCTACGAGTACCTGTGCAATTATCTTAAAGAGCACAGGGACAGGATTACCAAGATAGGCAAAAAGATAGCCTTCCAAGCAAACTGCGCCACCAGATGGGTCCCCGAGTATGATGCCTTTTTGGACGAGATTTTTGAGTTGGTGGGTGTTGAGAGGCCGTCGAGAAAGTATGAGCGGCTGGGGGCAGTGTGTTGCAGTGCGCCGATTATCTATACCAACAGAGAGCTTGCCATCGATATACAGAAGAAGAACTTTGAGGACGCCATTGCCTGTGGTGCCGAAGCTATCGTGACCTGCTGCCCGGTCTGCGACCGGGTGTTGCGTCGCCCCAGCTCGCAGTTTGGCTTGCCCAAAATATTCATCACCGACCTCTGTCGCATCGCTTTGGGTGAGAAGCCCTGGCCGACGTCTGTAGTCTAGGACTGAATGGCGGTAAATAACACAGCCAACTGGTACAACCTTGCTGTCTCTGAAGTGCTGAGCCGCCTCGGTTCAGACCTGAGGACAGGTCTATCGAGGGGGGAGGCAGAGCGCAGGCTTGCTGAGTGTGGGCTTAATGAGCTGGCGGAGAGGAAACGGGTCTCAGCGTGGCAGCTTTTCCTGGAGCAGTTTAAGAACTTCCTCATCATCATCCTGTTGGTAGCAGTAGCGTTGTCGGCTATCCTCGGTGAGGTGACGGACGCTGTAGTTATCTTTGTGATCGTGCTTTTTGCCGCCGGTCTGGGGTTCTACCAGGAGTACCGTGCTGAACGTGCCATGGAAGCCCTGAAGAGGATGGCGGCACCGCAGGCGAGGGTTATCAGGGATGGGCAGGAGATGACAATTGCAGCCTGCGAGCTTGTGCCCGGCGATATCGTGCTGCTCAGCACCGGCGACAGGGTGCCGGCAGACATGAGGCTGGTAGAGGCGGTCAATTTAAGGACGGATGAGGCGCCGCTGACCGGGGAGTCAACGCCTGTGGATAAGAAGGTAGAACCTGTGGATGGTGAAGTGGCAGTGGGTGACAGAGCGAACATGGCATTTATGGGCACGGTGGTGGTCTATGGCAGAGGGAAGGGTGTGGTGACTGCAACCGGCATGGCAACTGAGTTCGGCAAGATCGCTAGATTGCTTGGGGAGGTGGAGAAGGAGCGCACGCCGCTGCAGATAAACTTGGACAGGCTGGGCAAATATATTGGCGTTGCAGCTCTGGTGCTGTGCTTCATCCTGGCTGGCATAGGGGTGGTGAGAGGACACGAGTTGCTGGAAATGGTCATCTGGGGGGTGAGCTTGGCGGTGGCGGCGGTGCCGGAAGCCCTACCGGCTGTGGTCACCATATCGCTGGCTCTGGGCGTGCAGCGGATGGTGAGGCGACATGCCTTGATACGGAAATTGCCTGCAGTAGAGACGCTGGGCTGTACTACCTTTATCTGCTCAGACAAGACGGGCACGCTGACGCAGAACCAGATGATGGTGAAACGGATTTTTGTCGATGACAGGTCTGTAGAGGTAAGCGGCGCAGGTTATGAGCCCAGAGGCAGGTTTTTTGCAAACGGGGTGGCGCTGGATGTGGAAAAAGAGCCTGGCTTGAGGCTGTTGCTGGAGGCTGTAGCCCTGTGCAACGACGCCTCGCTTACCTATGTTGATGGTGGTTGGCGGGTGAGGGGTGACCCCACAGAGGGTGCCCTAATAGTGGCGGCGGCTAAAGCGGGGCTGGTGCGGGAGGAGCTGTGCCGAAAATTACCACGCGTTATGGAGGTGCCGTTTTCTTCGGAGGCGAAGCGGATGACTACTGTCCATCAGTTGCCTGACGGCGGTCTGGTCGCTTATTCAAAGGGGGCGCCGGAGGTGGTGCTGGGGGCATGTAACCATATTTTCCATAGAGGGCAGACAGTGGAACTGCCTGCGGAGAAGCGGGAGAAGATACTCCAGACAGCCCACAAAATGGCGGAGGATGCTCTGCGTGTGCTTGGGGTGGCTTATAAAGTAGTTCGGGAGACGGGCTCCGAAGCCTCGGACCAGGGCATGGTATTTCTTGGTCTGGTGGGGATGATAGACCCGCCGCGGGAGGAGGCTAAAGAGGCGGTGCGGCTGTGCGAACAGGCTGGCGTAAAGTCAGTGATGATAACCGGCGACCATAAACTCACGGCGGTGGCTATTGCCAGAGAGCTGGGAATACTGAAGGAGGGAATTGCCCTAGACGGTGAGGAGCTAGATGCGATAAGCGATGAGGAGTTTCAGGGGATGGTGGAGAGGGTGGAGGTCTACGCCCGGGTATCGCCGGCGCACAAATTGAGGGTGGTGGAAGCCCTGACGAAGAAAGGACATGTGGTGGCAGTGACCGGTGACGGGGTGAACGATGCACCAGCGCTGAAAAAGGCGGATATCGGTGTTGCCATGGGAATCACCGGTACCGATGTCAGCAAGGAGGCGGCTGACATGGTGCTCACCGATGACAACTTTGCCTCCATAGTGGCGGCGGTGGAAGAGGGCAGGGCCATCTTCGACAACATCAAAAAATACCTAATGTATCTGCTCTCATCAAATATCGGGGAGATACTGCTGATGGCTGGTGCCATCCTCTTCGGTCCCGTCATCGGTTTACCTGCCGGGGCGATACCATTAATTGCCATCCAGATACTGTTTGTCAATCTAGTGACCGATGGTCTACCGGCGATTGCGCTTTCTGTCGACCCGGCGGCGCCTGACATCATGCAGCGCAAGCCGCGTCCAAGGGGGCGGGGAGTGTTCACCATGCCGGTGGTGGTGTTGATACTAGTGGGTGGTGTGTGGTCATGTCTGGTGAACCTGGGAATCTTCAAATGGGCGCTGGACGTGGGTAAGAGTATGGTGGAGGCGCAGTGCCTCTGCTTTCTAACTTTGATTATGATACAGTTCTTCAAGGCATACAATTTCCGTTCGGAGAGGCACTCGGTATTCAGGATCGGTATGTTCAACAATAAGTGGCTGAACATGGCTGTGGGCTCACAGATTCTGTTGATGCTGATCATCATCTACCTACCTTTCTTTCAAAGTGTGTTCCATACCTACCCGCTGGACGGCTTTGACTGGATGCTCTCACTCCTGTTATCGCTGTCTATTTTCCCTGTGCTGGAGGTAAGCAAACTGGTATTGATGCGAATCAGGAAGGACGATTAGCGTGTTGCCTCTGTGAGGCAGCTGTCCCAGTCAGGTTTGACGGGAGCGCTCTATTTTGCTAAACTATGTGACCGATTGCTTTTCTAAGGAGCCCCGGTTGTCTGATGAACTAGCCCAAATCGTGGCTGAGTATGGTGGGGAGAAAGGTGCGTTAATTCCGATTTTGCAAAAAGTGCAGGAGAGATACGGCTACCTTTCTGAGGAGGCGGTCTCCCGGATAGCCAAGCTATGTCGGATGTCACAGAGCGAGGTGTTCGGGGTCGCCTCTTTTTATGCCCAGTTTTACTTTACCCGCCGCGGCAGGCATAGCATTAAGGTCTGTTTGGGCACAGCATGTCATGTGCGCGGCGGCGAGCGCATCCTCGATGAAGTGAAGCGGGAGTTAGGGGTGGAGTCCGGTGGGACGACGGACGACAATCGTTTTAGCCTGGAGAGGGTAGCCTGTTTTGGCTCCTGTGCTCTGGCTCCGGTGGTAGTCATCGATAAAGATGTTTACGGTAGGATGACGGTGTCCAGAGCTAAGGAAATACTGGCACAGTATGAGTAGGTGAATTGTGACCTTTACAGAGATCCAGAAGCGCGCTGCCGCTGAGTGGGAAAAGCTGCAGAAGAGCCTTAGACCTCGGATTTTGGTCGGCGCTGGTACGTGCGGTAAGGCAGCCGGTGCCGGTGCCGTGCTTAAGGCTATAGATGAATTTCTGGCACGCCAGGGAGTGGGAGCCACCGTGATCCAGGTGGGGTGTATGGGCTTATGCTATGCCGAACCGATGATCGGTGTTATCAAGCCCGGGCGCCCACAGGTTATTTATGGCAGCGTGCAGCCGGAGACTGTGGGGCAACTGCTCTCTGACTACTTGATGAACGATAATCCTCGCCCTGATTTGGCGCTTGGTTATATCGGCGATGGCAAAGTTGATGGCATTCCCAATCTGTTCGATCTGACAGTACTGAAACCACAGGTGCGGCTGGTGCTGCGCAACTGTGGACTGATTGACCCGGAGAATATCGATCATTATATTGCCAACGGCGGATACAGTGGCCTGTTTAAGGCGCTGAGCATGTCACCTGAGGCGATCATCGAGGAGATAAAGAAGTCGGGCTTGCGGGGGCGGGGTGGTGCCGGTTTTCCCACTGGGCAGAAGTGGGAGTTCTGTCGGCGGGCTCCGGGGACGGAAAAGTATATTGTCTGTAATGCCGACGAAGGCGACCCCGGGGCGTTCATGAACCGCTCCCTTCTGGAGGGCGACCCTCACTCGGTGCTTGAGGGCATGGTCATCGGCGCCTATGCTATTGGGGCGAACCACGGTTATATTTATTGTCGCGCTGAGTACCCACTGGCGCTGGAGAGGCTACGGTTGGCGCTGAAGCAAATGGAGGAGTATGGGCTGATAGGTGACAACATTTTAGGTTCGGGATTTAATTTCCATATAAAGATCAAAGAGGGGGCTGGGGCGTTTGTCTGTGGTGAAGAGACCGCCCTGCTGGCTTCTATCGAGGGCAAGCGTGGTATGCCGAGACCGCGACCGCCGTTCCCGGCAATATCTGGTCTGTGGGGTAAGCCGACGAATATCAATAATGTGGAGACCTGGGCTAACGTAGCGCTGATTTTGCAGAAGGGAGCCGAGTGGTATGCACAGTATGGTACCGAAAGGAGCAAGGGCACCAAGACCTTTGCCCTGGTGGGTAAGGTAGAGAGGACTGGTCTTATTGAGGTACCGCTGGGCATCACTTTGCGCCAGATCATTTATGACATTGGCGGTGGCATCCTCAAAGGTAAGAAGTTCAAAGCGGTCCAGACTGGCGGTCCTTCTGGTGGTTGCCTGCCGGCATCGCTGCTTGATTCGCCTGTGGACTACGAGTCGCTGACTGCAGCTGGCTCGATCATGGGGTCGGGTGGGATGATAGTGGCTGACGAGGACACCTGCATGGTGGACTTGACCCGGTATTTCCTCACCTTCACCCAGGCGGAGTCCTGTGGTAAATGCCCGCCCTGTCGTGTGGGGACAAGGCAGATGCTGGACATACTCACCCGCATAGTGCAGGGGCAGGGCAAGTCGGGTGATATCGAACAGCTGGAGAGGATCGCCACGACGGTAAAGCAGGGCTCTCTCTGTGGGCTGGGGCAGACGGCACCAAACCCGGTGCTGACCACGCTGCGTTACTTCCGCGATGAATACCAGGCACATATCGAGGAGAAGCGCTGTCCTGCCCTAGTGTGTAAGGAATTAATAACTTTCTACATTCTGCCGGACAAGTGCCAGGGGTGCATGATATGTATGCGCAATTGCCCGGTAGAGGCTATCAATGGTGGCAGACGATTGGTGCATGTCATCGACCAAAGCAAATGCATAAAGTGCGGTACCTGTCTGGACATCTGCCCGACGCGCTTTTCCGCTGTAGTGAAGGTCTCTGGGGAGCGCATTGAGGTCCCTTCTGAGCCGGTGCCGGTGCAGAAAGCAGAGGGGAGTGCGCAGGACTGATCTTTGTGAATTAGAGGTCTGCTATGGTAGTTGACGAGAGAGCTAAAGTGGTGACGGTTACCATTGACGGGCGGATGGTGAAAGTGAAGGACGGCTGCACCGTGCTTGAGGCAGCACGGCAGGCTGGTATCTATGTGCCGACGCTTTGTTACCATCCCAGCTTGAGCCCTTACGGTGCCTGCCGTCTGTGCATTGTAGAGATCGAGAATATGCGTGGTTTCCCCACCGCCTGTACCACGCCGGTCACCGATGGGATGGTGATCAGGACTGACAGCGCCCAGCTCCGGGAGCTGCGCAAGAATATCTTTGAGCTGATCCTAGCTGAACACCCCAAGCAGTGTGTTACCTGTGCCAAGAACCTGCGCTGTGAGCTACAGGAGGTTGCCTCTCGGATCGGAGTGGAGGAGGTCACTCTTCCGCCTATTCGAAAGGACCTGCCAGTTTACCGGGACAGCCCTTTCTTCGACCGCGACTATAACCTCTGCGTCCTCTGTGGGCGCTGTGTGCGGGTGTGTCAGGAGGTGAGGGGTGTGGGGGCTATCGCCTTCGTCTATCGTGGTAGCCGAGCGCTGGTGGGGACAGCCTTCGATAAGACACTTCAAGACTCGGGCTGCCAGTTTTGCGGTGCCTGTGTTGATATCTGCCCCACAGGTGCGTTGCTTGACAGGGAGAGCAAGTGGTCGGGGCTGCCGGACAAGTCGGTGGTGACCATTTGTCCTTACTGTGGAGTGGGCTGCCAGCTCAGCCTTGAGGTGAAGGCAGGGAGAGTGGTGCGCTCGGTGCCTGTGTATGATGAAAGCTCGGTCAACAAAGGGCAGGCATGCGTGAAGGGGCGTTTTGGCATTGCCGAGTTTGTCCACCACCCTGAGCGTCTGAGCAGTCCATTGATGAGGAAGGACGGCAAGCTTGTGGAGACTAGCTGGGAGGCGGCGTTAGGTTTTGTTGCCGAAGTCTTGAGTAGGCACAAGGGCGATGAGTTCGCCTTTATCGCCTCAGCCAAGTGCACCAACGAGGAGAACTATCTGGCACAGAAGTTCACCCGCGCTGTAATGGGGACGAACAATGTTGACCATTGTGCCCGTCTCTGACATTCCCCTACGGTGGCAGGTCTGGCCACCAGTTTCGGCAGCGGTGCTATGACCAACTCCATCAACGAGATCGGTGATGCAAGCTGTGTGTTTGTTATCGGCAGTAGCACCAGCAGCGGGCACCCGATTGTGGCTCTAGAGATAAAGCGGGCAGTGCGCAGTGGTGCCAGGCTCATCGTGGCTAACCCTCGAGAATTCGACCTGTGCGATCATGCTGACGTCTGGCTGCGGCATATTCCCGGCAGCGACGTTGCCCTACTCATGGGGATGGCGAAGGTGATCTACGATGAAGGGCTTGCTGACCTCGCCTTTGTCAGCGAATATTGTGAGAACTTTGATGCCTTCAAGGAATCATTAAAGAAGTTTGAGCTGGAATTTGTGGAAAAGGTCACCGGGGTGCCGCGGGAGGCGATATCCCAGGCTGCCAGGTTGTATGCCACCTGCAAACCGGCGACCATCATCTATGCTATGGGCATCACCCAGCATACCCACGGCACCGATAATGTGCTGGCGGTAGCCAACTTGGCGATGCTCACCGGGAATATCGGGAAACCTTCAAGCGGTGTTAACCCGCTCCGGGGACAGAACAATGTACAGGGTGCCTGCGATATGGGTGCGCTGCCCAATGTCTACACCGGGTACCAGAGGGTAGATAACCCGGAGGTACGCCGTAAGTTTGAGATCGCCTGGCGTTGTGACCTTAGCCCCAACCCAGGGTTGACCCTCAGCGAAATGATCGACGCTGCCTATAACCGACGTCTCAAGGCAGCCTTCGTCATGGGTGAGAACCCATTGCTCAGCGATCCCGATATCAATCATACCAGGGAGGCGTTTAAGCGACTGGAGTTTCTGGTGGTCCAGGACATGTTCCTCACCGAAACGGCGCAGTTGGCACACGTTGTCCTGCCGGCCACCAGCTTCGCCGAGAAAGACGGCACCTTCACCAACACCGAGCGTCGCGTGCAACTGGTTAGAAAAGCGGTCGAGCCGATAGGCAACTCCAGACCGGACTGGTGGATCATTTGTGAGATAGCCAAAAGGATGGGGGCATACGGGTTTGATTTCAGCCATCCCTCGGAGGTGATGGACGAGATAGCCAGGCTGACGCCTAGCTATGGCGGCATCAATTATGAGCGGCTTGAGAACGGTGGTCTCCAGTGGCCTTGTCCGACTACAGACCATCCCGGCACCCCCATACTGCATGTGGGCAAGTTTGTCCGGGGGCTGGGGTTGTTCATGCCGCTGGAGTACAAGCCGCCAGCGGAGTTGCCCGACAAGGACTATCCGTTTATACTCACTACTGGGCGCAGTCTGTTCCACTATCACACCGGTACCATGACGAGGCGGGTACGGGGGTTGAATGCCATCGACCCTGAGGCTGAGGTGGAGATAAATCCAGAGGATGCTGCGGTATTGAAGATTGTGCATGGCGAAAAAGTGAAGGTGGTATCGAGGCGGGGCGAGGTGGTGGTCAAGGCTAAGGTTACGGAGAAGGTGCCACCTAGGGTGGTCTTTATGACCTTCCACTTTGCTGAGAGCCCAGTCAACATTTTGACTAATCCAGCCGTTGACCCGGTTGCCAAGATACCGGAGTTAAAAGTTTCTGCGGTCAGGATAGAAAAGCTTTAACCGAATGGGCGAGCTCAATATCATCATCGATGGACAAGAGGTCAGCGTTTCCGCCGACATGACAATATACCAGGCAGCAGCGGGCGCTGGCATTTATATTCCCAGCCTGTGCGCTCACCCCGACTTGCCACCTTCGGGAGACTGCGGGCTGTGTCTGGTGGAGGTAGAGGGGCAGGGTGAGCCTGCTCTTTCCTGTACCACCAAAGTTTCCGAGGGCCTGATTGTGCACACGGACACCCCGGAGCTGCGTCAGAAGCAGCGTCAAGCTTTGATCAGGTTATTGTCGCAGCACCCCAGCGCCTGCCTCACCTGCTGGCGGAAGGAGCGCTGCAGACCGTTCGACATCTGCCTGCGCAGTGTGTCCGTCACCGAGCGGTGTGTTACCTGCCCCAAGAACGGGCGCTGTGAGCTGCAACTGGTGGCTGACTTCCTTGGTATCGAGATGGAAGACATCCCTTATGAGTACCGCTCGCTGCCGGTGAACCGGGACAACCCCTTTTTCGATCTGGACTATAACCTATGCATTGCCTGCGGGCGCTGTGTCCGGGCTTGTGGTGACCTGAGGGGGATAAAGGCGCTCGACTTTGTGGAGATGGGCGGCTATAAAGTGGCGGGACCGAGGAAAAACAATGACCATAAGGAATCGGGCTGCAAGTTCTGCTTCACCTGTGTTGAGGTCTGTCCCACCGGTGCTTTGGTGGACAGAGAAGCGCGCTTCCGCGATATCCCCAACTGGGAGGCTTATGTTGTCCCCTGCCGCGATGCCTGTCCGGCGCATATTGATATACCGCGGTATATTTATTTGATTGCGCAGGGGAAATATTCCGAGGCGCTGGCGGTGATACGAGAGAAAGTCCCCTTCCCAGGCGTCCTGGGGAGGGTGTGCGTGCACCCATGTGAGCAGGCGTGCCGTAGGGGTGCTTTGAACGACCCGATATGCATCAAGTTCCTCAAGCGGTTTGCCGCCGACAATGATAAGGGTCTGTGGAAACAGTATTCTAAGGTAGCACCGCCGACTGGGAAAAAAGTGGCGGTGGTGGGTTCGGGACCGGCGGGGCTGACGGCAGCCTTTTATCTGGCTAAATTGGGGCATACGGTCACGGTCTTCGAAGCGCTGCCACAGCCCGGTGGAATGATGCGCGTCGGCATTCCAGCTTACCGTTTGCCGCGTGCCATACTGGACGCCGAGATCAAGGAGATCGAAGATGTCGGTGTGCAGATAAGGACGAATACCAGGGTGGAGTCCCTGGACGAGCTGTTCAAGGACGGTTACCAGGCGGTGTTCCTGGCGTTGGGTGCTCACCAGGGGACGAGGATGGGTGTGGAGGGTGAGGACAGCCCTGGGGTGATGGATGGCGTGACCTTCTTGCGGCAGGTCAGTCTGGGTATGGAGGTGAAAATAGGCAAGAGGATAGCGGTTATCGGTGGTGGTAACGCGGCCATAGACTGCTCCCGCACGGCACTGCGCCTGGGTGCCAAAGAGGTGACGATTATCTACCGGCGCACCCGCGCTGAGATGCCGGCGGCACCTGAGGAGGTGGAGGAAGCCCTGCGCGAAGGGGTGAAGGTCATCTTTTTGGCAGCACCCTCAAGAATAACCGCCAGAGATGGCTACCTCGAGCTGGAGTGTATCAGGATGGAACTCGGCGAACCGGACGCCAGCGGCAGGCGCCGCCCGGTGCCTGTGAAGGGCAGCGAATTTGTCATGGAGTTCGACAATATCATAGCCAGTATCGGACAGGTGTCTGAAATCCCCAAGGGGCTTGGCGTGGAGACCGGGCGGGGAGGTGTGATAAAAGTAGATGCGAAGACTCTGGGAACTAATATAAAAGGCGTGTTTGCCGGTGGCGATGTGGTGCTGGGACCGGCGTCGGTTATACAGGCTATTGCTCAGGGGAGACAGGCAGCGAGCTCCATCGATAAATATCTCGGGGGGAGCGGTATCATCGATGAGGTGCTAGTACCGTTCGAGAGGACTGACCCGTATTTCGGCAGCGAGGAGGGCTTTGCTGACAAGCGGTGTCCTGAGATGCCCAGCATCGGTCTGGACAAGCGCCTGGCTGGCTTTGCCGAGGTGGAGCTGGGCTACGACGAAATGACTGCCGGGGCGGAAGCCCGGCGCTGCCTGCGCTGTGATGCTAGACTCGGACTTTCTCGTCCAGTGCTACCCCCGGCTAAAGTTAAATCTGCCTAGAATGAGGTCTTGCCATGTACAAGATAGTGGCGAAAGAGAGACTGTGTCCAGTTGTCGACTGTTTCGAGTTTGAGGCTCCAGCGATAGCGAAGAAAGCTAGGGCAGGGCAGTTTGTGGTCATCCGTGTGGACGAGGTTGGTGAGCGTATACCACTCACGCTGGCGGACTGGGATGCCAGCAAGGGTACCATAACCCTAGTGGCGATGAAGGTGGGTACCACCACACACAAACTGTCCAGCTTTGAAACCGGCGAAGCTATTCTTGACATAATCGGTCCGCTGGGGCTGCCTTCCGAGGTCGAGAATTTTGGCACGGTGGTGTGTGTTGGTGGTGGGGTAGGTGTGGCGCCGATATTCCCTATTGCCAGGGCTTTGAAGCAGGTGGGGAACAAGGTCATCACCATTATGGGAGCACGGAGCAAGGACCTGCTCTTCTGGGAGGAGCGGCTGCGTGCTGTCAGCGATGAGTTGATAGTGACCACCGATGACGGCTCCTATGCCCGTAAAGGGGTGGTCACCGAGCCGCTGAAGGAAGTATTGGAAAAAAATAAAGGAACCAACCGGGTGGTTGCCATCGGTCCGGCGATAATGATGAAGTTCTGCTCGCTGACGACCAAGCCTTTTGGAGTGAAGACGATCGTCAGTCTGAATTCAATTATGGTGGATGGGACTGGGATGTGTGGTTGCTGTCGGGTGAGTGTGGGGGGTGTCACCAAGTTCGTCTGCGTTGACGGTCCCGAATTTGATGGGCATGAGGTGGACTGGGACTTGCTGATGAGTCGGCAGCGGATGTACTTGGAAGAAGAGAAGCACTCCTTCGAACTATGGAAGTCCCGTCAGTGCCAATGCAGTTCCTGAGGCAATAGAGATGGAAGAAAAACCCAGACCTAAGATTGACCTGAACCGTGTGCCCATGCCTCGCCAGGACCCGAAGGTGAGGAGGCGGAACTTCAACGAGGTGGCGCTGGGGTATACCGACGAGATGGCACTGCGTGAAGCCAGCCGCTGCATCCAGTGCCCCAAGCGCCCTTGTGTAGCCGGTTGCCCGGTGAATGTGGATATCCCCGATTTCATCAAGGCTGTCCGTGATGGCAATATGGTGGAGGCGGTGAAGGTACTGAAAAGCAAGAACAGCTTGCCTGGCATATGCGGCAGGGTATGCCCCCAGGAGACGCAGTGCGAGGAGGTCTGTTCGCTGGGCAAGAAGGGAGCGCCGGTGGCCATCGGGCGGCTGGAAAGGTATGTGGCTGACTGGGAGCGGAAGCAGAACCCGGGCTTCAACAAGGTGGTGGACCTGGCGCCTCCGACAGGAAAGAAGGTAGCGGTGATCGGTTCGGGCCCTGCTGGACTGACCTGCGCTGCCGATTTAGCCAAAATGGGGCATAAGGTAACCATCTTCGAGGCGCTGCATGTGGCTGGCGGGGTGTTGATGTATGGCATTCCTGAGTTTAGGTTGCCCAAGGAAATCGTGCGGGCGGAGATAGAGTATGTTAAGTCATTGGGCGTGGAGATAAAGCTGGACTCGGTGATGGGGAAGCTGGCTACTGTAGATGAGCTGCTTGCCAGCGGCTATGATGCCGTGTTTTTGGGGACAGGTGCTGGGTTGCCGATGTTCCTCAACATCCCTGGTGAGAACTTTAATGGCATCTACTCGGCGAACGAGTTCCTCACTCGAGTGAACCTGATGAAGGCGTACCTTTTCCCGGAGTATGATACGCCGGTGAAGATAGGCAGAAGGGTGGCAGTCATCGGGGGTGGGAATGTGGCTATGGATGCTGCACGCTGCGCCTTGAGACTGGGTGCTGAGGAGGTGTACATCGTTTATCGGCGGTCGCGTGTCGAGATGCCGGCGAGGCGGGAGGAGGTGGAAAATGCCGAGGAGGAGGGGGTCATTTTCAAGTTCCTCACCAACCCCAAGAGGTTTATCGGCAATGAGCAGGGCTGGGTGACGGCGATGGAGTGCTACGAGATGGAGCTGGGCGAACCTGACGCCAGCGGCAGGCGGCGTCCTGTTGTCAAGGAAGGTAGTGAGTTCATCATGGAAGTTGACATCGTCATCGTGGCGCTGGGTACTACGCCCAACCCCCTTATTCCTTCTACCACTACAGGGCTGGAGACGAGGAAAAACGGCACAGTGGTAGCTGACGAGGAGACTGGTAAGACTACAAAGGAGAGGGTCTGGGCAGGTGGTGATGTGGTCACCGGTGCCGCCACGGTAATCAGTGCCATGGGTGCGGGCAAGCGGGCTGCGGCTTCTATAGATGCCTATCTCCGTGGGCTGTAAATAGTAGCTGCTGCTTTTCTTCTTTACCCGCTTTATCTTTCTTATTGATGGTTTCCAAACACATCCAGACATGGCTTCTGGCGTCGACGATTGACAACCGACTTGTTTGTGCTAGACTAACTGCGTACCCTTGGGTGTCCTTCACATCGAAATACTTATGGGGGTGCGGCTATGGAGGACTACGAGAAGCTAGGCGTTTTCTATCTGGGCAAGACTTACGACCTTGCTGCCAAGAAGTCAAAAGGGGAGCTACTTTTATATGATTCCAAGGACCTGGTCACTCATGGGGTCTGTGTGGGCATGACCGGAAGCGGCAAGACAGGGCTGTGCGTAGTTTTGCTGGAGGAGGCGGCGATGGATGGAATTCCGTCCATTGTGATCGACCCCAAGGGCGATTTACCCAACCTGCTACTCACCTTCCCAGAGCTACGTCCGGAGGACTTTCTCCCCTGGGTAAACGAAGACGATGCCCGCAAGAAGGGACTGACCATAGAAGAATATGCCAGGAAGCAAGCGGAGTTATGGAGGAACGGGTTAGCAACATGGGGGCAGAGCGGTGAGCGCATTGCCAGGCTCAGGGAGGCTGCCGACTTTGTAATATATACGCCGGGAAGCACTGCCGGGATACCAGTCTCCATTCTAAAGTCGTTTGCTGCTCCACCTCCAGCCGTCAGGGAGGACTCTGAACTACTCAGAGAGCGCATTATTTCAACAGTCACCAGTCTACTTGGGCTTGTAGGGAAAGAGGCTGACCCCATCCGCAGTCGGGAGCACATACTCATCTCCACGATATTGGATATGGCGTGGCGGGAGGGGTGGGATATGGACCTGGGGGTACTGATACAGCAAATACAATCGCCGCCGGTGAGCAAGGTCGGTGTGCTGGACATAGAGTCCTTCTATCCAGCGAAGGACAGGTTTGAGCTGGCGCTGTTGCTGAACAACTTACTTGCTGCTCCAGGTTTTGATATCTGGCTTCAGGGTGAGCCGCTGGACATCGGTGAGATACTATATTCACCGAGTGGCAAGCCGCGCGTAGCCATATTTTCCATAGCCCACCTGAACGATTCCGAGCGCATGTTCTTTGTCTCGCTGCTGCTTAACCAGATACTGGCCTGGACGCGCTCTCAGTCCGGCACCACCAGCCTCCGGGCTATAGTCTATATGGACGAGATCTTTGGCTACTTTCCTCCTGTTGCCAATCCACCTTCTAAAACACCTTTGCTAACTTTGCTCAAACAGGCGCGTGCCTTTGGCGTGGGTGTACTGCTTGCCACGCAGAACCCTGTTGACCTCGACTACAAAGGGCTGGCAAATACCGGTACTTGGTTCATAGGCAGGCTGCAGACCGAGCGTGACAAGATGCGGGTGTTGGAGGGGCTTGAGGGTGTGGCGGCTACAGCAGGTACCAAGTTTGACCGGCAGGCTATGGAACAGACTCTGGCTGGATTGAGCAACCGCATATTTCTGATGAACAATGTACACGAGGACGCGCCAGTGATCTTCGAGACCCGGTGGGCGATGTCCTATCTCCGGGGACCAATGACCCGGGTCCAAATTAAGAGGCTTATGGACCCGGTGCGCATTGCAGTGCCTACAGTCCGGGCAGCACCGCAGCAACCCGCGGTTTCCGCAACTGTGCATGCTGCGCCAGCAATGCTGTCGGTGCAGCCACGAGAGGGGATCTCGCGGGGAAGTGCCAAGCCGGTGTTGCCACCTACTGTCCCCCAGTATTTTGTTCCCATCCGCGGCACCCAGCCGGCCGGGCACACGCTGGTATATTCTCCGATGCTTGTGGGGCATGCGCAGGTGCACTTTGCTGATGTAAAAAGCGGGATCGATCTGGTGGAGGAGTCCACATATATTACGCCGATCACTGATGACCCCATCCCTGTAGACTGGAACAAGGCAAGCGAAGCCCCGTTTGACATCGCCGACCTGGAAAAGTTGCCAAGTGAGCCAGCCGCTTTTGCTCCGTTACCTTCGGCTGCCAGCAGTCCTAGGAGCTATGATGTCTGGAGTCGGGAATTTACCGACTGGCTTTACCGAAACCGAAAGGTGGAGCTGTTAAAGAGTCCAACCTTTAAGGTGTTCTCCAAGCCGGGTGAATCGGAGCGTGATTTCAGAATACGGGTGCAGCAGAGCTCGCGAGAACAGCGCGATGAAGCTATCGAGAAGGCGAAGCAGAAGTACGCTGCTAAGGTAGCTGCGCTGGAGGAAAAGGTACGGCGCGCCCGGCAGGCGGTCGAAAGAGAGGCAGAGCAGGCGAAGCAACAAAAAATGCAGACGGCGATTTCAGCAGGAGCCACCTTGCTCAGCGCCTTTATGGGCAGGAAGGCGCTGAGCTATTCTTCCTTAAGCCGTGGTACTACGACTGTGCGCAGTGCCGGACGGATAATGAAAGAGGCCCAGGATGTGGAACGTGCCAAGGAGACGCTGGCAACCTACCAGCAACGGCTGAGAGAACTAGAGGACGAGTTCAGAGCGGAGGTCCAGGAGCTCCAGTCAAGGGTTGACCCGTTAACCGAGGAACTGGAGAGGGTGACGGTCAGACCGGCGAAGAAGGATATTTCAGTCCGTCTGGTCGCGCTAGCCTGGGTGCCTGCTTGGCAGAGCCCCGATGGGGGGTTGACGCCAGCTTGCTAGTAGCAGCAAGTCTGGCGACAGGTAATGGTGTGGGCACTTGACATAGTGATTGGCTAGGCATATCATAGCATTAAGGGTACAGTGCTAAGCCAGGTGGAAGTACAGCGATGGAGGCAGCTTCTATGGAAGAAGAATGGACGCCCAAGCCTTATGCTAATGAAGAGTTCCTTTCCTTTGACCGTCTTAAGAGGGCAGTGACCAGCAGGGTGCTGGACAGGGCGGAGCGGCGAATGATCTCAGAGTTCCCGCTAAGCCCGGACAAAGTGAACCAGTGGACAGAGGAAGAGTGGCAGCGGGCGAAGGAGGCATTGCGGCTTTCGCCCGGTGCCAGGGAGGCATTCCGCAAGTACCTGGAATCCTTGGTCAACGCCAAAGTGGACGGCTTGATAAAGCAAGATAAGGCTGAGCTTTCCTCATTAGGGGTAGCTGAGAAGAGTCTGTAACTGTCCCATAATTATAGCGCTAGTTTTTGGTGGGGGAGAGAAAACGAAGGCTCCCCCCTTTATGTAATTTGATACAAAGAACTACAACGTGGAAGAAGAACATCTAAAGAAGCGCATAGAAGCCCTGGACAGACGGCTGGACAACATCGATTCTGTGGTCACTGCTCTGGTGGAGCGGGTGATGAGACAATCGGTGACTGTAGAGGTTACCTGCCCTAAATGTGGCAGTGTTATTCAGATACTCCTCACCAGTAATGTAAAGTCTTCGACTAAAGGCTCAGGCTAGCGTTCCGAGCCCCATGGTCTAGTCATCTGGTTGCGAGTGGACAGTGCGTGCGGTAGCTTCCCTGATGTTTTATTGTGCAGACTAAAGGATGGGCAGATAGCTTTTCATTTCGTAATCAGTCACATAAGTGCGGTACTTGTCCCATTCCACCTTTTTGTTCTGGATAAAGTTGTTAAAGGCGTGCTCGCCAAGGGCTTCCTTGACTAACCGGCTTTTCTCAGTGAGGACAATGGCTTCGTAAAGACTTCCGGGCAGCGTCTTGATGCCCTTGCGTTTGCGTTCCTCAGGGCTCATTTCAAAGACATTTTCTTCGGTTGGTAGTGGCAGTTTGTAGCCCTTCTCTATACCCTCAAGCCCGGCGGCAAGGATGACGGCAAAAGCCAGGTATGGGTTGCAGGCGGGGTCTGGTGACCTGAGCTCTATTCTGGTGGCGACCTCTTTGCCCGGTTTATATTCCGGGAGCCTTATCAGGTCAGCGCGGTTCCGCCTTGCCCAGGTTATGTAGCAGGGAGCCTCATAGCCAGGCACAAGCCGCTTGTAGGAGTTCACCCACTGGTTGCAGATCGAAGTTATCTCAGCGATGTGTCGCAGTAGCCCTGCCATGAAGCGCCTGCCGACCTCGGAGAGGTGGTAGGGGGCGTCTTTGTCGAAAAAGGCATTGCGGTCACCTTTGAACAGTGACATATGCACGTGCATGCCGCTGCCGTTAACGCCGAAGACCGGTTTGGGCATGAAGGTGGCGTAGACGCCGTGTTTCTGGGCTACCTGTTTGACCACAAGACGGTAGGTCATCACGTTGTCCGCCATGGTGAGGGCGTCGGTGTAGTGGAGGTCTATCTCGTGCTGGCTGGGGGCGACCTCATGGTGGCTGTACTCCACCTTTATGCCCATCTCCTCCAGCACGAGGATGGTCTCGCGCCTGATATCAGAAGCAACCTCTGGGGGTGTCAGGTCAAAGTAGCCGCCGAGGTCGAGGAAATCTGTGCGCTCTGAGTTTTTGAAGTAGAAATATTCCAGTTCGGGACCTACGTTGAAAGTATACCCCATATCCGCCGCCCGCTTCAGGTTGCGTTTCAAGATGTACCTGGGGTCGCCTTCAAACGGCTGACCACCGGGCCAGTAGATATCGCAGAACATCCTTGCCACGCCCTGCTCCCTGGGGCGCCAGGGGATGGTCTGGAATGTGTTCGGGTCTGGCATGGCAATCATGTCGCTTTCGTCCACCCTGGCGAAGCCGAGTATGGACGAGCCATCGAAGCCCATACCCTCGGTCAGCGCCTCCTCAAGTTGGTCGGCGGTGATGGAGAAGCTCTTCAGGAAGCCGAGTATGTCGGTAAACCACAGCCGGATGAACTTAATATTTTCCTCTTTTACCCTTTCGAGCACCTGTTCTTTAACTTCGTCCAGTTTCTTAGACACCATTTCCCTCCCCGTGCAGTTGCGGGCTAGAATATTATGGTGAAAGTATAGGGAAGTTCGTGGTTTTCTTCAAGAGGTTGGATTGGTGGCTAGTGTATCTTTCGGGCTTTTTTCTTCGGGGTAACCTGTTCCCACGGGAACAAAGTCTAAGTCTAAAGATTGTTTAGAGTCCACCCTCACCTTAGTCCTCTCCCGTCGAGGGAGAGGAAACTACTCTCTCTCCCTGGGAGAGAGCTAGAGTGAGGGGAAAGACCTGAATAAATAAAGAACGCTGCTGATTGACGGTGGTGTGGTGGTATTGATAAAATGCGCTCGTTGGGGCGGTTAGCTCAGCGGTTAGAGCGCTGCGTTGACATCGCAGAGGTCACTGGTTCAAGTCCAGTACCGCCCACCACAATTACCCAGACAAAACTTTCCCGTGGTGCTCTGTGGCAGGCCGCTTGACTAGCAACCAGGATAAAGGTTATTATTCTCGGAAAGGTGGGCAGTTTGCTTGTCAGCGGCTGTGGCAAAGCAAAGGGTATTAGGGAGATGGCTTTACATGGTGGGCTGGTGGTACTGAGAGGGCTGTTGTCCCTCTTCTTGCTGCTTGCGCTTGTGGCCTCTCCCCTTCTGGTGCCGAAGCTTGCTGAGGCGGCGCTGCTGGACCCACCGGTAAGCTGGAATAATTTCACCTTCTTTCCGGTCACTTTCAATGGTGGCGTAGTCCACGACTACGAGAGCTCCGCTGATCCCTCCCGTGGCTCGGGGGCGGTCCAGCCTGCGAGCGTCGATATCTCCTCCTGCTCGCCCAATGGCTATCTGCCGGGCAGCCAGCCCAGCTTTTTGTACGCTTATTACAATGGTGGCACACCCACGGACATAAGCGATGACCATATAGCCTTCCGCATGCGGCTGGACGGTAACCCTCTGGAGACCAGCCAGGTAGGGCTTAGCTCAGGGCATTGGTATATACTCATCGATATCGATAACGACGGCTTTAAAGAGTTTGCCATAGATGTGGATGGCACGGTTGGTTCGAACAGGGCTGACCGGATCTACCTGCTGTACAACGATTTACCGACCAACAGCGTGACACCGCGCTCTGGGGCGCAGAGGTCAGCCAGCGATGTCCTCGGTGGGGATGAGATCGGGGTGTGGTACGCTGCCGGACCAGCAGCCACTGGGGTGGCGCAGACCTACAACCACCTGCGGGTGCTGACGGCGACCCCAACGTGCTACGGGGGCGACGAGTACTGGCTGGACGTGCAGTTGCCCATCTCTGCTTTCAATGTGGGCGGCGTGCAGAAACTGGACAACACCACTCCGGCGCGTTTTCTGATCACCACCTCCGCCTCGGCTGTGGACCCTCTGCAGAAGGACTGGATGTTGAAGCTGTATACCGACCCCATCTTCAGCGACCCGTGGTTGCCATCTGTGTATGCTTCTAAAGTGGGCTCTCTGCATGCCGACAACGATGGCAATGGGGTAGCCAGCCCTGGGGATGTGTTGCAGTACACCATAACCATCACTAATAGTGGCCCTCTGGACATGCTGAATGTCGTCTTTTATGACGCTATCAATGATCCCAACTTGTCCCTGGTGGACAACAGCGTGGTCACCACGGGCAACATAGTAAAACAAACAGGTAATGAGGTGGAGGTCACCTTTGCTTCAATTCCACCGGGAGGGTCGGCTACCATCAGCTTTAGGGTGACCATCCTGTTTCCACAGTTGCCAGGCGTGGGTGTGGTTTCCAACCAGGGACAGGTATCTGGCTCCAATTTTACCAGTGTGCTCACAGATGACCCAGACACACCGGCACCCTATGACCCCACCAGGACGGCGATCACGGTGCCACCGAGGCTGATGATCACTAAGGAGGGTTTCGATGCTGCCAACGCCGGTGCACATGTAACCTTCACTGGCACGCTGACGAACTATGGGACGGAACCGGCTGAGAATGTGGTGCTGGTGGACTATCTGCCCAAGGTTGGCGGTCTATGTGCGTTGACTTTCGTCAGCTCTAGCCACACGGCTGTGTATAATTCAGACAACTGTACAGTGACCTGGAACTTGGGGACCGTTGGTCCCGGGGTCTCAATACCTGGCTGGGTGACGGTACATGTGGACGATTCCCTGTCTGACAACACCAAGCTGACTAACTTGTTTTCTGTAACCTGGGAGGACAGCAGCGGCAACCCCTACGGGCCAGCCACCGCTACCAAGGACATCACCGTCCGCACTATACCGCTCTTATCTATTACGAAGAATGGTCCGGCAACCGCCAGCCCGGGCGGGCTTATCACTTATACTGGCACCTTGACCAACTATTGGACGGCTGACGCCTATAATGTGGTGCTGGTGGACTACTTACCGGTGGGGCTGAGCTTCGTTAGCTCCAGCCATGCTGCGGTCTACAACCCTGTGGATAACACGGTGACCTGGTATTTGGGGGACTTGGGTGCCGGGGCGTCTATACCCGGCTGGTTGGTGGTGAAGGTAGATGAAGGGGTAGGCAACGGGACGACGCTGACCAATAGGTTTTCGGTCACCTGGGATGACTATGGCGGCAATCCGTGTGGTCCCGCAGAGGCTACGACGGATACCACCATCTATACTGCTCCCCAGCTTACCATTACCAAAGAGGGCCCGGCGTATGCAGTGGTAGGCTCGTATATAACTTTCACCGGCACCCTGACCAATGTAGGCGGCTCAGCCGCCGAAAACGTGGTGTTGGTGGACTATCTGCCGTCGGGATTGACCTTTGTCAGCTCCAGCCACAGTGCGGTCTATGACCCGATAGAGCGCACCATTACCTGGGACCTGGGGACTGTTGCGCCCGGGGTGGCGATACCGGGCTGGGTGACGGTGCATGTTGACTGGTCTATTCCCGATGGGACACTTTTGCGCAATCTCTTCGAGGTCACATGGAAGGGCAGCGGTGGCATGCCCTACGGTCCGGCTACAGCGACGGCAGACATCATCGCCCGTACCAGTCCGCTACTTACAGTGACGAAGTCCGGTCCTGCGGTTGGCAGCCCAGGTGGTCTGCTGACATTCAGCCTGACGGTGAGCAATTCCGGAGGTCTTGATGCCTACAATGTTATGCTGGTGGACGTCCTGCCAGACAAATATACCTATGTCAGCAGCAGCCCGGCGGGCACCGTAAGCGATGGTTCTGTAGTCTGGAATTTGGGTACGCTGACAGGAGGTGGCTCGGTTCCAGTTTCGTTGACCGTGAGGGTTGACGACAGCGTGGGCAATGGGACGACGCTGTTGAACACAGCGCTGGTCACCTGGCGGGACGGGCAGGGTGAGAGCTATGGTCCAGCGACCGATGTGCTGGCAAGCACGATATATACAGTTCCGGTGCTGGAGGTGACCAAGAGTGGTCCCACTCTGGCTGGTCCTGGAGGCCTCTGTACTTACAGTATAACCGTAACCAACCCGTCTGGGGCATCTGCGGACAATGTCACGCTTGTGGACTATCTACCTATAGATATGGGCTATGTTGAGAGCAGTCCGCCGGGGACGCCCAGCGGTGACCCGGTTGCCACTGTTGCCTGGGACCTGGGTACCGTTCCTGCTGGGGGCTCACAGACCGTTACTATTACTTTGAAGGTGGCTGACAACATCACTTCGGAGATGACCGTGGTGGATGTGGCTGCAGCGGTATGGCAAGATGGCCAGGGCAAAGGTTACGGTCCTGCCGGCGGCAGCGCCCAGACGCGGATTTGCCCCGGTCCGATGCTGTCCATAGATATCACCGGTCCCGCCACTGGGGAGCCGTGTGACACATTGACTTTTGCCATTGAGGTGACCAATGTAAGCACAAATGTCACTGCGGAGAATGTGGTGGTGCAGTATATCCTGCCGTTGGGCTCGTCCTACGTTGGTTCCAGCAGCGGTGGTGCCTATTCAGATGGTGTGGTGGTGTGGCACCTTGGTCAGCTTGGGGCTGGAGGCTCATATGAGGTGACGGTGACTATAGCGTACTGCGTGCTTCCGGTGGGCGCTGAGATCGTGTCCGTCGCCGGTACGGTATGGCAATGTCCTGCCGGAGTTGCCCGGGGACCTATATTTGATACCACCAGCACTATGATTGTGGGGTCACCACCGCCGCCAGAGCCGGAACCGGAGCCGGAACCGACTCCACAGCCACAGCCTTCGCCACAGCCGGCTCCGCCCCCGTCTACAGCAGCATTAGCACCGAGGCCTTCACCGCCGCGACCTTCGCCGCCGATCTTTGCGGTGACGGACTTGAGGGTGGAGCCTTACGCTACCGGACACAAGATATGTGCCCAGGTGCAGAACCAGGGCGGCAGCATGGGGGAACACAGAGTCGTGCTGACGATCGATAAAGCTACCAAGGGCTCTACGGTGGTGATGCTCCCTCCTGGCTCAGCCACGAGGGTATGCTGGACTGTCTATGGTATAGGACCTGGCAAGCACTTGGTTGAGGTGGGTGCAGAGAGGGCATGGCTCACCATCTCAGCCGGTGAGGCTGGAAATGTGGCTCTAGTATGGCTGCTGCTCGGCTTCTTTGCCACACTGATCGTTGGGCTGCTCATCATCGTCGTGCTGCGGCGGGCTTAATTAGGCAGAAGAGTTTTTTCCTTCAGGTGGTCTTTCCGTTAATTATTTCTGGTATACTGTGGTAAATTCTGGCAAGGAGGGTACAGGTGAGCAGTCCTAATTCTTTGGTGAGCAGGATGCTGCGGGCTTCTAAACTGGAGGTAGCGCTGTATGAGGAGGTGGAGGCGGACAGCACCGCTACCTCGCAGGCGCTGGTGGCGGTGGTGATAGTGAGCCTGGCGACGGCGATCGGCAGTGGCATCGGTGCCATCGGCACCAGGGGCGCCCTTGGTTTTCTCTGGGGGCTGGTGGGTGGCCTTGTTGCTTCTCTGATAGGGTGGCTAGCGTGGTCTTACCTGACATATATTCTAGGCACTACGGTGCTGAAGGGGCCTAAGACCTCGGCAACGTGGGGCGAACTACTGAGGACGGTCGGTTTTGCCCATTCACCGGGTGTGCTGCGCATTTTCTCCTTTATCCCCTTTTTCGGGTCTATCATTGCCTTTGCTGCTACCATCTGGTTTTTGGTCGCCGGTGTGGTGGCGGTGAGACAAGCGCTGGACGTGTCCACCGGGAGGGCGCTGGCGGTGTGCATTGTGGGCTGGCTGGTATATCTGGCGATAATGCTTGTGTTCAGTGCACTGTTTGTGGGGTTTAAGGGGCTGCTGGGATAGTGCGTAGAGTCCTCAATATCGCACATAGAGGCTTTACTAGGGAATACCCGGACAATACCCTGGAGGCGCTTGATGCCGCTATCGGGTTGGGTGTCGATGGGGTGGAGTTTGACGTCCGCGAGACGGCGGACGGGGAGTTCGTCCTGTTCCATGACCCTGAGCTACGCGGTGCCGCTATCAGGGCGCTGACACTGGGACAGGTACGGGAGGTAAGGCTCAAAGGGGGATACAAAATCCCCACGCTGGCGGAGGCGCTCCAGTTGTGTGCTAACCGCACGCGGTTGTTTGTTGAGCTGAAGGAGACCGTTTCGTTCGACTGCCTGGTGGCGCTGCTAAAATCTCAGGCACCGCTTTCAGATGTCATGCTGCTGTCCTTTAATGGCGCCTTGCTGAGGGAGCTCCTGTACAGGGCTCCTGACATCCCCCGAGCTGTCATCGTTGTCTCTCCGGGGAAAGACCCGCTGGGTATGATGGAACCGGTGCAGGCTGATTCTATAGTTGTAAAATACCCTTTTGTGAGTAGGAAGCTTGTAGGAGCAGTGCACGATGTGGGGCGGGCTGTTTTCGTCTGGGGGCTGCCTTTGCCCTGGTGCATCGATAGTGTTGTTGCTGCGGGTGTGGACGGCATTATCTCGGACTTTCCCGATGTGGTGAAGAAAAAGCTCGGTGGAAAGCTATTGAAGAGAAGACCAATAGAAGCGGAGTGATAGGGTACCGGTCCAAGCAAGCTAGCAGGCAGGGAGACTAGAAAGGAGGTCAAGGAATGAAGATAGGGAAAGAGCAAGGGATAGCGATTTTGGTGTTTGGACTTATCTTACTCACTGCTGGCATTCTGGTGCTGGTCGCTGTGCCTTCGTGGGGCGAATGGATAGCCAGCTATCCGGAGAAAATAGCCAGCAGTACATCGCTGCCAGCCCAAGCAGCGCCTATTGTCCAGGGTATGAGCGGGATATTCGGTCCTCTGCTCGAGCAGGTAGGAGGTTATATAAGGACGGTCGGCTACTTTGTTGGCAGTCTACTCACCATTATCTCACTCGGTGTGAGCGCCGCTGGTGTCATGGTCATCAGGGCGACCGTCTCAAAAAACGCTTAAAGACTGGTCCTGAGCAGGACGGAGCGTAGACTATCTCCGTCTGGACATTGCCATTCCCAGCCCGGCGAGGGAGAGGCTGGCGGAGAGGAACATCAGAGGCTGGTAGCCCCAGAACTGGGCTACCAGTCCACCAAGGAATGGTCCTACTGCCCCAGATACGCTGATAGTGGAGAAGAGGATGCCAGTGGAGGTTGCCCGTTCCTCATTGTTTTTGAGGAGCAGCAGAAGTGCACCTACATAGAGGCATGACCATGAGCATGCCAGAAGCGCCTGTACTGGAATTAGCTGGAGATAGTGACTGACCAAGCCGTAAGACAGGAAGACGAGCGCTGACAGGGCAAAGCCGGTGATGAAGAGGCGCGACTCTCTGAACCTTTCCACGAACATCATGGCGATGAACTGCCCGCCGGTGTTGATGCCTGAAAGGACGGCTATCCACGGCTTGCTGGCGCCGAGGCTGGCGAAGAAAAGGGGTAAGATGACCCAAGCCATGTTGGCACCTGTGTGTCGCAAAAAGAATGGTATGTAGATCCCGGTATTGCGGCGGAATACGTCCAGGGTGACCGGCTCCAGCGGGACCCGGCTTTCGTGTTCTCTGAGAAGCAGCGAGGCGAGAAACCCCAGGGCACAGGAGGTGGCACTAACGAGGAACAGTTTGTGGTAGCTGGGCACAAAGATAGCTATGATGGCGCCGATGAGCCAGCCAAGTGAGCCAAAGGAGGCGAACCTGCCGGTGCTGCCGCCGGCTTCGAAGTTGTATGCCATAAGGGCAGCGGCTGAGATACCGAGGCATAGACCGACCGCAGCTCGGATACACATAAGCAGAACCGGGATGGTTGCCAGTGTCTGCGCTGCCAGCGCAATTATGCCCAGCCCCAGCCCCAGGCGGACGTATAATACCCTACCCTTCTTGTCAGACTGGTGACCGAAAAACCAGGATGAAGCCGCATAGGCGATGCCATAGGCGCCACCGATTACCCCGATATCAAGCCTGGAAGCACCAATGTCTTGGGCGAATAGGGGTAGGAAGATGACTGAGGTCTCGATGGCGCAGTTAGTAAATACGGCGATGAGGCTGGACACCATTGGGGATGCCGACGGTGGCAGGGTGTATGTTTTCATGGGGTAATATCATACACCCTGAGAGGCGGGTTGTTCCAATGCTGTGGGTGTAGCAGATAGACCGAAGCCGATTCTTGCGGTTAGGCTAAGAGGTACCTTCTTAAAATTATTCTACTGAAATGATGAAGTCCCAGTCAGCCTGTCCACCTTCGACGATGTCTACTGCTATGTCCGGATAGCGCTCCAAGACTTTTGTCTTGAGGTGCTCTGCTTGGGAAGCGGTAACTTTCTTCCCGGAATATATGGTTACTATACTTGTTTGGTGCCTGTCCAGGAGGCTAAGCAGGTCAAGGACAACGCCTTCGTAGCTTTCGCCGCTTGACCGCTTGTCACCGTTCAGCGAGCCCGTTATCCGACGTTGCACGGTGGCATTTGCGCCTGTGCTTTCAGAGCTTGCGACCTCGATGGTGTGCACTGTGTCCAGTGCCTGGTGCATCTCCCTGATGTTAGCCTCGTAGGGCTTTTCCGGTACGAAGGCTATCATGGCAGCTATTCCTTGGGGGATGTTCTTTGCTGGTATCACTGCCACCGATTTCTTGGTTAACGGCGGGACAGCGAGGGCGGTCTCGAGGACATTTTTGTGGTTGGGCAAGATGATCACCTTGTCACAGGGCAGTTCCTCGACGATGCGCAGGACTTCCAGCGCGCTGAGGCTATCTGTTTGCTCAGGTTGGATCACTGCGGCAGCGTTCAGATTGGAGAAGACCCTGCTCAAGCCATCGCCGGTGGTTACTGTCACCACGGCACAGTCAAAAATGTGCATCCTTTCGCGGTTCATCAGTAGGAATGTCTGGTGCTGTTCGTCCATATTATTGATGTCTATATTGGTGAGCTTACCAAAGCTTGAGGCAACTTTGACGACTTCCTGTGGTTCCAGTGTGTGTATATGGACTTTGGTGGTCTCCGGCTCCCCGACGACGAGCAGTGAGGTGCCCAGGCCTTCCAGGGCGGACCTGACCTCCTCCACGCTGGCGCTGCAGTCCTTAATGATGAACTGGGTGCAGTAGCCATATGCCATTTCGACTGTGGTGCCGGAGGTGATCCTGGGCAATTGTGTTGAAAGCAGCAGCGGTGCCTGGTGGTCCATTCCGCCTTTCAAAAGTAACAGTGCCCCTTCGAGGAATGTGTACAGTCCATGTCCTCCGGCATCGAGTACGCCTGCTTCTCTCAGCTCCTCCAGCAGGTTAGGGGTGTTGACCACAGACTCGCGGGCAGCCAGGACAGCTGCTTCGAGGACTGATGTCGGGTTCGTGTCATTGTCCGATGCTCTGGAGATAGCTGCCCTAGCGGCGTCCTTGATGACGGTGAGAATGGTACCTTCGACCGGGTTGGTCAGCGCCCGGTAAGCGACCTCGGCGGCTTTTTGCAGGGCAAGCGCTAGGTCGGCAGCACTGATGGTGCTCCTGTCTTTGAGGGCTTCGGAGAAGCCCCTCCATATCTGGGAAAGGATGACACCGCTGTTACCCCTTGCCCCCATCAGGGCTCCCCGGGCGATGGCGAAGGCAACTGCAGATGCCTGACTGGTATCGGTCAGTCTCTTTGCTTCTTCGATGCTGGAGCACAGGGTCAGGAACATGTTGGTGCCACAATCACCATCGGGGACCGGGTAGACGTTCATGGCATTGATTTGGGGCACCACCCTTTCCAGCCATTCTGTACCGGCGATGGTCATTGCCAGTATATCGTTTCCGTCGAGATAGCGCCTGTCCAGCATCTCCTATTTACCCACTTTATCCCTAATGTTATCGAGGTGTTCTAAGCATAGAAGGAAACAGCGAACACTGGTCCCGTATGGCCTGACATCACCGGGGAATAAGGGGTCATATAATATTCCACGCAGTTGAACTTGCTCATGACCATCTCTTGCAGTTGCTTGCCGTCATCGATGGAGTTTGTGTAGTGGACCATGATGTGCACTGGTTGGTCAGGCTTAACGTATTCTGAAATCAGTTCTACGAGTCTTTCCATGGACTTCTCTTTTCCTCTCGCCCTGCCCAGGTTTTCCACCAGTCCAGTGTTATTGACCATGCCTATGATGGGTCTAACATGCATGAGCTCACCGAGGTATGCTGTCTTTGGTGCCCTACCGCTTTTTATCAGGTATTTCAGTGTTTCTAGGGCGCAGGCAAACTTGACACGGGTTACCATATCGCTGGCAGTGCTGACCACCTCTTTAAGTGGCTTCCCGGCAGCAGCGGCGCGTGCCATCTCCAAGGCGATGAACCCTTGAGCCCCGGCGGCAGTGCGGCTGTCGACGATCTCGATATTCTTTCCGGGATTGTCTTTTAGGAAGAGGTCGCGAGCTTGACAGGCTGCCTCGTAGGTAGCACTGAGTGCTTTGGACACAAAGGTGCAGGCGATTTCGTCCGCCTCCTTGCTTAACTCGCTGAAGATGCTAGTGAATTCTGTGAGTGCGGGCGCACCTGTTTTGAACTCCTTGATGTCATCGAACATTTTCCAGAATTCGTCAGGGCCTATATCGACCTGGTCGCGGTACGGTCTGCCATTTATGGCGAGTGACAGGGGGACAAGCTTGATGCCATATTCTTTGACTATGTTGTCGGGCAGACAGCAGACGGTGTCGGTGACGATACGCACCTTCTTCATACTCAACCTCCTTTCATCTTCCGTTCACTGCAGTGCATTTGGCTTCAGACTACGCCTCCGTCCACACCGATCACCTGGGCGGTGATATAGGATGCCTGTTCGCTGGCGAGGAAGGCTACCAGGTTAGCCACATCTTCCGGGGTGCCGAACCGCTTCAGCGGGATGCGGCTGAGTATAAGGTCTTTTGTCTCCGCGGGGAGTTTGTCGGTCATATCAGTGACGATAAACCCCGGGGCAATAGCATTGACGGTGATGTTCAATGCCCCCACCTCACGGGCGATACTTTTGGTGAAGGCGATTATACCGGCTTTGGCTGCAGAATAGTTGGACTGTCCAGCATTGCCTAGGAGTCCTGCCAGCGAAGTGATGTTGATGATGCGCCCCCATGACTTCTCTATCATGGATCGTAGCGCCTGCTTGGTGCAGAGATAGACCCCACGCAGGTTGGTGTTGATGACGGCGTCCCAGTCGTTGTCCGGCATCCTGAGCAAGAAGGTGTCTCTGGTGATGCCAGCGTTGTTGACCAAAATATCGACCTTCCCTAGTTCATTTTTGACTTCGCTGAACATGGTCTTGACTGCCGCGCTGTCTGAGACATCCGCCTTTTTCAGCAGTGCCATGCCGCCGAGTGCTGAGACCTCGTTCAACACCTGCTGTGCTTTGTCGTCTTGCTGGAGGTAGTTGATGATTACCTTTGCCCCCAGACTGGCAAGTTTGATGGCGATCGCCTTTCCGATGCCACGGGAAGCCCCGGTTATCAGAGCGACCTTACCTTCGAATTCTTTTGACATTTTCAGCCTCACCCATCAAATTTTTTAAATACCAGGCAGCAGTTCTGCCCACCCATACCGAAGGAGTTCGACAGACAGGCATTGACTGTCTGGCGGCGCGACTTATTGGGGACGTAGTCCAGGTCGCACTCGGGGTCGGGTGTCTCCAGGTTGATGGTCGGTGGGATAATGCCTTTGACTATTGTCATTACGCTCGCCACAGCCTCGATGGCGCCGGCGGCGCAAGCCAGATGTCCTATCATGGACTTGATGGAACTTACTGGTACGCGGTATGCCCATTCACCGAACACCATTTTGATGGCTTTGGTCTCAGCGGCGTCGTTGAGTTTGGTGCTGGTGCCGTGGGCGTTTATGTAGTCGATCTGCTGAGGGGTGAGGTTGGCATTGTTGAGCGCGTTTTTGATAGCTATAGCTTCGATGTTCGGGTCAGGGGCGGTGTCATTATAGGCGTCGAAGGACCAGCCTGCGCCGGCGAGCTCAGCCAGGATGGGGGCGCCCCGTTTTCGGGCGTGCTCCAGACTCTCCAGGACGAGGATTCCAGCGCCCTCGCCGTGGACGAAGCCGTTGCGGTTGAGGTCGAAGGGGCGGCTTGCCCGCGAGGGGTCTGGTTCGCGCGAGAGGGCACCGATACGGGCGGTGGTTGCGATAGCTGCAGGGCTGATGTTGGCTTCAGCCCCACCGGCGATGATGACATCGGCGTTTCCCAAGAGTATATGGTTCATGGCGAGTCCCAGAACATCGCTGCCGCTGGCGCAGGCACTGTTGATACTGGTGTTGGGCCCCCTGGCCCCGATCTCCAGGGCGACTTGTGATGACACCATACTTGGTGCCATCTTAGGGATAAGCAGTGGGTCGATGCGGTTTGGTCTGGACTTTATGGTGTCAGACTCGTCTACGAGCAAGGAGATCATGCCGCTGGTGGAGATCATCACGCCCACTTTTTCTGCAGCTTCGTTGTCCATCTTGAGCTTTGCTGCTTCCATTGCCATCTTGGTTGCTGCCATGGCGAACTGTGTACAGCGACTGGTACGGTCAGCTCTCCTTTCGTCCATGTAGAGAGTGGGGTCAAATCCCTTCACCTCGGCAGCTATCTTCACCGGGTAGTTGGTGGCGTCAAATAGCGTAATGTATCCGATCCCGGACATGCCATTGACCAGCCCGTTCCAAAAGTCGTCAACCGTAAGCCCCAGGGGGGTTATCGCTCCCAGCCCTGTGACTACGACCCTACGTTCTGGGCTGAAGTCAGTGGGTCTCAATCTGTTCCTCCTATAGATTTATCGGTGCCAGGCTGACCCCGCCATCGATTACTATGACCTGGCCCACGATCATGCTGGCATGCTCGCTGCAAAGAAAAAGCACCAGGTCTGCGATATCTTCGGGCGTTATCATTCTCCCTGCCGGGGTCTGTTTCCAGTCCGGTCTGCTCAAAGTTTCCTGACTGGCATATAGCTTTAAGGCTTCGCTTTCCACAGCGCCTGGGGCCACGGCATTAACAGTTATGCCCAAGGGGGCACATTCTACAGCTAGGTATCTGGTGAGTGCTTCCAGTGCAGCCTTTGATACGCCTACCGCTGAGTAGGCGGGCCAGGCGAGCTTTGCCCCCAGGCTGGATATAGCCACGATTCTGCCACCCCGCGGCATAACTTTCACCGCCCTCTGTGTGCAGAGCAGGAAGGCGCGCGCGTTAATGTCCATCGTCCAGTCCCAGCCCCGGGTGTCCAGCTCCAAGGCTGCCTTAGCCACACCGGAGGCGGCATTATTTATGAAGATGTCCAACTTACCAAACTTGTCACGGACTTCATCAAACATGCGGTCTATCTCTTCCGGTTCGCCCACATTAGCTTTGATAAGGTGGGCTTTGACGCCCTTGGCGCGCACTTCCTCTGCGGTAGCCTCGGCAACGCTGCGCCTACGCAGGAAGTTTATGATCACATCAGCACCTTCGCTGGCAAGTTTGAGGGTGATCGCTTTGCCGATACCCCTTGAACCACCTGTTATCAAAGCTGTCCTACCGGCAAATGACATTGCTTGTCCCGTCCCTTAATTGTTCTTTTCCGCGATGCGGCGCTCCACGTAGGCAACGAAGTCCTTAACACCCTTTATATTCTGCAGGTCCTCCTCGAGTAGCTCGATGTCGAACCGGTCTTCGACCCTTACGATTATCTGGATGATGTCCAGTGAATCGGCACCAAGCTCCTTGAAGTTGTTCACTGTGGTCAGGTCCACTTCCTTACGCAGTATTTTTGAGGCGATTTCGGTTATTGCTGCTTCTACTGGTGATGCCATCGGTGACCTCCCGCTCTGTTGATTTAAGACTGTCCGATTTTTAGCTTGCCTCTAGCGGCGTCGAGTTCGAGTTTCAGGGTCCCCACCCAGTCCTCTTCCACTGCCAGTTTAGCCTGTCCTATAGCTTTACAGAATTCTGGTGCCTTGCAGCGACCGTGGGCGACGCACGCCACTCCGTTCACTGCCCACAGCGGACCGCCGCCGGCAAAATCGGCGACATTGGTCGCCTTTAACAATTCAGAGGTGATGGCTGCGAGCTTGTCTCTGTCTAAGTGGTCTTTCAGTTCTTGTTCCAGCCAGTTACAGATGACTTTGCCCAGTTGCTCAGTAAACTTGACCACTATGTTGCCCACAAACCCATCGCAGACGATGACGTTTGCTTTCCCCAGAGGTATGTCATACCCTTCAACGTTGCCGATAAAGTTGAGACCGCTGTTCTTGAGCAGTGTATAGGCTTCTTTTGCCTGTGCATTACCTTTTCCCTCCTCGGCGCCCACGCTGAGCAGGGCGATGGTGGGGTTCTCTATTCCCAGCATCTTTTTGGCGTAGACCGTGCCCACGATGGCGAAATCGACCAGCTCTTGTGGCTTGCAGTCGACATTGCTGCCCAGATCAAGCATCACAGTATTGGGGGCAAAGCGGAGGAAAGCCCCACCGACCACTGGTCTGGTGAAGCCGCTCACGGTGCCGAGCATATAGAGCGCGGCGGCGACGACACCTCCCGTTGGTCCAGCGCTGACGATGGCGTCCGCCTTGCCTTCCTTTACCAGCTTGGTGGCGATAAAGACCGAGGCTTCTGGCTTCCTGCGCAGGGCGAATGCCGGTGGTTCACCCTCGAGCAGGTACTGGTCGGTATGCACAACTTCGATGTTCAGTCCAGAGCAGTCGTGTTTGCTCAGTTCGGACTCCATGAGTCCTCTCGGACCCACAAGGACGATGTCCACTTTGTATGTCCGGGCGGCTTCCACAGCGCCCATGACGATCTCTGAAGGCGCGAAGTCGCCCCCCATGCCATCAACTGCTATTTTCACGTTACCTGCACCTCCGTTTGGCTTATGACGAGCTCTTCGCCGTTCTGGTTCCGGCAGAATATCTCGCAATGTACTGTGGTCTTTGCCTCGTGACTGTCGACCTTGGTTATCTTGCCCGAGATAGAGATGTCATCGCCAGGGCGTGCTGGTGCCTTGAATCTGGCGTACATCTTGCCCTTCTCCAGCCAGGCAGTACCAAAGGCTTTGGTCATCACCTGTGAAATGTAAGCCAGCAGGAGCATCCCGTGTGCCACCGTGGTGCCCAGTGGTGTACTGCGGGCATATTCGGGGCTTATGTGTATTGGGTTGAAATCGCCACTTACTCTGGCGTACCTGTCGATGTCCGCTTGGGTAATGGTCTTCTGGAGCAATGGCAGGTCAGTCCCAGCGGTGAGTGCCTTGAGCGACGCCCCTTTAAGCTCCATGGCTGTATCCCAGGACAAACTCCGTTTCAGCGCAGGCTATCTGCTCGTTCTTCTGGTTGGAGAGGCGCAGGCTTACGGTAAGCAGGTTGACCTTTCTGGACTGAATTTTCTGAGTTACTGCAGCGGTGGCAGTTACGATGTCATTCAAGCGCAGTGCCTGATGGAACTCGAGAGTTTGGGACACATGGATGGAGCCCTCAGGCACGGAGGCACTTCTTGACATCTCCGCCATTGCCAGAGCCAGCATGGCCATTGGGGAGACCAGCCCTGTCTTGCGGCATAGCCCAATGTCTTCACCCACAGCCTCAGCATATGCTTCATACCAGTCTTCGGTGATGACGAGGTTCATCGGAGGGAACTCGAAGCCTACGTCCAGAGAAGAGTAGTCAATTTTCCGCCCAGCCATAGCTGTTGCTACACTCAAAAGCTAATGTACTTTAGTGCCTGCCTGATACCTCGCAATACTAGGTATGAAGATTCTAGAACGGGCTGTTACTTTTGTCAATATGTCGAATTGCAAAATATAGATATTGACAGTCCAAAGCCTTGAACCTATAATACCTAGCCATACGAGGTACCATATTTACGGGGGAATGCTCTCAGTTTCTGGTAATGGGTGATGGACGATAGCAGGCCCTTGAGGGAGCTTATCGATCTCAGTGGCAAGTCAGCTATTGTTACCGGAGGGGCGATGGGTATCGGATTTGCCATATCGTCCAGGCTGGCTGAAGCTGGTGCTTCAGTGCTGATAGCGGATATGGCTGCTGGAGAGGCGGGGGAAGCAGCTCGAAACTTGAGGGCTTTGGGGTACAGGGCTGAGTGTTTTTTGTGCGATGTCAGTAAAGAGGACGATGTGCGGAAAATGGTCAGCACTTGTGTTGAACGGATGGGTGGAGTTGACATACTGGTGAACAATGCTGGCGTTTATCCTAGAAAGTTGCTGGGTGCGATGGAGGGAAAGGACTTTGATGAGGTGATAGCGGTGAACCTGAGGGGCACTTTCCTCTGCAGTCGTTATGCAGGCATAGAGATGGTGAGGCGGCGGGGGGGTGGTTGCATCATAAACATAGCCTCGATAGAGGCGGTGCATCCCTCAGCGAGCGGGATGTCTGCCTATGATGCTTCCAAAGGTGGGGTATGGGCTCTGACCAAGAGCCTGGCGCGGGAGCTGGGGCAATATGGCATACGTGTAAATGCAATCGCGCCTGGGGCGGTCAGGACGAGGGGGGTGTTCTCACAGCTAGGTAAGTCGGGTTCAGCTGAGGAGGAGAAGGCGCAGCTCAAAGAACTTAAGTCGTTCATGTCCCGGATGGTGCTGGGGAGGATGGGCGATGCCGACGAAGTTGCCCGGGTAGCCCTGTTTCTAGCGTCTGATTTGTCCAGCTACGTTACTGGTGAAATGATAGTAGTCGATGGGGGTTATCTGGTCTCCTAAAGACGGATTTGAGGCTTTTGGATTACAGGGCGGGAGGTGACAGATGTCAAAAGTGCTGGTGATGACGGATACGGTCGCCTGCATACCCGAAGGACTGGTCGAGGAGTTTGGTATCAAGGTCGTGCCGGCAGCAAATATAATCGTTGATGGACAGACCCATATTGAAGGTGTGACCTTGAAGACTGCCGAGGCGTACCGTCTGATAACGGAGGACCCGGACAGGTTTGTTACCTCGGCGATCTCACCCGACTACCTGCTCAACGTCTATATGGAGGTCTCGGAGATATCCAGGGAGATACTTTTCATCACCATATCCTCGGCGTTGAGCGCTGTTTCAAGGACGGCTACCATAGCTGTTGACCTGCTTCGTGAGCGTAAGCCCGGCGTGACGATACGGGTGATGGACTCCAAGGCATGCGCTTCGACTCAGGGTCTGGTGGTGCTGGCGGCTGCCAGGGCAGCAGCTATGGGCAAAAACCTGGATGAGGTAGAGGGGTACGCTAGGCGTGTCAGGCAGAAGGCTGGTGGACTGATGCTGCTGGACACTTTGCGCTATGCCTACCGCACTGGGCGCATCTCCAAGGCTGCCTCACAGATTGCCTCGCTGCTCAATATCAAGCCGATAAATAAGCTTACTGACGATGGTAAGGTGGAGTTTGTTGACAGGGTGCGGAAGAAGGCAGAGGGACTTAGCCGGCTTATGGATATGATAGAGCGCCAGGCTGAGACCAGCGAGCTCCATTTTATGGTCACACACGCAGCGGTGCCTGACCAAGCGGAGGGGTTTGCACAGCAGCTTAAGGGACGTTTCAAGTGCCTCAGTATGGTGATCGGTGAGTTCAGCCCAGTGATGGGCTACGGTGCTGGGCCGGGGGTTATCTTCGTTGGTTTTCACCCTGAGGTAGCTATGTAGTCTGTTAGCGATGTAAATTGCTGGCAGTTTAGAGAGGGGACGGTCATTAGATGGCTAATGTTCAGGACAGCGGACTGTCTATGCTGGAAAGGTTCAGAGAGGTAAACAGGACTTTCCCCAGAAACAGGGAGCTTGTGGAGTGGAGGGATAGGGGTGGAAAGGTGTTTGGCTGGTTGTGCACCTATGTGCCTGAGGAGGTCATCCATGCCGCTGGTGTTTTGCCCATTCGGATTGTGGGCTATTCACAGGAGACCGACCTCGATGATGGTAATGCCTATATGTATGTGAACAACTGCTCCTTTTCCCGTAGCTGTCTTCAGCTGGGGCTGAGGGGTGAGTACGATTTTCTTGATGGTGTGGTGGGTGGTTCCACCTGTGATGGCGCCCGACGACTTTTCGATTTGTGGCGTCAGTATGTGCGGACTCCGTTCCACCACGTGCTTACTGTGCCACGCAAATACACCGACCGGGCACACATGCTTTATCACTGTGAGGTGCTGGAGTTTAAGCAGCACCTTGAGGAGTACCTGGGCTTGAAGATAACCGAGGAGGCACTCTATCATTCTATCCTCCTCTATAATGAGTCGAGGGAATTGCTGCGGAAGCTTTATGACCTGCGAAAGCAGGAGAAGCCACCGATATCTGGGGCTGAGACCATGGAGGTGCTGAATGCCAGCTTCCGGATGCCGAAGGAAGTTTTCAACCAGTGGTTGGCGGACTTACTTGACGAAGCTTCCCGCTCTGAAAGGAAGTCCTCAGGCCGGGTGAGGCTGATGTTGGTGGGCAGCGTGCTGACCAATGCAGATTTTGTGAGGTTTATTGAGGACCAGGGAGGAATGGTTGTCACCGACGAACTGTGTACCAGCACCAGGTACTGGGGTGACCCGGTGGTGCTGGATAGTGGGTTGTCGCTTACTGAGGCTATTTCTCGCCGTTACCTGAACAACTTCCCCTGTGCGCGGATGTTTCCCTCCGAGGAACGGTTCGACCGCATCATTCAGGCTGCTCTGGGCTTTCGGGTGGACGGAGTGGTCAGCCAGACCATAAGGTACTGTGTCCCCTATGCCCATGACCTACCGCTGCTGGAGAAGAGACTGCGGGAGTGTGGGATACCTATGCTGGCTCTCGACATTGAGTACGGGACGTCTGGCTCCGGTCAGATAAAAACTAGGGTACAGGCTTTTATCGAGATGCTGGAGGCGAAGAGGAGATGACCTCGCAGATGACTGAGAACAAGCTAAGTGTCATCATCCGGGCATGCCGTCTGGTGCGGCGAATGTTGCGTGCTGACCCTGAAGCGCGGCGGAGCCAGTTGATGTATTACAGCATGCTGGAAGAGTACTTTGCCCGGATCCTTAGGGCTAAGGAGGAAGGGGGATTTTTAGTGGGGCATACAGTCTTCTTTCCCGCCGAGATCATCTATGCTATGGGCTTGGTGCCAATGCACACCGAGACGGCTACTTGGACGATGGCGTTGTTCACCGGTGATTGCAGTGACATATTAGCTTCTGGTGCCCGTCTGGGGATGGCACAGGAGATATGTACACCTCACCGGGGACTGACCGGTGCTTTTGCTTCCGGTGCTCTGCCTCATCCCGATGTAATGCTGTGGTCAAACATGGTCTGTGACAATACAGCCAAGAGTGGAGAGTTGATTATGGAGGTCTGTCATTGCCCGGGCTTCCTCCTCGACCGTCCGTTCAAGCGGAGCCAGCATGAAATAGGTTATCTGGTAAGCGAGCTGGAGGACATGATCTGTTTTCTTGAGGAGAGGTCAGGAAGGAAGATGGACTGGGACAAGTTGTCAGAGATTGTAGCCCGAATGGACAGGCAGATCGAACTGGTGCGACAGATAAACGAACTGAGGAAAAATGTACCCACACCTTTCCGCCCCCAGGGTTTTTTGGAGTTGCTTACTGTGGACTATCTTTTTCCGGGACAGCCTGAGGCGCTGGAATATCTTGAGACCCTACACCAAGAATTGACCGAGGCGGTCAGAGAGGGCAGGGGGGCAGTAAAACCGGAACGTTTTCGTCTGATGACTTTTTTCATTCCGCCGATGTATTTGATGGGCTTCCTTGACCGGATGTCGCGCCAATTCGGGGCAGTCAGCGTCATCGAGCCGTTCTTCACCTATTGGGGGGAGGGCAGGCTTGAGGCGAGCCGTCCCCTGGAAAGCGTTGCGATGAAGTCATATATGATACCAGAAATGCGGATGTACGGACCTCTTGACGAGCGTGCGCTCAACGCTATCGTCCAGTGCGTTGACGATTATAAAGTGGACGGCGCCATATACTATGCCGATGTGGGCTGTCGGCACTCCTGCGCTACCATAAAACTGTTCAAGGACATTTTGGCAGAGAAAGGAGTACCCACACTGGTGGTGGACTGTGATGTGGTGGACTCCACAGTTACCCCCGAGGACGAGGTGCGTGAAAAACTGGAGCAGTTTTTTGAGCTTCTCGAGGAGCGCTAATGGGGTATGGCTATGAAAGTTGTAGGAGTAGATATCGGCAGTCTGACGACTAAAGCAGTCGTTGTGGAAGATGGCAGGATTGCGTCTTATGTGGTGAATGAACTGGGGGATGAAGTCGAACAGGCGGCGAGGCAAGCTGTTGAGTGTGCCCTGGAAAAGGCAGGTGCCGGACAGGACGATGACGTTTACATAATCTCGACAGGGATGGGCAGCAGGGGCGTCTCGTTTGGGCAGGGGCAGAAAGCCATTGCCACCTGTCTGGCACGGGGGGCTTTTTTCCTCTTTCCCGCAGCGAGGCTGGTCATAGACCTTGGTGCTGAGACCACCACAGTGGTCAAGATCAGCGAGAAAGGGCGTCTGATGGACTGGGCAAACCAGGACAAGTGTGCTTCAGGGACGGGGCTTTTCCTGCAGCAGGTAGCTAAGTTAATGAATATGTCAGTATCGGAGATGGGCAACTTACCTGTACCGAACAGGTTTGCTGAGATTACCAACACCTGTGCCGTGTTTGCCGAGTCTGAAATAATATCGCACATACACCGTGTCCCCCCCACCCCCAAAGAGGAGATAGTTGCCGGAGTGTACCACTCAGTAGTAGGGCGGGTGGTATCGCTTATTAAGAGGGTGGGGATGGTCAGAGACGTGGTGGTGACTGGTGGGGTAGCACTCAACAGAGGGCTAGTCAGGGTACTGGAGAAAGAGCTGGGCTTTGGTGTTTTGGTGCCCGAGGAGCCACGGGTCGTGGCAGCGGTGGGTGCTGCTTTGATTGCCGCTGAGGTTTATGAAAAAGGAGCCAAACGATGATCGTTTCAGGGATAGACATTGGTTCTCGCGCCGCTAAGGTGGTGGTGATGAAGGATGGAGAGGTGCTGTCGTCGGCGATAACGGATACGGGTCCGGAGAGCATTAAGACGGCGTACACCGCTATTGGGCTAGCCCTTGACGGCACGGGTCTCAGGCTCGAGGATATTGCCTATACTGTTGCCACCGGCTATGGGCGGGTGCTGGTGCCCTTTGCCAACGAGAATATCTCCGAGATCAGCTGCCATGCCAAAGGGATAACCTGGTATTTTCCGTCGGTGAGGACCATCCTGGATATGGGTGGGCAGGACTGCAAGGCAATTAACTGCGATGAGAAAGGGACGGTCACCAATTTTGTAATGAACGATAAATGTGCTGGTGGTACCGGCAGGTTTCTGGAGCTGATAGCTGATGTATTGAATGTGCGTCTCCAAGACATTGGTGAACTTTCCTTGGCAGCCGGGAATGGTATCCCGTTCAACACTGTGTGTGCTGTCTTTGCTAAGTCAGAAGCCATCGCTTATCTGAGAAAGGGTGTCAGCAAAGGCGATATACTAGCTGGACTTCATGATGCCATAACAGTGCGCGCCGTTAACCTATTGAACCGCGTCTCTATCCAGAGGGAGTTTAGCATTACCGGTGGCATTGCCAAGAACAAGGGAATGGTGAGACGATTGGCAGAGAAAGTCGGGATGGAGCCACTATTGTGTGACGACCCACAACTGGTGGGGGCGCTGGGGGCAGCGCTTTTTGCCCAAGAGCGACTGGAAGGGAAAGGTGCCGAGATGGGGAAAGCCCAGTACGGCTATTCTGATGGCACCGGCGAGTATTACATCACCATCGATATGCGCCTGTGCGATGGCTGTGGTAAATGTGCGGAGGTATGTCCAGCGCAGGTGCTGGTTGCGGATAGCGGAAGGGGTGGCAAAGCTGTGGTGAAGGAAGATGCCAGGAAGAGGCTGGCATTACTCTGCCCAGGCTTTGCCCTCTGCAGCAGGCAGCACGTTGTGAATTGTCACAGCGTTTGTCCTACAGATGCCATCGAGCATAGCTGGTGACATGTCTTGCCTGGACATATCAGGGGCAGTCCAGGAGTAAAGGGGTGGCTGCTACGGTGTGTCTATTATGATGGCGAAAGCAACGGCTTGAGTCCGGGAGTGGGACAAGCTCAGACTTATATGGAGTTTTTCAAGACCTTCTTTGTGGACGTGGGCGATGGGCAAGCCAGTTTCCTGGTTTATTATTTCGATGTCTTTGTAGCTGGGGATGGCTCTATTTAGCCCTGACAGGGCTTTGATGATTGCTTCCTTGGCGGCGAACCTGGCGGCAAGGTGGGGTGCCGGTGACCTGTGAGCAAGGCAATAGTCCAGTTCTTTTTGGGTGAACACACGGTGCAGAAAAGCCTCATCGGCAGCCAGCCTGCGGAAGCGGTAGATACTTTCTATGTCTATGCCGATGCCGAAGTCGGCTTTTTTGCTATTTTCCCGGTACATGGCCGTCGTCAGCGCTGCTGTGCGTTCGTTGCTCCTATTTCGTGCCCCTGCCTGTTGTTGTGCATTTTATTCCGCTTGTGGGCGGGAATCAACACTGCAGTAGCGCCGGACGAGGAGAAATCTCTGGTGGGTGGTGGACTAGTACTTTATTACTATCTGTAAAGTACTAGTAAATTTGGGGTAGGGCTATTGACTATTCGTATAATGTACTCTAAAATTTAGAAAACTTCCGGGCAAGGAGCGCTGGGGAAGATGGCTATGGCGAACAGTGCAGATAGGCAAAGCCGGGGTAGCAAAGGTTCACTGGAAGTATCCCTTGAGCTGGCGCGCGACCTGATAGAGCGCATTGGTGTAGGGATATATATCGTCCAGGAGAGGAAGTTTGTCTACGCCAGTCCCAGCTTTTTGGCAGTGAGCGGGTATACTCTGGACGAGCTGGAAGAGAAGTACCCGCTAGACTTGGTACATCCGGACGACAGGGAGTTTGTCCGGCAGAAGGCGATAGAGAGCCTGAAAGGGAAAGTCTCGGAGCCCTACCAGTACCGGTTTCTCAAAAAAAATGGCGGATTGGCATGGATAATGGAGCAAGTGACCTCAATCCAGTACCATGGGAAGCCGGCTACCGCAGGTAGCTTCATGGACATCACTGAGTACAAGAGGTTGGAGGAGGAACTTAAGCGTTCGGAGGAGCGGTTCCGAAGTATTCTTGAGGAGATGAACGAGACCTATTACGAGGTCGACCTCCGTGGTCATTTTACGTTTGTCAATGATACCTTTTGTCGAAACGTGGGAATTTCCAGAGAGCAGCTGCTCGGCGCCAGTTACAAGCTGACCACCCCTATCGAAGATGTAGAAAAGACCTTCAAGACTTTTAATCAGGTATACCTGACCGGCGAACCAGTGAAGGGCTTCAAGAGCAGATATATTGATAAGGATGGGAATGTGAGGTGGGTGGAACTATCAGCATTCCCGATACGCAATGAAAAGGGGGAGATAATTGGCTTTCGTGGACTGGGGGAGGACGTTACTGAGCGGGTACAAGCAGAAGAGGCGTTGAGGCGGTCTGAGGAGAGGTACCGGACGCTGCTTGAGGAGATGGACGAGGCTTATTATGAGGTGGACTTGCGGGGCAGCTTTACATTTGCTAATGAGGCGCTGTGCCGTCTTCTAGGGTACTCCATGAACGAGGTTGTAGGGCTTAACTATCGTGCTTACACCCCGCAGGAGGACTGGGAGAACGTCTATCGGGCGTACAACTCGGTATACCGCACGGGTACCACTTTGAGATGGTACCCCATGACACAGCTCACGAAGGATGGGAGAAAGATATATGTGGAGAACTCGGTCTTGCCTTTGCGCAATGAGAAGGGCGAGATCATCGGCTTCAGGGGCATCAGCCGCGATGTCACCGAGCGGAAGATGCTGGAACAGAAGCTGTCAGAGATGGCGACCCATGACCCGTTGACCGGTCTGCCCAACCGTGTACTGCTTGATGACAGGTTGAATATGGGGCTAGCTCAGGCGCAGCGTAACGGTAGCAGACTGGCGGTGATGATGCTTGACCTTGACTGGTTCAAGCGAGTGAATGATACTTATGGGCATGGGGTTGGTGACCAGCTCCTCAAGCTCGTTGCCCAGAGGCTTGCCAGCAACCTGCGCAAGAGCGATACCGTAGGGCGTATGGGTGGTGATGAGTTTGTGCTGTTGCTCCCGCAGATAGGGGCTGTAGACGATGTCACCAAGGTAGCCCAGAAGATACTCGATTCCTTTGGTGAACCGTTTGCAATTAACGGTTATAAGTTGAACATAACCACAAGCATCGGTATTGCTATCTATCCCGAGAGCGGTGACCGGGCTGATGTGTTGCTGACAAATGCTGATACCGCTATGTATCATGCCAAGGAGGAGGGGAGGGCGAGGTACAAGCTGTACACACCGGAACTTCGCGACAGCTTTGTGAAGAGGCAGACATCCCGCTCATAAGGTCCCTTCTAAGCGGTTGATGACCAGACCGGTCGGCAGTTTAGGGTAAAAATAGGTCGATTTTCCTGGCATCCTATCGTCGGCGTCGGCTATTGCCTTGATGGCACTGAGCGGAATAGGGTTCAGGATAAAAGCCAGTTGGTAGTCACCCTGGTCCACCATCCTCACAGCTGTTTCGGGACTTGGCGTATATGCTATTGACACACTACTGTCAATGGCAATGAGTCTATCGATGACCAGGTGTTGCAGGATGCTGACCTCCAGCTTATTGTAGGCATCGGAATGTCCTGGTGGCATGACCGCTCTAATGTGCACATCTGGGCGCAGCCTCAATCCGGTCACAGACCCTTCTTCTAGTCCTATCACTCTGGCTATCACGCTGTTCATCTCCGGTATTCTGGCTGTGTTTTCGAGGGGCAGTGATTCTGTGTGGAACACGGTAGCCAATTCGTGGATAAAGCGTTTCATGTTCTCGCTGGAAATGCCTCTGACCACGCGGTGGACTGGCAGGACCAGCAGGCCGGGGTCGGAGAAGGACACCAGTGTCATCATAACGAAGTTGAAAGCCTCGTGTCCGCTGACGTACGGGCTATTTTGACGCTTTTCTGCCTGGTAAGCCAGTGCCGTCTCGTAGCGGTGGTGCCCGTCGGCGATGTAGACTGGCTTGGGTGCCAGGAAATGGCTTATACGCTGGATGAACTCTGGTTCATTTGCTACCCAGAGCCTGTGTGTCTCCCCATTTGCTGTGAAGTCCAGCACAGGCTTTCTGCTGGTCTGCACGCTGAGCAGTTTGGCGATTTTCTGCCCGGGGTCTTCGTACAAGCCGAGGAGAGGGCTGAAGTTGGCGTTGCATGCCCGCATAAGGTCCAGACGGTCGCTCTTGATGCCGGCGACGGTGTTTTCGTGGGGGAGGACCATCCTTTTTTCCCATGGCTCCAGCCTCACACAGGCAGTAAATCCAAGGCGGCGCCTCCTGGTGCCCTGGTAAATGAATGTCTGTTCATGGATGTAGAGCGAAGGTACGTGGTCGGTAACCAGCACACCCTGCTTAAGCCATTGATCGAGCGTGGCGCCGGCGCGAGCGTGTTTATTGTCATCGGCTGAGTCATCGGGCAGTTCCATGGCATGCTCAAGGCGGATAATGTTGTACTGGCTCCTCTCATAGTAGGCTTTCTGCTCGTCTTTAGAGATGACATCGTAGGGCGGGCAGATGACTGACGCCATATCCTTTACTATTGATAGATTATAGCGCACTCCGTAGAAGGGACTGATCTCAGCCAAGTTACCTCCTCTATTTGAAGAAGTTTGCCAAGCCGTTCCACCAAGCTTTGCCCAGTTCGTTGAGCGATAGGTCTATAAAGCCTTTAATTATCAGCCTCTTGCCGCTTACTATGCCCAGCCTCAGTGCTTCAACCTCCCAGCGGTCTGCCAGCTTTTCCAGCAACCAAGCGTGCTCCGGAGATACGGAGACGACGATTCTTGACTGGGCTTCACCGAAGAGGGCGGCATCCAGTCTGCTCTCAAAGTAGAGATCGAAGCTGGTAAAGCCCACGCCACCAAGCAGGCAGCTTTCCGCCAGAGCTACAGCCAATCCGCCTTCAGAGCAATCGTGTGCTGATTTGATGATGCCTTTTTTTATTGCTTCCAGGCAGCAGCGTTGTAGCCTTTTCTCAAGATTGAGGTCGATGGCGGGGCTGCCTTTTACTGTGCCATGTATGACCTGCAGGTACTCGCTGCCCCCGATGCTGCTATCGGCAACTTGGGTACATCCTAAAAGGTATACGTAGTCCCCTTCGTGTTTGAATTCAGCGGTGCAGTGTTTGCTCACGTCCTCGATGATGCCCACCATAGCCACCACTGGGGTGGGGTATATTGCCCTGCCCCTAGTCTCGTTGTAGAGGCTCACATTGCCGCTTATCACTGGGATCCTGAGCTCGCGGCAGGTACGCGCCATGCCTGCAATGCATTCCTTCATCTGGTAATAGACATCGTCCTTCTCCGGGTTGCCAAAGTTGAGGCAGTCTGTTATTGCCAACGGTCTGGCGCCGGTGCAGACCAAGTTCCTTGCGGCTTCTGCTACAGCGATCGCACCCCCGAGGTAGGGGTTCAGGTAGCAATATCTGGCATTTCCGTCTGTGGTCAAGGAGATGGCTTTCTTTGTCCCTTTAATACGGAGCACTGCAGCATCGTTTCCGGGAAGGACTACGGTGTTGTTGCCAACCTGGTGGTCATACTGACGGTATACGGAATGTTTGCTGGCGATATTTGGGGAAGCTAGCAGGGTAAGCAATGCCTTATTTGCCTTGCGGGGTGACATATCAGGAATAGAGCTCAGATTGATTTTCTGCAGTCCTTCGATCCAGGACGGTGGCTTGACACGGCGCAAGTATACGGGTGGTGAGGTCAGCAGTCCGATGGGTACTTCAGCTACGAGTTTCTCGCCTTCTCTGACCCGCGCTATGCCGTTGCTAGTGATCCGGCCGATTATGTCCGAGCGGAGCTCCCAGCGGTCAAAGAGTGCCTTTACCTGTGCCTCATATCCTTTCTTCACAAGTATGAGCATCCTCTCTTGAGACTCGGAGAGCATCACCTCGTAGGGTGTCATACCCTTTTCTCGCCTTGGTACCTTAAGGACGTCAATATCGATACCTCCGTTCCCTCTGGCGGCTGATTCAACGCAAGCGCTGGTCAATCCGGCAGCACCCAGGTCCTGCATACCCACAATCCAGTCGGTCCTGGCGAGTTCGAGACAAGCCTCGATGAGGAGCTTCTCCAGAAAAGGGTTTCCCACTTGGACTGCTGACCTCAGCTCCGTGTCCCCCTCGAAGGTCCGTGATGCTAGTCCGGAGGCACCGTGGAGACCATCACGTCCGGTGTCGGCGCCAACCAGCATTAGCAAGTTACCTTCTCCGTATGCTCTAGACTTGACTAGGTTTTCCTTTTTAGCGATGCCGAGGCAAAAGGCGTTGACCAAGGGGTTATCTGAATAGCAGTCGGCGAAGAAGATTTCACCACCCACATTTGGTATTCCTAAGCAGTTGCCATAAGCAGCGATGCCACCCACCACGCCGTGGAAAAGGTAGCGATTGCGCGGGTTTGATAAAGGACCGAAGCGGAGCGAGTTCATTAAGGCGATGGGGCGGGCGCCCATAGTAAAGATATCTCTCACGATGCCACCTATACCTGTAGCTGCGCCTTGGAAGGGCTCGATGGCAGATGGGTGGTTATGTGACTCTATCTTCATGACGATTGCCAGCCCATCGCCTATGTCTACAACGCCGGCGTTTTCTTCGCCCGGTCTGACGAGCACTTGTCTGGCGCGGGAGGGGAACTGCTTGAGCAGCGCTTTCGAATGTTTGTAGCCACAGTGCTCGCTCCAGAGGGCACCGAACATACCCAGCTCTACCTCATTTGGCTCTCTACCGAGTCTCTCCACAATGAGCTGGTATTCCTTTTCGCTGAGAGCGATGCTATCGAGCGTTTCCTTGGATACTGGCAATTATGGACTCCCAGATAAGATTGCCATCGCTGCTGCCAAGCAGCGGCTCACAGGCGCGTTCGGGGTGTGGCATCATCCCCAGTACGTTCTTCTCTTTGTTGGTAATTCCGGCAATGTTGTTTAAGGAACCATTGGGGTTACTTGCAGGGGTCGTTCTACCGTTGGGGGTAGCGTAGCGGAAGACGATCTGCTTGTTGATTTCAAGTTCTTCGAGTGTTGCTTTATCAGCGTAGTACCTGCCGTCGTAGTGCGAGATCGGGATCTTAAGCACCTGTCCCTTCTGGAGCACTGAAGTGAAGGGGGTGAGCTCATTTTCCACGCGGAGGTAGGTCCACTGGCAGCGGTACTCGAGGTGGTCGTTGCGTAGCAGGGCTCCAGGCAGCAGCCCTGACTCGCAGAGGACTTGAAATCCGTTGCAGATGCCGATAACCAGTTTACCTCGAGAGGCAAATTCCTCGACTGCCGCCATGACCGGTGAGAAACGGGCGATGGCCCCGGGTCTCAGGTAGTCCCCGTATGAGAATCCCCCCGGTAGCACGATGCAGTCGTACTGTGAAAGGTCGGTCTCCTTGTGCCAGACATAGCTGACATCCCGGTTTAAGATGTCTTTGATAGCGTAATAGCAGTCCCTATCGCTCCATGTACCGGGAAAAACGATTATGCCAAACCTCATATGTGTTCTACCATGTGTCGAGGACGATACCGCTCAGACCTGGCATGGGTTACCGATGCCACTATTGTTCACACCGTGCTCAGTAGTTCGGAGACGATATTGCTGATTTCCTGCCCTGATGCTCGTCCTCTGAGCTGGGGCATTAGCTGTGACATGACCCTGCCCTTGTCTTTAGGTCCTTTAGCACCCAGTTCTTCGATTACCTTGCGGGCTGCCTTTATGATTTCATCACGGCTCATGGGCTCGGGCAGGTACCCGAGGATTATATCCAGCTCAGCCCTTTCCTTGGTTACCAGGTCTTGTCGATTTCCCTTCTCAAATGCCTCTATGCTCTCGCGGCGCATCTTGGCTTCTTTTTCCAAGACAGCGATGATGCCAGCATCATCTAGTGTCTTCTGCTGCGCAATTTCAGCGTTTCTTATTGCAGCCATCAGTGAGCGTAGTACAGTTGACTTAAGGTTGTCCCGGTTCCTGATCGCTTGCTCTAAATCAGTTTTGATCTGCTGGATCAGAGAAGACATCTTTTCTTATTTCGAGCTGCTTCTGCTGCTTTTGCGCCGTTTCGCTGCCTCTTTTCGTTTCCGTTTCACACTTGGTTTTTCATAGAAGCTACGCCGCCGTACCTCGCTGATTATCCCCTCTTGCTGCACCTTTTTGGTGAAACGTCTTAGAAGGCTTTCAAAGCTCTCTCCAGGTTCAAGTTTTACCTCGGGCACGTTAAGTCACTTCCTTTTCGCTTTAGTAGATACCCACCCTCGACAGAGGACAAGTCAACGGAGACTCATTTTATCTTTTCCCCCCAGTGGTGTCAAGCACAGTGCATTGGCAGACAGAGACGATGACTTACCCCTGGTGTTGGTGGCACCGCCTAGCATTTAGCTCATCGGGGTGCTGGCTTGGTCCTGCTACAGTTTTACCAGCTTGGCGGTGTGGACATCTGGGAGTGCCAGGATTTGTTGTATGTGCTCTTCAGAAAGCGCCTCGTCCAGAGCTAGGATCATCAGGGCTTTGCCCCTGGGCTGGAGGCGGGCAAGTTGCATGGAACTGATGTTTATGTCTGCTTTCCCGGTGATGGTGCCCACGGCGCCTATAAGACCAGGACGGTCACGGTGGTCGCTGAAAAGGAAGTAGCCTCCAGTGGGGACTATGTCTGGCCAGAAATCGTTTATGCGGACGACATGGGTCTCGCCCCGCAGGACAGTGCCGGCAACGGTTGTCTTTCCTGTATCGGTGACCACTTCTAAAGTTATTAAGCTGGCATAGTTCTCGCAGGTGCTTTCCTTCTGTTCCAGCACCTTTATCCCCCGCTGGCTGGCGAGGATGCTGGCGTTGACCAGATTGACCCTTTCTTCGCTTATGCCTTCAAGCAAGCCGCCGATGGCTGCAGCCCTCACAGCGGCAGTATCATAATTGGCGATTTCCCCGCTGTACTTGATGTGGATGCTCCTTATCTGCCCTTCCATAAGCTGCCTGGCGAGACTACCTAGTACGGAAGCTACTTGCATGAATGGAGACAGGACTGCAAAAAGCTCGGGGGGTATCTGTGGTGCGTTTACGGCGTACTTTGCGGGCTGGTTATTTAGTACGGCGATAATCTGTTCGGCGACTTCTAAAGCAACGCTTGCCTGTGCTTCTGTGGTGGAGGCGCCAAGATGTGGGGTGACGATGACGTTGTCGCAGCGGAAGAGCGGGCTGTCAGTAATGGGCTCTTTGGAGAAGACATCCAGGGCAGCGCCAGCTATTTTGCCAGATTGGACAGCATGGTACAAGGCTTCCTCATCGATGAGACCGCCGCGAGCGCAATTGATGATGCGTGCTGTTGGCTTCATTTTGGCGAGCTCTCGGGCACCGATAAGCCATTTCGTCTTTTCGGTTAAGGGAAGGTGAAGTGTGACGAAGTCAGATTCCTTTAGTAACTGTTCCAGTGGTACGAGTTCGACGCCAAGGTTGCGTGCGTAGTCCGATGAAACTAACGGGTCATAGCCGATAAGGCGCATTTTGAACGCTTGGGCGCGTCTGGCGACCTCGGAGCCTACATTTCCCAAGCCGATGATGCCCAGCGTCTTGTTCTTCAGTTCGGTACCCATGAACTCATTTCGTTGCCACACTCCTGATTTGAGCTTATTGTTAGCCTGGGGTATGTGCCGGGCTAGCGCCAGCATCAATGCCATGGTATGTTCGGCAGCGGCGATGGTGTTTCCGGTGGGGGCATTGACCACAACGATACCCTGTCTGGTGGCTGCCTCGACATCGATGTTGTCCAAGCCAACTCCGGCACGGGCGATTACCTGGAGTTTCTTGCCCGCTCTGATAATATCGGCGGTGACCCTTGTCTCGCTACGCACTATCAAGGCATGGTAGTCTCCGATAATATTCTGCAGCTCTTCAGGTTTTATGCCCAGCTTAACATCGACTTCTAGCTGGGAGCTGAGAGCCTTGATCCCCTCTTGCGCTAGCGGGTCGGTGATAAGGACTTTCATAATGGTTTCCTCATATTGGTAACTGTATCTTGTACTATGCGCTTGCCTTGGGAAGGGCTTTGGATACCGCTTTAAGTACTTCTTTCATGTCTTTTTCCTGTACCCAGCCGAGGTGTCCAATGCGGAAGATCTTTCCTGACAGGTTGCCCTGACCGCCCGAAAGCACGACCTGGTATTCGTCTCTGAGTACCTGCAGGAACTTTGATACGGTGAGTTTCTCTGGAGCCTTTACCGCGGTCACTGTGTTGGAAGCGTATTTTTCTTCGGGGAAAAGGGACAAGCCCAGGGATTTCACACCCCGGCGGGTGAAATCGGCGATCCTGGCATGGCGGGCAATGACATTGCTCAAGCCTTCAGCAAGCAACATGTCCAGGGCGACGGTCAAGCCAAAGAACGTGGAGACGCAGGGTGTCCAAGGTGTTTGTCCCCTTTCCAGGTAGTTTTTGGCTTTGGTAAAGTCCCAGTAGTACCTAGGCATTTTGGCTTTTGCGTGTGCCTCCCAAGCTCTTTTACTGACGCTGACCATCGCTAGTCCTGGAGGGACCATCCAGCCCTTCTGTGAGGCGGTGACCACCACATCGCACTGCCATTCATCAACTGGTAGTTCAATGGAACCGAGGCTGCTGATGGCATCGACGAGGACAAGTTTGTCGAACTCTTTAGCCACACTGCTTATTGCTTTGAGATCATTGGTGACGCCGGTAGACGTCTCATTATGGGTGACCAACACTGCCTTTATGCCGGCATCCTCTTTAAGGGCTTTGCGGACGGCATCTGGGTCAACTGGTTTACCCCATTCAAAGTTTAACTTTTTTACCTCGGCACCATAACACTCCGGGATTTCAGCGAAGCGGTCGCCAAAGAAACCACAGGAGAGCGCCAGCACTTTATCGCCCGGGGACAAGGTATTGACCACGGCAGCCTCCATGCCACCGGTGCCTGAACCTGTGAGGACAAAAACGTCGTTTTTTGTCTGGAAGAGTTTTTGAAGTTTCTCGGTGATGTCACGGATGATCTGGGCAAACTTGTCACCTCGATGGTCTATCATCTGCCCCCCCACGGCTTTTAGCACCTGTGGTGGGCATGGGGTTGGTCCTGGTATTCTTAGCTGCATTGTTCCAAGTCCTCCTTCTTGTCGGTGTTTTCACACAGAGGCAAAGCGGCGTTTGCCGACCTTGATTACGCTTCCCTTAGCAATGCTGGATAGTTCAAGGTCTTCAGTGAGCTTTTCGCCGTTGACCTCTATAGCTCCCTGTTCGAGGAGCCGCCGGGCTTCGGAGCGGCTCTTGGTCAAGCCGGCGCGTGTTAGGGCAATGGTCAGTGTGACGTTGTCACCTGATAGCCCTATGAGTGGGACGACCTCGTCCGGGGCTTCTCGCCTTTGAAATACTTTGGTAAAGTATTCCTCAGCCTGCTGTGCGGCTTTTATGCTGTGGAACTGGGACACAATTTCAAAAGCGAGGCGCTTCTTAACGACCATGGGATTGATTTCACCGCTGGACATTTTATTAGCGTATTCAGAGATTTCCTCATCGCTGACATCGGTGAGTAGCTCAAAGTAGTCCAAGATAAGGCTGTCCGGAACGGACATGACTTTGCCATACATTTCATTAGGTGGCTCATCGATACCGATGTAGTTCCCCAAACTTTTACTCATTTTCTGGCTACCATCGGTGCCGATGAGGAGCGGCACGAGCAGGATTTGCTGTGGCTTTTGTCCCAACATTTGCTGCAGCTCTCTACCCACAAGGCAATTGAACTTCTGGTCAGTGCCGCCGAACTCGACATCAGCTTCTATGGCGACTGAGTCATAAGCCTGAAGTAGAGGGTAGAGCAGTTCGGTGAGGGCAATCGGACGCCCTGAAGCATACCGTTTACTGAAGTCTTCCCTAGCCAGGAACTGGGCGACGGTAAACTTACTGGTAAGCTTTATGACGTCCTCTAGACCGAATTTACCGAACCACTCACTTTGCCATCTCACCTCAGTTTTGTCTTTGTCCACCACTTTGAAGAACTGGTCCATATATGTCTGGGCATTGGTGCGTACCTCGTCGGGTGTAAGCATGGGGCGGGTGCTGGAAACACCGGTCGGGTCACCGATCTGTGCTGTCCAGTCCCCTACGATGAGTATTACCTTGTGCCCAAGTTCCTGAAACTGGCGTAGTTTTCTTAAGCCGACCACATGTCCTAGGTGAATATCGGGGCAACTGGGGTCGAAGCCTTGCTTAAGTCTGAGCGGTCTGCCGGATTCCAGCAATTCCAACAACTCAGACTCTGCGATTATTTCGGCTACGCCACGTTTCAGGAGCTGCCTGAGAGCCCTGTCCATTTTATTGTCCAGCCAAGATTTTCCTTGCCTTTTCGATGTCCTTGATGATCTGTGCTTTCAGGTCCTCCGCAGTGGCAAAGCGCTTTTCTTCTCTTATCCTTTCCAGGAACTCGACCTTGAGCTGCTGACCTAGCAGGTTGCCGCTATAATCAAGCACATGGGTCTCCACGAAGCGTTCATTGCCGCCAAATGTGGGACGGACGCCAATATTGGTTACTGCCGGTAGCGGCTGGCGGTCAATGTAGACCATTGTAGCATAAACTCCATCAGCGGGCAACGCCTGGTCAGGTTCAATTTTGAGGTTGGCGGTAGGAAACCCGAGCGTCGTACCACGCCGGTCACCGCTGATAACTTGTCCCTTGATACTGAAGCGGCGTCCGACCAGTCTCTCAACCTTTTTAATATCGCCTTGAAGCAGGGATCGGCGGATAATACTGCTGCTGATTATGGTGCCATCCAGAGTTACGGACGGGAAAACCTCAACCGAGAAACCGAGCTCTCTGCCCAGTGAACGCAGGTTTTCTATGTTACCCTCCCGGTTTCTGCCCAGCGCAAAATCGGGACCGATTATCAACCCGCACATCTTGAGACTTTTTTTTAATATCTGTATGAATTCTCTAGCGCTGAGACGGGAAAGTTCTAAAGTGAAGGGCAGGACGACGATGATGTCTATGCCGATTTCGCGGATCAGGGCTACTCTGTCCTCGAGTTGGACTAGCCAGGGTACGGTAGTCCCCGATGAGAGTACTGACTCAGGGTGAGTTTTGAAGGTAACCACGCCGCTGAGGCAATTCTTGCTTTCCGCCTGTCGTTTTAGATATGAAAGCAGACGCTGATGTCCCAGATGTACGCCATCGAAGATGCCGATGGATAGAAGGGCCTCTTTCTGTGGCTTGAACTTCACCAGCTCTTTTTCAATGTGGGTGCTAGCTTTTTTCATTACAGTTTAGCGAAGACATTTTTCTTGAGGAGCAGCCAACCGTCTACCAACGGCTTCAGCTATTGGTTGTAGTTGAGCCATCAGGCGACGGAAATTGTCGAAGGTTAGCGACTGCGCACCATCTTTGAGGGCTGAGTCTGGATTGGGATGCACCTCGACCATGATACCGTCGGCACCAGCGGCTACCGCAGCCAGTGCCATTGGAGTTACCAGGTACCATTTGCCAGTGCCATGGCTCGGGTCAGCGATTATTGGCAGATGGCTGACCTTTTCGATTATAGGTATGGAGCTTACGTCAAAAGTATTGCGGGTATATGTCTCGAAGGTCCTGATCCCACGCTCACAGAGCATGAGCTGGTTGTTGCCTTGAGCTAGTATGTATTCCGCAGCCAGCAGCCATTCCTGAATTGTAGCTGAAAGTCCCCGCTTGAGCATGACCGGCTTAGTTGTTTTTCCCACCTCTACAAGGAGGTTGAAATTTTGCATATTCCGTGCGCCTATTTGTAGAATGTCAGCATACTCTGCCACCAGTTCTACGTCTTCAGGTGCCATAACTTCGGTGACAATGGGCAAGCCGGTCGCCTCTCTTGCTTTTGCCAGCAGTTCCAGACCAACTCTGCCCAACCCACGGAAGCTGTAAGGCGAGGTGCTTGGCTTGTAGGCACCCCCTCGAAGAATGGTGGCGCCAGCGGACTTAACAGCTCTGGCTGTTTCGATGACCTGTTCTTCGCTTTCTATGGCACAGGGACCAGCCATCACCACCACCTCTTTACCGCCGATGCTGACACCGCCAACGTTGATTATGGTATCAATAGGGTGGAATTCGCGGCTGGCGAGTTTGTATGGCTTACTAACCCTGATGACATCTTCCACCCCTGGGAGTATTTCCAGCATATCCTGTAACTCTGGAAATATTTGCCCGACGACACCGATGATGGTCCTCTCGGCACCCTGAGATAGATGGGCCTTCAAGCCGGTGTCCTCGATGCGCTGTACCACCCCGGCAATTTCTTTTTCAGTTGCGCCCACTCTCATCACCACTATCATTTCTTGCCTACACCCCTTCTTTTAGTACCTCGGTCCCTTTCAAATACACATGGACTATTTCATCACTCCTTTTGGTGGTATTGACGAGCATTAGAATTCGCAGGCAACAGGGGAGAGAATTAGGCACGTTCATTTCGTGGCTGCAAAGCAGAGCAACATTGCTCCAGCCAATATCACGAGCAGCGGCTGCCGGGAAGGCTGCATTGAGGTCTGGAGTGGTGGTAAACCAGATACAGGCAATATCATCGCTTTTTATTTCGTTTGCCCTGACCATAGCTTCAAGCAGTTCCTTGCTGGCAGCCAAGATAGCTTCCTTGGTATTCTCTGTTACTATAGTTGCACCTCTGATACCGCGGCACCACAAGGCTGATAATCCCCTTTTAGTAACATAATAGCCTACTCTATTTGATGTTTACCGTCAAGGTAGATTTATCATTTGCCATTCGGAAAGCAAGCGGTTAAACTGGGCGAAGAACTGTCGGAGATTTGGTATGGGAGGCTTAACATGGACCAGGGGCAAAGACTTGCTACGGTGCTGGGACTGCTTTTAGCCTTTGTCATGCTATGCGGTGGCTCCGGGTTCTTGGGTTATTCTTATGGCTACAAGGTCGCTCGGGCAGTCGGTTTCACTCAGGGCTATGAACAGGGCAGGGAAGAGGGCTATCAGGCTGGGTATGAGTCCGGGTACACAGCCAGCTGGGAGAGGTATAAGTCAGCTCCACAGTTGGCTACTGGGGAGGGCATCATTGTTTTGCGTAACCCTACCTATCAGGAGATGAAGAAGTTTCTAGCTGAGGACATCACAAACTTGCGAACTTATGAGGAGGGGGCCTATGTATGCGTGGATTTTACCACTGAGGTAAATAACAATGCTGAGGAGAGGGGCATCAGGTGTGCCATAGTAGATATTTTCTATCCCGAAGGCTACGGGCATACCATAGTTGCCTTTGATACTACAGACAGGGGCTTGGTGTTCATTGAGCCGCAGTTTGACCGTGAGGTTAGACTGGTGGTAGGGGAAAGCTACTCGCGGATTAATGGCTTTACCCCGGCGCCGCGCGACGATACTATCGTGCGCTACGTGGTTTCCTGGTGAACTTGTGGTAGGGCTACAACCGGACGACGATGACTGCTTCGGTGTCAGATATTTGCTTGCCTCGAATTGGTGTCCCTGGCATGGCGAGCAAGTAGTGCTGGTCACCGCCTTTCCCATAAATACACACGGTCAAGTCATCTTTCAGACTAAGCAATGCAGCCCTGCTATCGGGCAATTCCCCCAGTAGTTTGTCAGGGGTGGTTAGGGTGATCCCATGTGTGCCATCCCTAATGGTGTCCACCCTGACGGTAATGCTCACCTCATGTTCTACTGGCATGGCAGGAAGAATAGCTTTATACCTATGGTGTCTGGCTACAGTGAACTGATGACGGAGCTTATCTCCTCGGGGCTTTCGAAGGGACCGATTTTTCTGTATTTAATAGTGCCACTTTTGTCTATGATGAAATTTGTTGGTGGATTGCGGGCGGCACCGTATTTTGTAGCTATTTCACCCTTGGGGTCAGGAAGAGCAGGAAAATGCACATATCCTTTTCTGGTGACATAGTCCCGCACCAGGTTGGTGCCGTTGAACTGATAGACTTCAATGACGACAAGGTTTTCCTTTTCCTGCTGAGCTACGGTGACAAGGTGGGGCATCTGGTCCTCGCAGCCCTTACAGTTGATGCTAGCAAATACCAGGAGCACTGTTTTCCCCTGGAACTGGCTCAGACGGACAGTATTGCCGTTGAGGTCTTTCAAAGTGAAGTCTGGTGCCTTATCGCCTACTTGGGGGATAGTGCCTGTAGCCCCGCACCCGGCGGCTAGGAAAGCTAACAACAAAGTACTGAGGACAAGGTTTACACTTGTTTTCTTTATTTTTGACATAATTCTTAGTATTCTCCGCGATTTTTAGTTTCTTGTGGCAGATAGTTACCAGCTAACGAAGCTAGCCAGCCATTCCAGGCTACCGGTAAGGATAAGGATGCCGACGATAATGAGCAGAATACCGCTGGCTATGGAAATCGGTCCTAGGTACCGGTTGATACCTCTCCACAGCGGTACCAGAGCCCCCCAGGCGACGCCGAGTAGGATAAATGGTATACCCAGACCAAGTGAGTAAATGGCTAGCAGGTACACGCCCTGTACAGCGGTATGTGAGCTCCAAGCTAAAGCCAGTATGGCACCCAGCACTGGTCCTACGCATGGAGTCCATCCCAAGGCAAAGGCAGCGCCGAGGATAAGTGAGCGGAGATACCCCGGATTGCCCCTAAGGTGTCCAACGAAGTTTTTTTCATAGTTGAGCCAGGACAGCTTGTAGGCAGCAATGATCAGTGCACCGAAGACTATGATAAGGGAACCGGCTATCTGTCTCAAAAGGACGGAATGGGCTATCAGGGCAGTACCGATAAGCCCTACTGAAGCGCCGAAGCAGGTAAATACCAGCGAGAACCCAAGTACAAAGCTGAGGCTATGGAAAATTATGGGGAAATAATTGCGGCGCGCTGCGGTCTCGATTGAGGTTATGCCGGCTAGGCTGGCAATATAGGCTGGGACAAGTGGCAAGATGCAAGGGGAGAAGAAGGAGAGTATCCCCCCAGTGAAGGCAACTGCGTAAGTGATTTCAGACATTGTCTCCTACTTTCCCAGAGCTCTGTCCAATATTTTTTTTAGTTGTTCTCTCGATTGGTAACCAACGGCGTGCTCCACAGGCCTCCCACTTTTAAAGACGATTAGGGTAGGGATACTCATCACCCCGTATTTTGAGGCTATAAACGGGTCTTGGTCAACATTCACTTTGGCGAACTCCATTTTCCCTTGGTATTCATTAGCCAACTCTTCAATAATAGGGGCTATAGCCCGGCATGGTGCGCACCATGGCGCCCAGAAGTCAACCAGTACAGGTTTGTTCGATTGGAGCACAGCCTTGTCGAAATTTTCCTGGTCAATACTGTGTATCTCCTGCGGCATACTTTTTCCTCCTAATATCCCATGGACTGTTCTGAGGTGGCTGTTCAGGGAGTCCGGTGCTCAGGGGTCACGACGACCCCTTCGAGACCGCTGCTATCAACGATGTAACTGTTACTCGCTACAATGCAGTCCTTAAGCACTGCGTTCTTCCCAACGGTAACACGTTGCCATAGTATAGACTTTTCTATTATAGCACAATCTTCAATCTGGCAACCCGCACCGATGACGGTTGGACCTATGATCTGGACACCGTAGCCAATCTTGCATTTCTCGCCTACCAGAACCGGTCCGTGGAATCTGGCTTGCGGGTGGACAAGGCAATCATTGGGTACCCTCAGTGTTGCCGTTTCCGAGCCAGGGTATGGACACTTGCCGGTGAGCAGGTCACAGTTCAGTTGACGGTAATTTTCCAGTGTGCCGATGTCTATCCAGTAGGCGTCTATGGGGTACGCATAGAGTGGCTCACCAGCACTTAGGAGCTTGGGAAACACATCATGCTCAAACATTACGCGCTTGCCGCTGGGGATGTGTTCCAGCACCTCCCTTTCGAGGATGTAGATGCCAGCATTGATATTGTTAGTTGTCACCTGGTCGCGCCTTGGCTTTTCAATGAACCTTTTTATTCTGAGCTGGCAGTCAGTCTCGATAACTCCAAAACGTGTTGGGTCTTCCACTGGCGTCACTGCGATGGTTATCTTGGCACCACTCTCTTTATGGAAGCGGAGCATTGCAGTGAGGTTGACGGTAGTAAAGACATCGCCATTGAGCACAAAGAAAGTATCGTCCAGATGTTGCTCAGCATATTTCACGGCGCCAGCGGTGCCCAGCGGCTCAGGCTCAATGCTGTAGACTAGTTTAGGTAGGAAACTATGGGTACGGGTGAAATACCTCTTGATAGAGTCTGGTTTGTAGCCCATAGCCAGTATGATCTCGTCGACGTTGTGATCTACTAGATGGCGCAGTAAGTATTCTAGAAACGGTCTGTCCAAAATGGGCACCATAGCTTTTACTGTATGGTAAGTGAGGGGACGTAGTCTAGTGCCTTCACCGCCGACAAGGACGACTGCCTTCACGATGATAATTTATAACATTTCCGAACCACTGGAGCAAGTTTCTGGTGATCGAACGATGTTGGAGAATCAAATTGGATGAGGCAACCTTCTTCTACAGTTTTGGGTGCTGTAGTATTTGGAGATTGAAAAAGTTTCGTGCGTTGTCAGTAGTCCGCAAAGCTGTGGTTGACTCGTCCATTTTTTTGAGCTCGGCAACAGCCTTGAGGCTCCTGACGATGTCGGCAGGTCGGGAATGGTATTTCGCGTCGCGACCGTAAACCACCGGCGTGTCCGTTTCGAGGAGAAGCCTGTCTATGGGGGTTTCCTTCACTGCCCTTCTGTGTTCCTCATGATATTCTGCAGCTGGTGTAGCGGAGATGAAATAGCCAGCGCTGATTATGTTCCTGAGTACGCTGGAAAGTCCGGTAAACCAGTGGAACACTGCCTTTCTGGCGTTGATGCCTGCTTCTTGCACGAGCTGGAAACAGTCTTGCCAAGCATAGCGACTGTGCAGTATCAGAGGCTTTCCGCATTGTCGGGCAAGTGCTAGAATATCCTTGAGGACTGCCTGTTGCAGTCCTTTGGATGCCCTTTTGGTAACTCTTTTATCGTAGTCCAGTCCTATCTCGCCTATAGCTACAATTTCCCGCCCCATTTGCTCGATGAATCTAAGTATGTCGTTGATCTTGTTATGGTCGAGGTCTCCCAGCTCCCAGGGGTGGAGTCCCAGCGCAGGGTAGACGAAGTGCTGGTATCGGTGGGAGATGTCCAGGACCTTCTCGTTAGATGCTTGATTTGAGCCGACAGCGATGACGGCAATTACACCGGCTCGCCTGGCATCTTCAAGCGCTGTTTCTAAGTCGCCGAGCTCGTCCAAGTGGGCGTGCGTGTCGATAATTCCTGGCAGGTTCTTGTAGTCAACTTCCATGCTACTTTAGTTCGCTTGACCGGTTTTCTCTTTGCAGCGGCTGTAAGCCCTGTTGGGAAAAGAGCCGGACCATTTCCTCACTTTTTTGCTGAATATAGGCGACTACTAAGTCTGGTCTCATCGTGCCTTTTTCTGTTATCACCGCTGTGCATATGCTGAGCGGGACGCTGTCGAATCCTGGTTCTGTGCATTCGCCCAAGTAACCGAAGAGGTCGAACTTTGCTGTCTCGCAGACCACATAAAACGGGACCTGTCTGTTTCTGGAAGCCTGAGCTAGCCGCAAGCTGGGCGTACCGTTTACAATATAGCCGCTGGCGGTAACAGCATCGGCGCCGATAATTGACTTGCTGGCTTTTGCAACCTGACGCGAAATACTGTTATCGGCAAATATCTCTGTGGGTATAGAATGTCTGGCAAGTTCGATAGCTGTGGTCTCGCCGTAGCTAGTGCTGTCGACCCTGGATTCGGCAATGAGGACACGGAAATTGGTGTCCTTATGTTTCGCTGCTGCTAGAGTCTGGCATACGGTGGAGCTATAACTACAGGTTGCGATGGCATCGTTGTCCTTGATTATAGCGCTGGCGTATTCTATGGTCTTCAAAAAGGCTTGTCTTGAAACCGTTATCAGTTCTAGCCCTTTCGCTGTAGCGTATGATTTGAGTGCGCCAAGGTCTTTCTGTTGTCCAGCTCTCATTAGGTCGATGAGGAAAGAATTGGCGTAATTGACTATCGAGACTATGCTTGGTCTAGCTTTGGCGATGGCGAAAGCCGTCTGTCTCATCTCCTCGATGAACTGTTCGGTGGTCTCAGCATAGCTTTCTTTGGCGGCAAGGCTCAGGATGCTTATAGCTTGCCTTGTCAGCCAGCTAGCGCCGTGGGCTGTATCTTTGGAGATCTTGCTTATCCGATCGGCAGTCCTACGATTTACCACTTGGACTCGTTTACCTTGTTCGTGACGGAGTCGATTTTATTTTTGTTTCGTTTCTAAACGCTCTGCTATAACTGCAGCGATTAGTATATAATAATCCTTGCCAGAAAGTCTCGGGGGTTTGTGGCGTGTTACCCGACGATCTTTTGAGGTCGAAGTTTGTCGGTGCACTCATCGGCACTGGCGTTGGTGATGCTGTAGGAGCAGGCTTCGAGGGTCTGGCTCCCTTCGACCTTCAGACCATCGAAACTGTCCTCGAGGAGAGAGGTGTCTTCCGGTATACCGATGATACCCACATGATGATCGGGGTAGCTGAGTCTCTGGTAGCGAAAGAAGGTTTTGATGGGGCACATATGACGGAAGTGTTTACCAGCAACTATGAGGCTGAGCCTTGGCGTGGTTATGGTCCGGGGCCGCCGCTATTGTTTCGGATGTTCCGGCGCGGCGAACCTTGGGACAGGTTGGGTGAAAAAGTCTATCACGGTGGTTCATATGGGAATGGCGCAGCGATGCGGATTGCTCCTGTAGGTGCTTTGTACCACGATGATATTGAGTCCCTTCGTGAAGTGGCTTATAGCTCGAGTCAGATTACACATAGTCATGAGCTGGGCAAAGAGGGGGCAGCTTTACAGGCATATGCTGTTGCTGTGGCGTTCGGGATGCAACCGGGTTCAAGCTTTGACGCAGAGGCATTTTTATCCAAACTGATCGACTTTGTCCAGCATACTGCGTACAGGGAAAAGCTGCTTAGGGCGAAAAAGCTTATGGGCGTGGACGATGTCTCTCTCATTGCTGGCGAGTTAGGTCATGGCGTTGAAGCTTTCAATTCTGTCCCCACTGCCATATACTGCTTCGCCTCTCGCGCCAGTTCCTTTAAAGATGCTGTTTTACTGGCTGTGCGCCTTGGTGGTGACACCGATACCATAGCGGCCATGGCTGGTGCTATCTCGGGTGCTTACTTGGGGGTGGAGGGGGTCCCGGAGCGGTGGTATTCAAAACTGGAAAATAGGGTGTATATAGAGGAACTGGCGAATAAGTTGTATGGATTGTGGTTAAGGAAAAGAGGTCTGTTATCCCCTTAGATATGGAGCTCGATTATATCCCCATCCTGCAGCACGTGCTCTTGGCTCACCCTTTGACCATCGAATTTACCTGAGCCCCAGACCACAGCGTACTTGAGTTTGTATCTGAAGTCCTTGTGTATAGCCTCAGCAGCCTCCTTGACGGTGCTACCCTTTTGCAGGATCACTGGTTCTGTGAGGTCTGGCTTCTTGCCCGGTGCTTTGGTGTAGACCCGGATGATTTCCAGCGTATTGAAAACGGTTTTCTTGAATTCCTCCAGGTTGCTACCATATGCCGCTGAGATAGAGATGCTGGGCATGTTGGGATAGCGTTTTTTTATTTGCTCCCAACGGAGTGCAGCAGCGTTGAGGTCGATCTTGTTTCCGATGAGCAACATTTTCTTCTGGCGTTTACCTACGGTACCTTGGATGGGGGAGTCTGGGGGTACTATGCCGATCCTTTCTAATTCACTGAGGACGGTGTCGATTTGGGATGCTGTCTCATCGCCGAGGTCAATGACGATGGCGAGGAGGTCGGCATTTCTAAAAATGTTGTTCAGCCAGATTCTTGAACCACGGGAGGTTATCGGTGGTGTATCAACTATCTGAATCTGGATGTTCTCAAACTTCATCATGCCGACGTTTGGTGTTTGGGTGGTGAAGGGGTAATCCGCGATCTCAGGTGTGGCATCGGTTACGGCAGCGAGGAGCTTTGATTTGCCAGAATTGGGGAGACCGACGAGTGCTACCTGTCCAGCCCCTTCCTTTTTTATGTAGAAGCTGGCGCGGCTGATAGCAGCCTTTCGTTCCGCCTCCTCGGTGAACTTAGCTATTTTCCTGCGCAGTTCGCCATGCAGTCTGTCTGTGCCCTTGTGTTTGGGCATGACCGCAAGCATGGCTTCCAGAGCCTCAATTTTTTCCTCTGGAGTCTTAGCCTGCCGGTATTGTTTTTCAGCCTCGAAATATTGCGGCGGTAAGTTTGCAGGCATGACTTGTCCCTTGCGATTAATTTTAGCATAATCCCCGATGGTGGCTTAAAGCGTTGCCGGTGTGTAGTCTTCTCTTGTCTGGCTGCACGGCGTGAGGCAATGGCGGTGTATAGTCTGTGATTATGCTAGGACGAGCATTGGGGGACGGTATGTGTTTACCTATTGTCCTGGAGCTACCTTAGCGCCGATGAGGGCAGGACTATCGAGCACCTTCCGTATGGTGATGGCTAGCTCAGCGGCGCTGGTGAACCTAGGGTTCTTCAAACGGACAATACCGGCGCGGTCAAGGATATACACCGTAGGCGTCTCGACTACATTGTAAATGTTTTGGACACTGCCGTCTTTGTCGAGAAGAACGGTAAGGTCTAAGCCCTGGCTTTCGAGGTAGTTCTTGATGGTCTCTTCCCGCCCTCCTAGATGGATATTCAGTACTACTGTCTCCGGGATGGACTTATTGACAACCTCCTGAATGACGGGCAGTTTCTTTCGACATGCTGGGCACCACATGCTCCAGAAGTTGAGCATGACTACTTTGCCCTTGAGCTCACTCAGGTGTACAGCATCGCCGTCGAGAGAGGGCAAAGTAAAGTCCGGGGCACGCTTTGTCACCTCAGGTGCTATACCTAGCGAGAATACACCATCTTCTTCAGCCATGAAGTCCTGACCGTAAGCATCCGTGGCTTTTATTCTGAAGTAGTAGGTGCTTTCTGAAGAAAGGTCAGTTAGGGTGAGCTCGTGCTGTGTTGTGAGGTCGTTGCCCACTACCTGTCTTTGCTCGCTGGAGCCGGCTGACCAGTAAACGATCTCGGTGGTCGTTGGGCGGTTGGTGTTCCAGGTTATAGTAGCGCTGGTATCACCTACATGCAGGACAGTAATCTGAGATATTAGTGGTGGTTCCTTGGGGGGTGTGGTGGTGAAATAATATGCTGTTGGGCTTTGCCGCATACCTTCGATAGTTATTTTGAAGTGGTACTTTGTAGCTGGCAGAAGACCCTCAAGAATGACCCCATGCTGAGTCTCAGGCACTGTCGTTGTCCAGACCCCTGTCTGGTTGCTGTGGTCGTCGTAAAGTGAGAGGGTCACTATCCTTGGCTTGTTCAGTGTAATATTAACAAATGCGGACGAGTCCGAGATCTCGGAAATGTTGACACCCTCTACCCTGGGCACCAGATTGAGGGCGGAGAAGTAGGAAGCCAAGCCTGCTATGGCAAAAAATGCAGCGATAGTAACGGATGCCACACGCCAGTCCCTGGTGATAGTCTTCCATACTTGTCTGGTCTTGCTGCCTAAAGCTGTTAAATACATAATGGCTGATTGGCGTACGCCGTATTGTTTGAAGTTCAGGCGCAGGGTGTGTAGCCAGAGTTTACTTTTGGAAGCTGCTGCGGAGAACCTTTTGCGGCTCGAGAGAAAGGTGCCAGGGTGGAAAAAGATTACTGCTAGGGCGAGTAGAAGCAGGACGATATCGATGATGAGCGATTGTAGGGGTGTGAGGTGACCGAAGATATTTTCCCAGATACCGAAGCAACTGGCGCAGGTAGGGTAATTGCCACGCGATAGCGCCCAGATATTTGTCGAGGCGAAAGCCACTGCCAGGGGGGTGGTCAGGGTAGCTGCGAGACGGGGCACCGCGCCGATGAGCAGCATGATGCCGAGGACGAGTTCGGCGCTGGGGAGTATATATGGCACAAGGATGTTGTACAAGAAGTGGAGCACATATGGTGTGAGAAGTGCCTGCGGGACTATGGCACTGATCAAGTCGACAACCTGTCCGGGTGCCTCGTGCGGGGCAAGCAACTTGCCGCTTCCTGAGGCAAGGAAGACCACGCCGATAAGTACACTTGCAGCTAGGCTTGCCCTATCTGTTGTTTTGCCTGAGACGGCTAACAGGTTATGCCCCTGGGTCATCTTTGATATTGTATCAGCTAGTTGAGGGGCTGGCAAAGCCCTTGTGCGAGAGTTCTTAAGATAATGTTCTAGTTGAAATCAGTAGCCCTCTGTTTCTACAATGTCCATCTGGCAATATGAAAGCTGCGGCGGAATGTTATTCCTGTCTGGAGAGACTGGTCTATCAGGCGGCTGAGCTAGCAAGCGATAGTAGGGTGGTCAGGAAGGCTGCTATCAGGGAGGGCTTGGAAGTCCTGAGGCGGAATTTTTCGCAGGAGAAGGTCACCATTGCCATCGCTGCCCAGATCCACGACGTGGTCAAGCGGGTCACTGGGAACCCCGATCCCTATAGTAGGATGAAAAAGGGGGAAATGGCTGTGGCAAGGGACATCGTGGCGCAGGCACATGTGAACGGCGACGATTTTCATAGTTGTCTTGAGTTTGCTGTTTTGGGCAACAGTATGGACTTCTTTAGACCGGTTGACGAAGTAAAGGCGGCAGCGAGTCAAAAGGTGGAATTTGTCATCGATGACTCGCGGGAGTTTGCGGACAGGCTAATGGGCGTAAGGAAACTTCTCTACCTTGCTGACAATGCTGGTGAACTCTTGTTTGACTTACCTCTGGTCAGGTGGCTGAGACAGCGTGTGCGAGTGGTCTATGTAGTCAAGGGGGCGCCAGTACAGAACGATGCCACTCTGGACGATGTGAGGGAGCTGGGGCTTGAGGTTGAGCTGGGTGAAATAATCACCACAGGCACAGCTACGCCGGGTATAGATATGGCTCTAGCATCTGCTGAGTTCACAAAAGAGTTTGCTAGTGCTGACCTGGTACTAGCTAAGGGGATGGGGTACTGGGAATCGCTTTCAGAATTGCCTGCAGAGGGCAGGGTTTTATATTGTCTCAAAGCCAAGTGTCAGCCTGTAGCTGATTCACTGGGGGTACCCATGGGGGGCTATGTAGCTAAATTACGCTGAAGTAGTTTGCTTCTATGTGATGTATTCTACCACCTGGGTGAGGCTTTTGATTCTGGGGCAGTCTGTTATTTCTGGGAAATAGTCGTTCCTGTCGATAAGCACGGCTTGCATACCGACAGCGCGGGCGCCGACCACATCTATCTCGTACTGGTCGCCTACATAGACTGTTTCTCCAGGGAGCACATCCGCCTTCTTTAGAGCCGCTAGAAATATCTCAGGCTCCGGTTTATCGCACCCTACCTCTCCTGAAGTGACCTTGATGTCGAGATATGGCTGGAGACCAAGACGGGTGAAGGTGCTGTCCATATCCTGGATAACATTGGAGATGAGCCCTATTATCAGACCATGTCTTTTCAGTTGCTCCAGCGCTGGCACCGTGTCATCGCAAACCTTAAGTTCCCACCTTCGCTTCTGCAGTCCGGGGATTATTCGCACGGCGGTATCCCGGTTGATATTCGCTCCAGCCCCCTTGAGGATTCGGGTGACGTATTCGATGTAGAAGTCCAGCTTTTGCTGCTCAGACCTCTTGTCCATGGGCAAACGGCTGGTCTCTTGGCGCATGTAGATGTCAGCTTCGGATAAAGAGGTAAACAGTCTCTTAAGCTCGACGTCGATGCCCAGTAGTTCTTTACAGATGTCGGCATAGACCCTTTCACGTGGTGGCTGGTGGGTGGCGAGGGTGTTGTAGAAGTCGAAGAACACTGCCTTGGTCATGCTAAGGAGAAATTATGGGGCACTTGTTGCCGCATGTCAAGCTTAGAAGTCTATCAGCCCTGTCTGGTTCCACGTTAGCCCGTTGTTGGTGCTTACTGAGAAGGCGCTCTGGTCATGATAGCCGCCGCTGGTGGAGCTGGTACCGCAGTAAGCGACGTTGCCATCGGGGGACCAGGCTACTCTCGCCTGTCCTGGACCTGTGGGCGGTTTCCGACTTTTTTGCCAGGTGGGGCAGGTCGAGTAAGGGTCAGCGCTAAAATAGGTCTGAGGTCCCCGGAATATCTCTGTTTGTGTACTCGATACAGCGCCGGCAAGGAGTTTGCCTCTAGTGAAAGTCCCGTAGTGTGCTAAGCTGCATATAGCGTCCGGGCTGGTAAGAATGCGGTAGCAGACGGTGTCATCCACGCGGTATACGCCGTCGTTTGGGTTGCCGAAACTGGGTGTGGCCGGTGGGTTGTCGCTCCAGGAGATATATACATGGCGGTGCCACGGGGTTGTCCCGGAGTAGTCTGCTGGCAGGGCTATGTCAGCGTACCTGAGAGGGGTGCCAGGGCTATCTTGGTTCGACCCGCAGATTTCCACAGGGTAACCAGAAAGGGTGTTCCATTTTGTCAGTTTGTCACCAAGATCCCGGCTGCCGATGTAGAGATAGACGTCGTCTGAGGGTGGGGTGGTAGCCACAATAGCGAGCAAAGTGCCGTCTACAGCGAAGTTGGGCGAATATCTGACCGCGAAAACGTCGGCACCCGTTATCGGTGGTGGTAGCCAGCCTGTGGCGCCACTGCTCATATCATACCAGCCACTGGGGAAGCCGGCGACTTGGTTTACCCATACCCGTCCATTACCAAAGCCTGTCGAAGTTCCAACTGCTACCTCCCAGCGGTTATTGCCATATTGTGGGGAAATAGAGATGCAGGTCACTTGCTCACCACCAACCAGTTTGTTGTTCAATGCGGTGCTCCCAAAGCTGGCGCCGCCGTTTGTGGATATGTACACTTCTCTGCCGCTATTTGTGACCACTGCAATGATGTTATAGTCATCAGGTGCTATAGCAAGATCGATCCATGCCGGTGCGGCACCGAGTGCCCCCGAGATATCTTTCCAGCCTATGCCACCAGGCTCAGATTTGTACAGTCGGGAGTTGGTGGAATCAACGGCATAGACTATATTATTGTAGGTGACGGCGATGCGATTGACGTCAGCTCCAGGAACTATGAGGATGGGACTGGGGACTGGCACAAAGGCTGCCTCTTTATCTGGCTCTGACTTCGGAGTCTCGACCACGAACGTAACTGTTGCTGGAGTTGGATCTATGTTGCCTGCTAGATCTCGTGACTTTACATAAAATGTATATTTACCAGCGTGGAGTCCCGTATAGGTCTTGGAAGTGTCTGTGGTGAAGGGTGTATAGTCGGTATCGTGTCCTTCGAGGAAGAAGGAGAATGTCAGTTCTGAGGTCGATGTGATATCGTCGTTACCTTTCCATTCAAAGGTCACCTCGTTAATGCCGATGTTTTCTGCTGGGAATCTTATCAGGGTTGTCTCCGGTGGGGTGATGTCTTCCTGTGGTGGGGGAGTAGGTGGGGAAACGGGCATCACAGGTTCTGGGCGGTAGCATGATAGACTGAGTGGGCAACACATAATGGCAGCTAGCAGGATGGTCTGGAAGATGACTATAAGCTTGTGCTCAATTTTCATCAAGCTAATTCTAGCAGGAATGTCAACACCTTGCTATGTGTCGCACCAAAGACTGGGGTTTATTAACAGCTTCTTAACCACCTTTTGACACGATTACATAAAGTTGATAAGCTGTGGTAAGTGTTTGCAGGAGGTCAAAGTGCCCGAGCAGTGTAAGGTAGATATGGAAAAGGTGGTCTCCCTGTGCAAGCGGAGGGGATTCGTTTTTCAGAGCAGTGAAATCTACGGTGGGCTGGGGAGTTGCTGGGACTATGGTCCCTTAGGTGTAGAGCTCAAGAGGAACATAAAAAATGCTTGGTGGCGTGCGGTGGTGCAGGAGAGGGATGATATTGTGGGGCTGGACAGCAGCATAATGATGCACCCTCAGGTCTGGGTTGCCAGCGGACATGTTGCTGGGTTTTCTGATCCACTTGTGGAATGTAAAGTGTGTCACCTGAGGTGGCGCGCCACTGACTTGAATGGCAAGCGATGCCCCGATTGTGGTGGCGAACTTACAGAGCCCAGGATGTTTAACTTGATGTTCAAGACATTTATGGGTCCTGTGGAGGATGATGCTCATGTGATCTATCTACGACCAGAAACGGCTCAAGGTATTTTTGTAAATTTTGAGAATGTCATGACGACGTCACGCAAGAAATTGCCGTTTGGTATTGCGCAGATTGGAAAGTCGTTCCGTAATGAGATTACCACGGGCAATTTCATTTTCCGCACCAGAGAGTTTGAGCAGATGGAGATTGAATATTTCGTAAAGCCGGGGACGGATGAGCACTGGTTTGAGTACTGGGTAAATGAGCGGTTCAACTGGTATTTGAGTTTGGGGATAAAGCCAGAGAACTTACGCCTGCGCCGACATGCAAAGGAGGAATTAGCCCACTATGCTAAAGACTGCTATGATATTGAGTACCTGTTCCCTATGGGCTGGGCGGAACTCGAAGGGATTGCCAACAGGGGTGACTTTGACTTGAGGCAGCATGCGCAGCAAAGTGGAAAGGACTTAAGTTATTTCGATGATGAGACTGGCGAGCGTTATATACCCTATGTGATCGAACCTTCGGCGGGTGTCGATCGCTCGGCGCTCGCCTTTCTTGTCGATGCTTATGACGAGGAGGTGGTTGAGGGTGAGAAAAGGGTGATATTGAGGTTGCACAGAGACCTTGCTCCCATAAAAGTGGCGGTGCTACCGCTAAGTCGCAATGAGAGGCTGGTACCGTTGGCAAAGGAAATCTACGGAGAGCTACGCCGTTACTTTATGACGCAGTATGATGATGCGCAGAGTATAGGGCGGCGGTACCGCCGGCAGGACGAGATCGGTACGCCTTTTTGTGTGACCATAGACTTCCAATCGCTTGAAGACAATCAGGTTACCATCCGTGAGCGGGACAGCATGGCGCAGATCAGGTTACCGATCAAGGGGCTGGTGGAGACATTGAGGGCAAAGCTGGCTGGTGAGTCGTTTGCCACTCAGCCACTGTGGACGGCGAAGGGCACTGGTGCTGTCGATCAGTAATCGTCGATTCGGGAGGGATGGTTACACAGGTTTGATAGAGGTGCTATATAGGTGATGTTAGACCGCTTTCTGGACGAGGGTGGACGAAGGGCGAGGATAAGGTTCGGCATCAGGTCTAAGATACTTATCCCCTTTCTGGCACTGGCGTTCGTATCTTTGGGGGTGACCAGTTCGCTGGCATTCCGCACCATTTACGAGGTTAGCTATTTAGTAAAAGAGCAGAGCATGACCACGGCGGACGAGGTGACGCAGCGCAGTATCTTTGCGCTGGAGGACCTGGGCAGGCGGTTGGTTCAAAGGCGGGCATGGTACACTGCCAACCAGTTAGTGCTTTTTCTGCAAGAGCACCCCTTGCTGGATATTTCAATGCTGAGAAACAATCCTGAAGTGAGCAAGATAGCTGTACAACAGGTCGGGCTCACTGGTTATACTTTTGTCTATGACAGGCAGGGTGTGGTCTATTTTCATCCTGAGGTAAGAATGGTGGGAGTCAATCTGCTTAAAGTGGGTGGTGAGCCAATATATTTTTCGTCGATTGTGGAGCGGAGTTTTCTCGGAGAAGCTTCGGGCTATTACGAGTGGGCGGATGAGTCTGGGGAGAAGCGGCAGAAATACATGCATTGTGTACCCGTGGGCACAACTGGTCTAGTGGTGGCAGCGGTCACCTATATTGATGAGTACTCCTCACCAGCAGAGCAGTTCAAAGAGGAGATTGCTCAAGCTGTGCAGGAGACCTCCCAATATGTTGATAGGCAGGTCCAGAAAGCGCAACTAGTGTTCATCATCGCGTTCTCGGTTATGGTGCTGTTTGCAGTGGTGGTGATCGTGTTGCTCTCGCGGGCGATAACCAGACCGATTCTGGCATTAACTAAAGGTGTTGAGGTGGTGGGCAGGGGGGAACTTGACTACAAAATCAAGGTTGAGACCGGGGATGAAATTCAGCAGCTAGCTGAGCAGTTCAACGCCATGACCATGGCTTTAAAGGAGTCCTATGCCGACCTGGAGCGGAAGGTTGAGGAGAGGACGAGACAGGAGAGGTTACGTGCTGAGCAACTCCGCACCATAAACGAAGTTAGCCGTAAAATAAGTTCTGTGGTCAAGCTTGATGAGCTGCTCCCCTATGTCGGAAATCTGCTCCGCGAGACTTTTAACTATCACAATGTTAATATTTTCCTACTCGACCCAGAATCGGGGGGACTTGTACTAAAAGCCCTCTGTTTGGGGGGTCAGAAGGCTATAATACCAGTCGAGATACCATTAGAGGTGGGTGGGTCAAGTATAGTGGGCTGGGTGGCGCAGACAGGAGAGCCGATCCTAGCGAATGATATCAGTGAGGAACCCCGGTACAAGGCTGTGGAGGCGCTAAGAGATATCAAGTCGGAGTTGGCTGTGCCGGTAAAGTTGGGGGATAAAGTTTTAGGTGTCCTCGATATCGAGAGCACAGAGGTTGATGCTTTTGGCGAAGCCGACTTGTTTACCGCCCAGACATTGGCTGACCAGCTTGCTATAGCTATTGAGAATGCGCGGCTTTATGAGGAGACGCGGCAGATAGCTGTGATGGAGGAGCGAAACCGGATGGCAAGGGAGATACACGATACACTGGCGCAGGGGTTCAGCGGCATTATTATGCAGCTGGAGGCAGCAGAGCAAGCTCTGGGCGAGGATGTGGCGGCAGCGGAGCGTCATATTAACCAGGCCAAAAGCCTAGCACGCAAAAGCCTGGCTGAGGCGCGGCGTTCAGTATGGAATCTGCGTCCGCAGGCTCTGGAGCAGTCCCCCCTTTATGAGGCATTGAAGCAGGAGGTGGACAAGTTCACCCAGGTATCTGGTATCAGGACAAGTTTTGAGGTAATAGGTGCCAGACGCGGTATACCGGCTGAGGTGGAGGCGGCGCTTTTGCGCATATGTCAAGAGGCACTGACAAACGTTAGAAAACATGCTGAGGCTAGTGAGGTGAGGGTGAGGTTGGTGTTTGACGAGAGGGCGGTGGAACTTGTGGTGTCTGACAACGGCAAAGGCTTCGAAGCAAGGGTGCCTTCCGAGGATGAGGTGAGAAGGCGCGGTACTTTCGGACTGATCAGTATGAGGGAAAGGGCTCGGAGTATCAACGGTCATTTTGAGGTATTGAGTGAGAGCGGCAAAGGGACAATGGTTAGGGTTATAGTTCCTCTTCAGGAGACGAGCAGTGGAGCAGATCAAAGTTCTGATTGCTGATGACCATCCGGTAGTACGGGAAGGTCTGTTTGCTATGCTCAGTCGGCAGCCTGATTTCAAGGTGGTCGGAGAAGCAAAGGATGGCGTTGAGGCGGTGGATATGGCTAGGCGACTTAAGCCGGATGTGGTGCTTATGGACCTCAGGATGCCTGAGATGGACGGCGTTGAGGCGATGCGGCAAATAAAGTCAACAGACCCCGATATAAAGTTTATAATCCTTACCACATACAGCGATGATGAGTACATTTTTAGTGGTATAGAGGCTGGGGCACGAGCCTACTTGCTTAAGGACGCTCCTAGGGAAGAGCTGTTCAAAGCGATAAGGGCGGTCTATAAAGGCGAGTCCCTTATCCAGCCTGTGGTAGCATCCAAGTTGATTGACCGGTTTGCGGAGTTGTCCCGCAGGGCACCATCCGGGGAGCAACTTACCGAGCGGGAGCTAGAGATATTGCAGCTAATGGCTAAGGGTGCCGCTAACAAGGAGATAAGCGCCCAGCTTTCTATTTCTGAAAGCACGGTCAAGACCCATATAAGCAATATATTTCAAAAGCTGGGGGTTAATGACCGCACCGAAGCGGTAACGGAGGCGCTTAGGAGGGGCATCATCCGGCTGTAGGTCATACTTTAGTCCGAGTCTACGGTAGTAGTAAAGGTTGACCCCGGGTCAGCCTTTTTCATTATGTTCAAACTGTCTTGTATGCTGATTGTTATATCTGGGCACAGTCGATACACTTGTGGTGGCACTGAATGGCAATTTCACACTTCAGGGGGTAAAAATGGAGAAGATAAAAGTATTGATAGTGGATGACAATGAAGTGGTGCGAGAAGGGCTGAAAAGCATACTCGACCCCCAGGCTGATATGACAGTGGTTGGGGAAGCTGTGGACGGTCTGGATGCTGTGGCAAAAGCAGGAAAACTGCTTCCCGATGTGATATTGATGGATGCGCATATGCCAGGCATGGACGGCACCGAGGCAACACGCCGTATCAAGAAGGACCTGCCCGATGTAAAGGTTCTGTTCCTTACTGTCTACGGTGATTATGTAGGCTCGGCGCTGGAGGCTGGAGCGAGCTGGTATCTGACCAAAGACTGCCGCCGCCAAGACTTACTTGAAGCAATCAGGGTTCTGGCACGGAGTGGACGGACAGGAGCCCAGAAACCTGCTTAGACTGGATATTTTTTCCTCTCTTTTCTTACTGTATCCTGAGGCTGAGGGCCTTGTTTTTCAGCTCAGCGGCGATGTCTATTTTTCTTTGTCAGGAATTCGTTGGGATATTCTAATCATGGCGGTAAACTGATAGAATTAAAGAAGGCGCTTCAGGGGCAGGAAGTGTAGGCAGCTAAAAACAAATAATGAAGGGGAGGTGGAAAGATGCCGGTCTATGTTATGCTGACAACTCTTACCGACGAGGGCAGAAAGACTATAAAGGAACACCCGGATCGCATCAAGGAGGTCAACAGGGAAGTCGAGGCTATGGGCGTTAAAGTGCTTGCCCAATACGCTGTGCTGGGGCCCTATGATTTTGTGAACATCTTGGAGGCTCCCAATAATGAGACGGTGAGCCGAGTTGCTGTGGAGCTGGGATCGAGGGGTACACTCCAAACGATGACCCTGGCGGCGGTGAGTGTTGACGAGCTAATAGCCAGTTTGAAAAAAGTGAAGTAGGTTGGCTTGCTCCATTCCTGTCCCTGGAGGCGAGCTTGGACAATCAGCGGGGCAGCCCGCGGTTGTAGCGAAGCGACGGCCTTAATTGAATTAACGTGAATTATTCAATTAGCCTGAACTCTAGAACGTCTACCAGCCCTTTGTCGGTCAGTCTTAGCTCGGGGATCACCGGCAGTGCCAGGAAGGAGAGCAATGTGAAGGGGGCTGGTGGTAAATTACCCAGGCTAGCAGCGGTCTTCTCCAGGTTACTGAATCTGTTCACCACTGTAGCAAGCGGTTCTGGTGATAGCAGGCCGGCGATTGGCAGCGGCAGTGAAGCCAGCTTCTTCCCCTGGGCGCAGACAGCCAGCCCGCCGTGCATTCTTTCTATTTCCTTTATAGCTACAAAGATGTCATAGTCATTTGTGCCTACAGCTATAATATTATGGGAGTCGTGGGCTATGGACGAAGCCAGCGCTCCCTGCTTTAGTCCGAACCCTTTGACCAATCCTCTTCCGATATTACCTGTAGCCCTGTGTCTTTCTACAACTACCAGCTTGAGGATGTCTTTTTCCAGGTCAGGTATAACGGAGCTATCCTGTTTCTTGACCCTTTCGACCCTTTTCTTGGTGGTTATCTGCTCGGGGACTATTTCGATTACTGGAAAGCTTTCCTCATTTGTGGTCAGTCTTAGTGCCTCGATATCGAACGGCTTTATGTGGACGGTATCTGTTAAGTCGCCTTCCGTAATTTCAACGGATGGCAGCAAGAACTCGCCATTTTTGGCTATAAGTTGTCCCTTGTAGAAGACCATCTCCACTTCTAGCTGCGACAAATCGGCTGTGGTTATCAAGTTGGCAATATAGCCAGGTGCAATGGCACCGCGATCGTAAAGTCTGAAGTATTCGGCGGTGTTTATGGTGGCTAGTTGCACAGCGCGGACAGGTTCTAGCCCCAATCTTATCGCCCTTTTGACCACGGCATCCATGTCACCCTGAAGCAGCAGGTCAGTGCAAGTGCGGTCATCGGTAACAAAGAAGCACCTTCTGTAAGTTTTGTCTGTGACCAGTGGTAGCAGCTCAGAGAGGTTTTTTGAAGAAGAGCCCTCTCTGATCATCAAATACATCCCGCGCCGCAACTTCTCTCTGGCTTCCTCGACAGAGGTCGATTCGTGGTCAGAGCGTATGCCGGCGGCAAGGTAGGCGTTGAGCTGCTTGCCGGTCACACTGGGGGCGTGACCATCGATAACACGGTCCTTTGCAGCAACGATCTTGTCGGTGACCTGCCTGTTTCCAGCGATGACGCCGGGAAAGTTCATCATCTCGCCAAGGCCGAGCACATTCGGTAGTTTCAGGGCTTTTCTGACATCGCTGGCGGTGAGAGTGGCGCCACTTGTCTCCATATCGGTAGCCGGCACACATGACGGCACCATTAAGAACATGTCCAAGGGGAGTCTTTTTGCCCATTCTGTGGCAAATTGTAGTCCTCTGGGTCCAGCCACGTTGGCTATTTCGTGCAAATCGGTGACCACGGTGGTAGTACCTCTGGGCACAACTGCCTGGGCATAGGATGCTGGATGGAGCATTGAGCTTTCGATGTGGACATGTCCGTTTATTAAGGCGGGAGCCACATAGATGCCTTTGAGGTCGATCACCCTTCGTGCTTTTGTGTAATTTCCGATGCCTGCTATCCTGTCACCAACAATAGCTATGTTGCCCTCTTCTATTATGCCGACGAAGGTGTTTACTATCTTGGCATTCTTTAGCACCAAGTCTGCCGGGGCATCCCCGCGGGCAACAGAGACAAGTTTGCTCAGATTCAACTTTTCCACCCTCTACTCAATGTAGCAGATGTCCTTCAGGTAACGGAATTTTTCGTTCCAGTCGGTTCCGTACCCTACGATAAATCTGTCAGGTATGGTGAAGCCAAGGTAGTCTATGTGTATGGGTACACGATGTCGAGCTGGCTTGTCTACCAGGACGCAGAGTTTCAGAGATGCAGGTCCTTTTCTTTTTAGGTAGCCCAGCGCGAAAGAAACGGTTGTGCCAGTGTCGACAATATCCTCAACGACGAGTACGTGTCTCCCTTTTACCTCTGTTTTCAGTCCGAGTTCAACCTTTACTTTGCCCGAAGTCTCTGTACCGGAATAATAGCTGGAGAGTTTTATAAAGTCTATTTCCACCGGTAGCCCAAGTTCACGGACGAGGTCGGCTAGGAAGATAAACGAACCCTTTAATATGCCGATGAGAAGGAGGGCTTTGCCTTCGTAGTCTCGCCTTATATCGGCGGCTAATTTAATCACCGCCTGTCTGATTTCGGTCTCAGTTAACAAGACCTTTGGTTTTGCCTGCATCATCAACTCTCTTCTCTCCGGTGGTCTTATCCGACCACCTCGAATTGCCCTTTTAGGGATATTTGTGTCGATGAGTGTCCCACCATCACCTCGAAGGTACCTGGTTCTACGACATGCTGCATGTGCTCATTATGGAAGGCAAGGCTGGCGACGGGGAGCTCAAACATCACTGTCCTAGTTTCCGATGGTTCCAAGGCTATGCGTTTGAAGCCCTTCAGTTCTTTTACTGGTCTGGTGACGCTAGCGAACACATCACTGATGTAGAGCTGTGCTATTTCCTCACCTGCTCTTTCTCCAGAGTTGGTGATGTCAAAGGTTATCCTAACTGTGCTGTCTTTCGGAACCTTGGTTGGCTCTATTTGCAGTTTGGCAAATTGAAAGGAGGTATAGCTCAAGCCATAGCCGAACTCAAAAGCGGGGGCTGTGCTCAAATCTGCATAGTCGCCCCAGAGTTGCGATCTTGCTCCCGAGGGTTTGTGGGAGTAGTACAGTGGTATCTGTCCCGATGTCTGAGGAAAGGTAACGGGGAGTTTTCCGCTGGGGTTATAATCACCAAAGAGGACATCGGCGATGGCGTTACCTCCTTCTTCTCCGGGAAGCCATGCCATTATAATCGCTGGTATCTTTTCCTTGATCCAGCCTAAAGTAAGCGGTCTTCCGTTCACCACTACGAGGACTATTGGTGTGCCGGTCTGGTAGATCGCTTCAACAAGTTCTTCCTGAGCACCAGGCAGGGTGAGAATAGCACTGTCCCTCATTTCTCCACAGGTACAGTCGGGTGTTAGCCCTGACTTACCCCCGACCACCAGTATAGCCACATCCGCAGCCCTTGCCGCAGCTATTGCCTCTTCGAAGTCGTTTTTTGCAGTGTCATTGGTCTCACAACCTCTGACGTGGAGGACTCTGGTCATTGGTCCCGCTTTTGCCGTCACACCCTGCAGGACTGTCACTATGTGGGGTGCTACCTCCTCTAAAATGTCATCTGTGCTGTGAGGAGCGTCGTTGCGAGGCATAAACATATCGATGAGCGGCATGTGTGCCGGGTATGTATAGTCTCCGAGCAAGTTCCGTCTACTGTCTGCACTGGGACCTATGACGGCGATCGTCGCGATGTCTTTTCTCAGAGGGAGGATGTTGCCATCGTTCTTCAAAAGGACGATACCCTTGCGAGCAGCCTCCAGGGCAAACTGTCGGTGCTCTGCTAGGTCGAATGTTTTTGCGACGCTGTTAGTGTCAACGTAAGGGTTCTCAAAGAGGCCGAGCCGCAGTTTTAGCTTCAGTATTCGGAGGACAGCCATGTCGATCAGGGTCTGGGGGATGTCCCCTCTTTGTACCTGCTCTACCAGTGTCGTATAGCAGTCTGCTCTGGGGAGCTCCACATCGATGCCAGCCTCCAGTGCTAGTCGGGCTGCATGGGCTTTGTCGAAAGCGACGCGATGATAGGTGTGTAGATTCTCCACGGCGTAATAGTCTGATATCACTGTACCCTCAAATTCCCATTCGTATCGCAATGTCTTTGTGAGCAGAAACCTGGAGGCGGCGCAAGGAATGCCGTCTATTTCGTTGTAAGCATTCATCACTGACAGGGGTCCCGCTTTGTCGATGACTGTTTTGAACGGTTGCAGGTACACATCTCTCAGCATGCGTTCGGGGATAGTGGCAGGTGCCCAGTTTAGCCCGCCTTCCGGCATGCCATAGCCGACGAAGTGCTTAAGTGTGGCGATGACGCCTCTTTCCAGGTTGTCACCCTGCAACCCTTTCACGTACGCCGTTCCCATTATAGCTACCAGATAGGGGTCTTCGCCGAAGGTTTCTTCAATCCGCCCCCACCTAGGGTCTCTGGCGACATCCAGAACTGGCCCCAGACCCTGGTGGACTCCGGCTGCCCTCATCTGTGTCCTGATTATGGTAGCGATCCTCTCCAGCAGGTCTGGGTCCCAAGAGCTGGCGATGCCGATCATTTGTGGGAAAATTGTGGCTTTTCTTGCCATGAAGCCGCTGAGACATTCTTCGTGGACTATTGCCGGGATACCAAGCCGGGTGTTTTTGGTAAGAAACTCCTGTAGCTCGTTGTTAAAGTGGGCAAGCTGTCGGGCGTCCAGTCCGGTACCAAACCCAGGTCTTGCCACGTGCCCGATGCCATTTTTGATTAGGGCTTCTGCTTTTTCTGTAGAAAAACTGCCCGAGTCCAGCAGTTCGAAACTCCATACAGAGCCCATCTGGGCTACCTTCTCGTCGACCGTCATCGTGGAGAGGATTTCCTTTGCCCGGGCTTCGATCTCAGGGTTGCTATGAGACATTTGTAAACTCGGTGCCAGAATTGTAGCCTAATGTGGACTGTGATGGCAAGAGCGGGAATAGAATACAGTAGAGGGTGTTGACTTTTAAGTTTCAAAATGATATAGAAGGCAGCGTGATAGAATGCCCTGAAGTTAAGATAAGGTTGGGAAAAACTGGTGAGGCATCGTCGACTGTTACAGAGGTAGACGTTGCAGAAATAGACTTGGCTCAGGAGGTGCGATTGTGAAAAGCGGCAAGGAGTATAGGGAGAGCTTGAGGAAGCTGAGACCAGAGGTTTACTACTTAGGTGAGAAGATTGACAGCGTTGTGGACCATCCGGCTTTTGCTCCACATGTAAATGCAGCGGCCTTGACCTATGACATGGCTTTAGCTCCCGAGTTTGAAGAGCTGCTTACAGCCACCTCGCATCTTACTGGCGAGAAGGTGAACCGTTTTACCCATATACATCACAGTCACGATGATCTGGTGAAGAAGGTGAAGATGCTACGTGCCATTGGTCAGCAGACAGGAAGCTGCTTTCAGCGGTGCGTAGGGCATGATGGGCTGAATGCGGTGTACTCAGTCACTTATGAAATAGACCGGAAAAAGGGGACGGAGTACCATAGAAGATTTATCGAGCTTCTCAAGAAGGTGCAGTCTGAGGACCTTATGATATCCGGGGCAATGACAGATCCTAAGGGGGACCGGCGCCTTTCACCCAGCCAGCAGAGAGACCCTGATGTGTATGTCCATGTAGTGGAAAGAAAGAGCGATGGCGTTGTGGTGAGTGGTGCCAAAATGCATATCACCGGAGCAGTAAATTCCCATGGGCATCTGGTCATGCCCACTGCGGCTATGAAGCAGGAGGATGCCGATTATGCTGTTTGTTTCTACGTACCGGTGGACACGCCGGGGGTGATCCACATCTTCGGGCGTCAGACGAACGACACGCGCAAATGTCAATGTTTCTTGGACCAGGGAAATGTGGACTACGGTATGGTCGGTGGTGAGGCGCTAATTGTTTTTGATAATGTTTTTGTCCCTTGGGAGCATGTGTTCATGTGTGGGGAGTATGAGTTCGCCTATGAACTTGTGGAGAGGTTTGCCACTGCCCACCGGCAAAACTATGGCGGCTGCAAGACCGGGCTCGCCGATGCCCTCATCGGTGCCACATATGCACTGGCACAGGTTCAAGGGACGGACAGAGCTTCGCATGTGAGGGACAAGATTGTGGAGATGGTGCATCTTGCTGAGACGCTGTATTGCTGCTCCATTGCCTGTTCCTGTCAGGGATATGCTCTGCCTGCTGGTTCGTATATGGCCGACCCGCTGCTGGCGAATGTCACCAAGCTCAATGTCACCCGCCATATCTATGAAATCGCCAGGCTGGCACACGATATTACCGGTGGGATACTGGCAACTGCACCCTCCGAAAATGACTGGAAAGACCCCCGTGTGGGCAAATATGTAGACAAGTATATGAGGGGTGTGGCTGAAGTGCCTGCGGAGACCAGGATAAGGCTCATCCGCCTTCTGGAGTCTATGACCTGTGGTACGGCACTGGTGGAATCGATGCACGGTGCTGGTTCACCTCAGGCGCAGCGCATCATGATAGAAAGACGAGCTAACCTGGAGCACAAGAAGCGGCTGGCAGAAAAGTTGGCAAAAATAGGCGAGCAACCTCTGTTTGTTTGCTAAGAATTGAGCCATTGTTTGCGTAAATGCCGAGTAGCCCTGAAGTTCTGTGGCTGTTGCAATCCCTATGTAGACCTTAGCCGGATAGCACGCCATTTGCGTACCGTTGCGGAGAGCTCTAGTGATTTCGAGGTGGTATCTCCAGCATCGGGCAATGCTGAGGTGGTGGTCATCCTGTGTGGTTGTTTCCGAGCTTGTGCCGACAGGGTGGAGAACAGGACTGGTAGAGTAGCTACAGTGGTAGTGGCTGGCGAGTCAGTAAATGGTGAACCAGTTCAGGAGTCCGATGTGACTGTTACTGTGGGACAGAGGTTAGCTGGGGCTCTAGACCGGTGGAAAAGACACTGTAGTCGTTGTTCTTAGGCGACTAAACTGTTTTGTTTCTGCGCCGTTCCCTTACCTTAGAAAACACGTCAGTAGAATCAGGTGGATTTTTGCTTAGCCTGTGTTCGGCGGCAAGATTTGGCTGCCCTGTGTATTGCAATGCAAGTGTAGTGAAATCTAGGGTAAGTGGAGGACAGAAAAATGACTCGCTCTTGTGGACGGGACAACGGTGGCGGTCCTATTGATGGAAGTTGGGAGCTTTTGGGCCTAAGGGGTAGGACGGGACCAGAATTTGTCGTTGAGCAGAAGGTATTGAATAAGGCAATCTGGGCAATGGTCACCCTGTGTGAGAAGAAGGACGCTTATACTGCTGAACACCAGCTAAGGGTAGCCCAGTTAGCTTACGCTCTAGGCAAAGAGCTTGGGCTAAGTGAGCAGCAAAACGATGGTATCTGCGTGATGGGCATGGTCCATGATATAGGCAAAGTAACCCTTCCAGGCGAGATTCTTAACAAGCCAGGCAGGCTTAGTGCTGAGGAGTTTAACCTTGTCAAGTCACATTCCAAGGTCGGTCATGACGTGCTAAAAAACCTTGAATTTCCCTGGCCTGTTGCTCAGGTGGTGCTGCACCACCATGAGAGGTTAGATGGAAGCGGGTATCCGACAGGACTACGTGGTGACGAGATAATCCTTGAGGCGAGGATAGTGGCTGTGGCAGATGTTTTTGATTCTATGGTTTCCCACCGCCCATACCGTCCGGCGCATAGCCCTGAAGAGGCGCTGGAAGAAATTGTGAGGTGTAGGGATATCCTCTACGATCCAGATGTGGTGAATTGCCTCTGTCGGATAAGCGAGAAGTGTCATTTTGTCCGCGCGTACCGGTGATTTGCTCCGTGAAGTCTAGCATAACGCAATCAGTTATTGTATACTGGTAATCAAAGTCAGCTTTGCAGCATAGATGTTACCTGAACTCTTCACCTGTGGTGCTGCGGGCAGCCGAGAGGAGGTAAATAGGAAAATGGCGGTCATCTGGTCAGTGGCCACGGTAGCAGCCCTTTTTGGTGCCATAGCGGGTGCTATGTTTCAGGGCACCCCTCTTATTGCTGTGGCTTTTGGACTCATGGCAGTGGCTTTTGCCATTGCCGCTTATCGGGAGATATCGACAAAGCGCTGATTGCTCAGATAAACCTTGGTTCGTAGCATCAGGTTGTTTTTCCCGGTAATGCGCTTGTTGCTACCTTGAAATTGCTGTCTGACACGATGAATCCCGGATCTGAGGTAATCAGTTCCAGCATCAATTCTGTTATTTGTTCGTCGTACTTGGTCCCACGGTTGCTCTTCAATTCAGAAAGTATTTGCTCCAGTGGCAAGGCAGGGCGGTAAGGTCTGTGGGAGCCCATGGCTTCAACCACGTCGCAAACAGCGAGGATGCGTGCCTCTAGGCAGATTTCGTCGCCAGAGACGCCATGGGGGTAGCCTGACCCGTCAAGCCGTTCGTGGTGTTGTAGCACCATTTTGATTACTATTTCAGGTAGTTCGATTTCTTGCAGGAGCTGGCAGCCCCGCTTAACGTGTGACTTTATCAGTACCCATTCCTCTGCTTCTAGTTTTCCCGGTTTGGAAAGGATTGAAACAGGGATAGCGGCTTTCCCTATATCGTGAAGGAGTCCGCCGAAATGTAGCCATTCGCATTGCTCGCTGTTCAGTCCCAGTCTTATGCCTATCTGACGTGCCATCCTAGCCACATGCTCTTGGTGGCTGGCGGTATATGGGTCGATAAAAGAGAGAGAGCCAGCCATTGCCCGGGCCAGGGAGATAAAGTGTTGTTTGAGTAGCTTGTTCGTCCTCTGGCGTTCAATGGCTCCAGCCAGCATGCTTGAGGCAGTCTGCAATAGATTGATATGGAGCGGGCTCCATTTATCGTTTCCTGGCTGCTTGCAAAAGGTGATGAATCCCAGTGGTCCTTCGGAAGTGACCAGGGGCAGGATAAGTGCCGGTGGGTGGTGGCTGTGGGGTGCCGGGGCTGCGATGGTGTTCGCTATCTGCCCCTTTTGCGGGGCTTCCATGCCGAATGTGACGCAGGGAGAGGCGCCATTAGATGTTTCAGTGACAAGGTGGTGGCTTTGCCAATCAGCTATTTTGATCAGGGTTTCTGAGCCGTTAGAGCTGCCGTTACGCAGGGTTATACTGGCACTGGTAGCTTCTATAGTCCCACCGAGCAGCTCCAGTATTTGTCCGTATGGTATTTCTGTTTGCGAGGCGAGCATGATCTGTCCCACTTTGGCAACAGCCTTGAGACAACGTTCCCTCTCCTGGTGTGTCCTTTCTGTCTCATAATGTTGGTCTCTGAGCTCGCGGATGACGGCTTCGAACCCAGATATATCGCCAGCCCTATTTTTCACCGGCATGAGATGCATTTTCACTGGCACCTTTCCTTCGTGCCGTCGCTGGAGGGCGCAGTAGAAGTCATCGTAAATGGCAAGCTCGGCCAAAGGGCTGTTCTGTATTTTATCCATGAGGAAGCGATAGTCTTCAGGAGTGAGAATCTCGTGAAGATTCATTGTGGTCAGTTTATCTAACGGGTAGCCGCTCATTCTTTCCAGAGCTCTGTTGGCAAAGGTGCAGTTTCCCGATTTGTCGAATACCATTACCGCATCCTCGGTGTTATCGATTATGTGTTGCAGACTTCTCCTGGACTCGGTAGCTTCCTGTTCTTTGGTTACCAGTTCATCTTGAATTTTACCCAGATACTGAAAGCTGAAAATGACAAGCGCAGCAATTATTGCCATGGCGAAGGCCCAGTCAAACACACCATGGATTGGCTCTTTTCCTGAGAAAACACAGTTCATTATCTGTATTGCTGCCAGGACGGTCCCAGCCATAGCCAGGATGAGCCATTTCAATTGCCGGGACTCAATTTTTAGTTTGCGATAGATGCGTGTGCTCATCATTGTCTGACTCCTTTTTCAGTTCATTTGTAACCCATTTTTTTGCTACCAGTGTAGTTGGTCTCGTCGTATTGCTCCCATTGGGGAGTTTGCTCGTCAATTGTCAATTCAGCATAGTCGCTCTGTTTCTGGTTTCTTATATAGCCAAGGTAGTAGAAAAAGGTGGCGATCAGGGCAAAAAGCAAGCCAAGCAATGAATAAGTCACCCAAGGCGGCATATTTTTCACCACGGTAGATACAGTGGCTCCGACGAAGAATGATCTTGTCTCAGCCCAATCGCTTGAATTGAAAGCACCATCGATGGCTCTTACCCGCCATACGTAGGGGGTCTTGGCTGGTTTGAGTAGCTTTTGTTGCTCCTGGGAAAGTGTAAATCGGGGAGAAGCCAGGTTTTTTGCGGAGATAATTACGTTTGAAAATTCTGTATCGGTTGCTATTTCAAGGACGTACTTGACACCGCTGGCGTCTGTGACCTCTTCCCATTCGAAGGTGGTTACACTGGTAAGACGGGAGCCGCCTGATGGGCTAAGCAAGCGAGGTACAGGAGGTGGTGTGGAGTCCACCATAAACTTAGCCTGTCTGGTGACAGAGCCGTCCGACACGGTAATTGTCCGTTCGCCGTGGAGGCAGGACGGCACGTTGAAGGTGAAGATGAAGGAGCCTTCGCTTGTAGAGGTGGTGGTCCCGATCTTCTTGTTGTCGAAACTGATTGTTACTGGTGTGTTGGGGGTAAAGCCGGCACCCTCGATAACCACCTTTTCGCCAACAGCACCTTCTTTGGGGTTATGCACTATCGCAGCTTCGATGGCAAAGTCCTCATAGTAGCGGTTGGTGCCATCGTCAGCCTTGATGCTGTGCATTCCTCCGGCAGCTTTAGGCACCCTAAAGTTGGCGGTGAAGCTACCTGTGTCATCTGTGGGTGCTAAAGCAACATCTCTATCGTCAAAATAGATGATCACATCGGTGGAGGCAGCGAACCCAGTGCCAGAGACCGTGACCTCGGTGCCGGGCTGCCCGCTTTTGGGTGCCATAGTGAACTTCTGGTGGACGAGGAACGATGTCTCCTGGCTCTCGTTTTTGCCGTCGTCGACTGTTATGGTGTGCTTACCCCGGCAGCTCTTCGGCACTTTGAAAGTCAGGCCGCTCGCCGTGCCTTTTTCGTTCGTCTGTCCTACTGCCACCTTTTTCCCGTCGAAATACACTGTAACCTCTCTTTTTTCAGCCAAGCCGTAGGCATTGACGGACACTTCTTCGCCGACGTACCCGGATGTTTTACTGAGTTCGACCGAGGGTACGACCGTGAACATTACCCAAGCTATGTTTGTCTCGTCGTAAGCCCATATCTGACACCAGCCGGCTGGCTGCTCTGCTATTTTGAAGGTTGCCAGGGCAACGCCGTCGTTATCTGTTACTGTTTTCTGCACGATGCAAGTCTTCTCTCGTGCGGCGATGAGTACCCCTGTCTTAGCTGGGAAGCCAGATATTTGTGCGATGACCTCGGTCCCTACAGGACCCTGCCCCGGAAGTACACTGATGCGCGGTTTGCTATTGTCAGCAGATACTTTGCTTGCAGAGAATAGCAATGATGCCAGCAACATTGCGAAACAGAAGTAGCGCACGGGACCGCGCGCAGCGGTTCCGAACAGGGAAGTTGTAGTGTGGCGCTTTTTCTGCGGCAGGGGATTCTGTCTGAAATTGGATGGTAAGTCTTTTTGTTGGAGAATATCCTGTCTGTTCATAGTAACCCCCTGTACTTTAGTACTCTTCTGCTTCGACCCCCAGAATTCTCAAAATCTCCTTGCCTTCCTTGAGCAGACTTGATGCATCGATATCAGGGAGTGAAACGCTGAGTTCAGAGATAGGGTTTTCCTGAGTATCCTCCATGTGGAAGATACTCAACGGGTCGTCGTTTTCATTGTTTGCTGCGTCATACTCTTCGTTTGTTTGGTCATCGGCTTGTTCGGGTGCCACGCTGCTCGCCTCTGTCAGCACCGTTTCGATTGTTCCTGATGGCTCAAGCACGCTAGCCCCGCCTAGCAAAGCGGGTTCTATTGTTCCCGGTGTGCTCAACGGGCTTGACAGCGACAATTCTTCAGTGATATCCAGCCTGGCACTCTCCTGTGCTGGTTCCGGTTGTATTGTTTCCTCGTGGGTGACCTTGCTTTGTTCTGTGAGGCTTGGTGTGGGTGGTGTAGCGGACGCAGCCGTACCCTTGCTGGATGGTGCATGTGCCCACTCGTTAGCGGTGGTTTTACTTTTAGCTCTAGACTGTGGAGGTGTATGTTGGCTCATTTTTCTCACCATGAGGACTATGGTCATGATTACTAGGGAGGAAGCCCCGCTGAGTATCACTATGTAAATGCCGAATTGCCAGAAGTCCATACACAGCCTCACTTTATTAAGGATATGAAACCGAACACGTTGGATACCATAGAGGGGACAGCTAGAAGACAGAGCCCTGAGATCGCCAGAGTTATGCTGAGGTAGAAAAGGTACTTGTAATTGTGACCCCCTTCGACAAATTTTATTGCTGCAGGATTTACCAGCGTGAGTACGATTATCAGGGCTGTAGTCATGAGTTTAAGCTGAGAAAGCTGACTGGCATCGTGGATAAGCTGGAACACGGGCAGACCGGTGAGTCCCTCCATAGCACCTGATTCCCCAGCCGTTTGCAGGGCTTCTGAGAATTTGAGTACGACCTGATAGATGCCTACAAGCAGCGCTACTATGGCTGTATGCATCACTATGCAAAGATAGGAAAAGCTCGAAGCCACTGCTTTCCTTTTTTCTCGCAACAGAGAGACCTTCATGGCGAGGTCGGCACATTCGGTACCGATTACCTCTGGGTCGCCACCGAGTTCGACACCATCATAGAAGGTGCGTACGCTGCGGTGGATGGTCTCGCTTCCTGTTTCGCCAACAAACCTCTGCCAGCATAGCTGCGGTGTGATGCCAAAGCTCAGCGAAGCTTTTAATTTCTGAGCGAGATTTTTAAGAGAGTGAAGGGCGTTGTAGTCCAGTCTGTCCAGCGTCTCAGCTATGGTGGCACCTATAGCTTTACTGATGCTGCCCACTGACCTGAGAAAGCCGCCTATCTCGGCATCTCTTTTGTCTATTTTCCGGTCGTCGATAAACAGTGCTAGACCTGGGGGAAGGAGCAGGACAGCGAGTAACAACATGGTGACACCCAGCGGTGCCCCGGCAATTAAGCACACCAGCCCAACGATGCCAGCTAGAGGCACCATGACTTTGAACAGTTTGGTGCCTATCTCTTGCTCTGGCGACTTAATTTCGAGAGAGTGTGTCTTGGTCTCTTTTGGCGAGGCACGGTACATAATCCAGCCGCCAGCCATTATAGCTACAAGCATGAACCAGGTGAGCACGGCTATGGTGTTCTTGTCCATGGGGAAGATGAGCATGGAGACCACGCAGATGACCACGATGAGGGCAGCGGAAAGGATGAGTGCGGCATAAGCATCAGTCCATTTTTTCAGGCTTTCGACGCTGTGCTGGTACTGTTCTGAATATATTTCACCGGCCACAGAAGCCTCTCTGGCTAGAAACTCCCCTTCATCCTCGCCCGAGGCGAAGGAGTTTGACATTCTGAGGAGGAGGGCTCGCACTTCGGGCTCTTTAGCCCTCTGCCCTATCATGCGGCATGCTTCAGGATAGTCGTAATTTAGCTGATGTGCCAAGAAGGTAACATCTCTTATGTATCGAGAAGATATGTAGGGTAATTTGGCTGCGTACTCGAAGACGATGTGGCGTGGCAGTTTTGATGTTGAAACGGCTGCCATATATGTCAGGTGGCAGAACAGGTCGACACCGAGCAGTTCGGTATTGACGGACTCTTTTTTGTTCTGGGCGCTCTTCGCTCCTTTAGAAGAGTCCTTCGTTTTTAGCTTTGGCAAGAATGCTGAGAAGTTCATAGAAGTTGGTTACCCCTTGCTTGTGCAGTTTCTCCAGTACTTTAGCCCTGCGGTCGATCTCCGCATAGATTCTTTTCTTTTGGAACTGGGGGATCCCCAATTTTGGTGCTATCTTGTATTCCATCAGGTAGCTGTTGCCGAAGCCACTAAAGATGAAAGAGTCGTTGACAGAGTCCCAGCGGAAGACCTCGACGAACGAGAAGGACTGGTTGACTGGATCATATCCTACAATTTCGCATATACTGGTCATCCTGCGTCCTGTCTTGCCTGACGGCAGTTTCACGGCGCTCTGAATAACCACCAGGTTCAGGTTGTCCATGTATGTTTTGGGGACATTTATTGGGTTTCCGGTAAGGCGCTGTATCAGCCTTTCCACCGAGGCAGCGTGGAAAGTTGCCATGACCGAGTGACCTGTCTGCATTGCCTGAAAGGCTATGGCGCCCTCAGCACCGCGGATCTCGCCCACTATGATGAAATTCGGGCGCTGCCTCAACGCTGCTTTAAGTAAGTCAAACATGGTCACCCCGCTCTCGCTTCCTTCCTTGGTCGACGTTACTTCCCTTATCCAGTTTTTGTGTGGCACCTGAAGTTCTGGGGTGTCCTCTATGCTTACTATCTTGGCATTCGGGTGGATAAAGGTGGTCAGCGCATTGAGTGTGGTCGTCTTTCCTGAAGCTGTCTCGCCGCAGACGAAGGTGTTCATACCCTCGCCTATCATTACTGCCAGGTACCCTGCCATGTTGTAATCCAGTGTTCCCATCTCTATCAGTTCCAACACGGAAAGTGGTGTTTCGCTAAAACGGCGTATGGTGAAATTGGAGCCACGCTTTGAGATGTCCTTCCCGTAAACTATGTTTATTCTGGAGCCATCCGGTAGGGTAGCATCACAAATGGGGTTGTGGATACTGACCGGTTTCTTCATACGCTCGGAGAGGCGCATGACAAACAAGTCCAGCTCCTCGTGGGTAGGGAATGATATGGTGGTCTTAAGACTGTGGAAGATTTTATGCTCCACATAAATCATACCCATGCCGCTGCAGCTGATGTCTTCGAGGTAAGTGTCACGTACTAGAGGTTCTATTATTCCCAGCCCAAGTTTGTCCCTGATTATCAAATACTTAAGGCATTGCAGCTGGTGAGGGGTAACTTGGATTTTATCGACCTTTCTGGAAAGGAGGGCTTTAAGGTCATTTGGGTGGAATGGCAACTTACCGTTTTTTTTGTTGTTCTTAGCAGATGTGTTCTGTGCCGGTGTAGTAGTGGTGACCTCGCACAGCTCGTCCAGTATGCGGAGGAAAGTGGCTTTCTTGGAGTCTTCATCGTCGCTCTTGGTGGTTAGCAATAGGTCGGACAAGTTAAGCATCCTTAGTTCCAACTCTTGGAGCAGCGGTTCTAGGTTATCGTTGAGGATTGGCTCGATGATGATGTAGTGGTGGCGGGCGTCATCAGGGTCGAAAAGAATGTGGACAAAGGTGCCGCCTTTGACGGGGTAGATGATGTTCGGCTTACGTATCTCAGACATACTCCTTTCCAGCTTGGCACAATATCTAGGCAGACCGATTTCCTTAAGGGGCAACATGCAGAGGTAGCGGAGCAGAAATGGGCTCCTTCTAGTGACCTCCTGAAAGTCTGGTGACAAGCTTTGCTGGATGCTCGCCATGGAAGTCGCTGTGTCCTTTTGCTTGCCTGGTTTAACTTCAAACGGCAGTACCACCTGCGGCATATGGTGTCCCTCACTCTAAGCTTTGGCTCTGCCCATTGGCAGTACCTTTAGTCCCATGCCGGGTTCTACATCGAAGCTGATAATGTTCCCGGTGTTCTTATCAGCACCTCTTATTTTTGCCACCTCAAGTACTTTGACCAGTTTTTCTCCCACCTCTTCGATTCGCAGACGTAGGTGGGCATCGCAAACTGAACCTATTCGTATAAGTAGCTGCTCATCAAAGGCATAGGTATGTGCTACGTTAAGAATAGTCTTACCACTATCGCACAGCCCTTTGCATGCTTCGAAGTAGCGGATTATCTCCTCTGTGGAGCTGTGGGCTATGAACGGTGTTACGGCATCTACGACCACAACTTTGTATTCGGGGTGCGCTTCGATGCCTTTGACGATGGTGCCGAAAGCATTGTCCCGCATACTGATAGTGGACTTTATCTGGAATATTTTGACCCAGCCCAGGAGGATGTAGTCGGTAATGCTTAACCCTAAGCTTTCCATCTGTTTGTCCAGGCTTCTAACCGTATTTTCGGTGGTGTAGAACAGTATTCTTAGGTTGTTTTGAAGGGAGGACCAGGTCATTTGCTGGACCAGGACCGACTTGCCTGAGTCTGATTGCCCTTCGAGGAGGACCAATGAACCCATGGGTATGCCTCCGCCCAATCTTTTATCTATCTCGCTCTGTCCGGTACATACCGTCAGTTCTTTTTTGGGCTCGGTGTCTGTTTGTGGCATCTTTTCTACCTCCTGAAAAGTATTCTGGTGGTGATGCCATTATGGGTTGAGACTGTCACCATGTTGGTAGTGTTTTCGCTCACTGGGGTTGATAGCCTTAGGACGATGTTCATTTCTTCCCCCGGGTCTAGGATACTTGGCTGGAGGGTCTCGGGCAGTCCCTGGAATGAGATGCTGGAAATGCTCCAGCCCGGTGTTGTCTGCCCGTGCGGTAAGCGGATCGTATCCCCATCGCCATATCTTAAAATAACGTCCCATGCGATGAACTGAGACAGGGATGTATTTCCTTCGTTCAGCAATGTTATTGTTACCTGGTCGCCTTGTGTGTTAATTTCGGCACCTGTGGCAGTTATCTTGGTGAGTACCCTTTCGTTAGCCAATTTCTGGATGTTGCTCCATGACTGGCTGAATTCGTCTACTGAGTGTAAGGAGACCATCATCACGTTTGCTGCTCCGAACAGTATCAGACTAATACAGGCTAGAGTTATTACTAAGTTCTCCATTTTGCTACATGCTAAATAGCTGCCAGTCCGATATCCCGTTATGCGTAATGAATTTGATGAACTGGGTGCCGGACTGGGCTTGCTGTAAATGAATGGTAATTTTTAAGGTCGAAGATGGTTTCCAAGCGTCACTACCGTCCTCTAGGGTGTAGTCCCAATATGGCAGCGGTGAGCCGGTACTTCCAAACGGTATTCGGGCGAAGTTGCCTTCGGGACCGAAAAAGACATCGCTTTTATCGATGGCACCGATGGTAGATGCGCCTATATTCTTTATCCAAATGTAAACATCTGTGCCATTGGAGGAGATTTCGATGATCTTGATGTTGCTCCTGATGCGGTCGTCTATCCTCTGGACCGCATCTGTCAGTGCCCCGCTGGTCCCGGTTATTAGTGGGTATACTGCATTGACTATGACCATGGTGCAGACCACACCGGCTATGATTAGCAGGATGGTGACCAATGCTTTATCCATCCGAAGCCTCCTTCATCATGGTAAGGATGGAGAGCAGGGTGTTTTCGTGGTGCTCGTTTGCTAGCAGGTTGTCCAGTTGGGCGAGCACTGCGAGATAGTCCTTGGCGCCTATCATCTTGCTGATGCCATTTTCGCGTGGCGAAAGCCTTATCAGTCTAATAAGCGCATCTCTTACCTCAGTAGAGAAATGCCGCATGGTATAGGCTATTTCAACAAGGGCTTCAGCCCTTTCTTTACCTAAAGTGGCTGTTGCTTGGTCTACCCACTGGGTGAGCCCTGCGATCACCACCAAGTCAAAACTGCTGTCGTGCGTCGTCCTAAATGACTGCCTTTTGGGTCTTGCTGGTATTGAATGGTTCTCGACGGAGTGGAGCATTTCCAGGTCGGAAGCCGAGGGCTCGGCAGTAACGAACTGGTGGTCATGCATTGCCGGCTCTTCCTTTATTTCAGCAGGTTTGGATAGTATGGGGGGCTTGCTATTCCGTGAGGTGTGCTTACCTTCTTCTATTACGTATTTGTCTTGGTCGTTAGTTAATCCGTCGCTCTCATCTACACTGGGGACTTTTAGGGTGTTGAGAGAGGTGAAGGGATTGCTCAGTTGCAGGTAATGCTCTCTTATGTCCAGAAGAACCGCCTTTATTTCGTTCTTCAGGACTTTGATTTCATCTTCGAGGGCTGTTATCCTCTGTTCCAGTCCCATTTCACAAGTCCCCTTTTTGCCTCTCGGGCATCCCCACTTCAGTGAGGATGCCCGAGAGATGTTGTTCAGGACAGTGCCTCACCAAGCGACGGTCTTTTTAGTACAGGTCCATAACGGTATCAAGCTCGGGTGGCAATGTCCGCTGCACGATGATGGTGGAGCCGAGCGCTGGTTTGACCTGGATGGAGAACTTGTCGTTGGGTCCCAGTGGAATGGCCAGCCCGGTGCCATTTCCATCAAGGTTAGTGAGGTCGATTTCGATCTGGAATTGCTCCCCGACCTCGAGCAGGTAGTCACTGTCGGCTGCGCCTACCGGTGTCACGTTCCAGGCTATGTTGGGAAGGTATTCAGTAGCAGTCTTAAGGCTGATGACCGTCTTGTTCTGTCCTAGAGTATCCCCCCAGTTGGGGGTCATATCGATGGGGTTACCAGCGACCGCGTTCTTTACTGTTATCAGCAGTGTGGTAAGTTCCTGTGTCTCATTGTTGGCATACCCGATGACCGACCCTGACACCTCCAGGTTGGTCTTTGCCTGCTCGACACCGGCGAAGATGACCTCTTTACCCCTTTCAGCGGAGAACAGTCCGGCGCTCAGCACTGCGTAGCCGAATACTGCAGCCACAGTGACGAAGGCAATGAGTATGATGGCTGTCTCCAGTCCAGTCATACCTCTTTCCCCCTTGTGCAGCCTTGAGATAGTTTTGATCAGTTTGTCCACTTGTTACCTCCTTTCTCTGGGTCTGTGATGGCGTGATGCCATTCTATTTGGTGGTGTTTATTGTCTTACATCTTTCCTACTCTCACCTCCTTTATATCGCTGCGTTCAAGAAGGTCTAAATCTTGACCAGAGCGAAATTTTGCTGATTCGAGAAAAGCACCAGCCGCCACAGGTTAGTTATGCGCACTGCTACTGCGAGTTCATCGCGATTAACGCTTTTTGTCAGGTAGCCTGCTATACCGCTGGTAATTGCCGGTGCCAGTAGCTCATGGTTGTCGCTGAGGATAATGATGCTGGCTTGCTCGGCGGCTTTTCTGAGTAGCCGTATTACTTTCTTCAGGCGTTCCACCTTTTCGGGAGTATGGTCGACTTCCGGTTCAATATCGACGATGATGCTGTCTGGTGCTAGCGTCTTCAGCTGGCTAATCGCGGTGTGGGTATCGGGTGCCTCGGCGATTACTTCGATGCCGTTTTCGTCCTCGAGCATCTGTCTCAATCCCTCCCGCATTGCCTGTCTGGCTTCAATGAGCATTACACGTATGGCTGTGTCACGATTGTCGCTATGCATAGAATTGGAAAGACGGCTGTACATTGCTATATCCATTGTCATCCCCCGCTTTGCTGAGATGTTCATGCATATTGTGGCAGTTGGTGCAAAGGGACTGGAAGTGCTAAAAGGCAACAAAAAAGCGACCAAAAAGCTAATGTTTTGTGAGCAGAAAAGTTACATCAGACTGGCGCTTGTCTGATTGTTTGGGTGTTTGTTACTGAGAAAGCAGGAAAGCCCCTTTGCTGGGGCTTTCGCGTAGTAGTCGATGGCACGCGATGGCTGAGCTAGAGGATGTTTCTTCGGTAGGCTTCGGCTACTGCCTGTGCCCTATCGACAACGTCCAGTTTTTCAAAGATGGCATTGGTCTCCCTCTTGACGGTAGCCTCGCTGATAAACAGCTTCTGGCTAATTTGTTTGTTGGTGGCGCCGGCAGCGATGAGCCTGAGGATTTCAAGCTGGCGTGGGGTGAGCAGGTTGTTGCGGTTGAGTCTAGAAAAAGTGGCGAAGGTATGGAACAGGCTCTGGGTCACCTCAGGCGACAGCGGCGATTTACCGTAGTAGGCTGATTTTACCGCATTTACCAGTTCCTCTTGGCTAATAGCTTTGACTAGGTAGCCGGTTGCGCCGGCTTCGGCGGCTTGTGTTAGATACTTGTCTTCATAGCCAGTGAGGATGACTATTTTGGCATTACATCCCCGCTCTTTGAGCTGTCTTGTAGCCTCGATGCCGCTCATATCTGGCATCTTGGCATCCATCAAGATAACATCCGGTGACAGTTTTTCCACGTCTTTTAGCACCTTTTCCCCACAGTCTGCCTCACCTACCACTTCGATGGTGGGATCGAGCTGTAGCATGCTGCGTAGCCCTTCTCTGACGACACGGTGGTCATCAACTATCATGACTTTGATGGTGGTCATGGCTACCTCCTTTGACATTGATAGGTAATGGCGGTACACCGTTGCCGTTTTTGTTCTCGCGCTTTCTGGTGGGGATGAGGAGGGTTATGGTGGTCCCGGCACCCGGGCTTGATTCTACTTTCAGTTCGCCACCGACCATGTTTGCCCGTTCTTGCATGCTCAACAAACCGATACTACCATTTTCATGGGCATTCTCGGTTACCTTTGTGAGGTCGAACCCTATGCCGTTGTCTGCCACCGAGACTCGCACCGTATCTGGCGAGAACCAGATGACGAGCTCCATTTCGTTCGCTCGGGAGTGCTTTTTGATATTGTTTAGCGCTTCCAGAACTATGCGGTATATGGTTATTTCCCGGGGCCAGGTGAGGGGGCGAGGTTTACCCTGCACCGCAAAATGACAAACAATCCCACTCTCCCTTTCCATAGCTCTGAGGTGGTACTGGAGGGCTTCTAGTAAGCCAAGTTCGCTGAGCAAGTTAGGTCGGAGGTTAATGATGATGCGGCGGATCTCACGTATTGATTGGTCGATTATCCGGTTAGCCTCCTCCAGTTCCAGAGTGGCATCGTTGAATTTTCCTCTGGCGATCAAAGCTTTGGCCGTCTGGCTGTGGTAGGAGGCGCTCACAATCCACTGGACGATGGTATCGTGGAGTTCGTCGGATACCCTGGAGCGCTCTTCCTCTTGTGCTTGCAAGATCTTTTTAACCAGACGAGAGAGCCTTGATTTCTCCACTTTGATCTCGCTAAAAAGGCTGGCGTTTTCTATAGCTGTTGCCGCCTGACCCGCAAGTATAGTGAGCATCTCGAGGTCGTATCTGGTAAACAGTCTCCTGTGGGTCTTATTGCTGACTTTCAGGACACCTATAGCTTTGCCCCGGCTGACAAGTGGGATGTACAGCGTGCTGGCGATGCCAAATTGGTATTTTGCCTGAGCCGCAGGTACATCGTTGATCTGAATGGGCGTTGCACTTCCGATGGCTTTGTAGGACAGCGGCTCATCTGACCTGGCAACCACCTCTCCCACTGCTTCCTGAGGTATGCCGATGCCCGCTTTGAGGACTAGCTCTTGGGAAGATTCATTCAACAGCATTAGGCTTACAATGTCCGCTCTGGTTTCGGCACTTACTGTCCTGACGATATAGGTGCAGAGCTTGTCAGTCTGTAGTTCTGAGATAATGGACCTGGTAACCTCAAATAGCGGCATCAGCGCTTTCAGCCGGGTGTATTCTTTCAGAGAGTGGACCTTTTCCATAGCCTCAGCGCAGGCTGAGACAAGCTGTGCCTGGCTGAATGGTTTTATCAGAATGGAATGCACACCGGCTGCTACTGCATCCACAACTGTGTGGTAAGAATGGTTGTCAACTATGACAATGGCGCCGATCTCAGGATCGAACAGACGTGACCTTTTAATCAGCTCAATGGCGCTGGAGTCAGGAAGGTTGAGATCGGTAACCAGCAAGTCGATGGTGTTTTCCGCAATGATCGCCAGGGCTTCTTGGCTGTGGGTGGCGCCGCTGACTGAGTAGCCCTCATCTATAAGGGCTTTCGCCATCGTCTCCAGCAGGTTGGGCTCGCTCTCAACAACCAGGACTATTCCTCTGACCACTGTACCCCCTCATCGTGGTGCTGTTAGTACCTGCACTATGCCCTTTCCCTGCAGCCACAGCCAGATTTTCTATTTTGTCAATCTATCACATTTTGTTTGACTAAAACCGTCTTGGCAATGGGTCGTTAAAGGCGGGGACGCGTAACGCCGTTCGCTTGCCGAGCAGTTCGGAGTTACTGTCCGCCCTGAATTCTTCCGGTAGTGAGGATGGACAGCACAGAGCAAACGTCCCCTCGAAGTAGCTTTTGCCTGTAGTGATGCCAACGGTGCCGACTAGGAACTGACAGTTGTATTTTGCACCTGACATCTCCGTTCGGGCTAGTTGTATGATTGTCTGGGTGGTGTCTATTATGATGACCGGTGGCAAATGTTGAGGTATGGTACAGTAAAGTTCTGCAACTGCAGAGGCAATGGAGCAGCCAAGCAGGTCACTTATCTGGTGCAAGTCTGCCCCCACAGGGATGCCTGTCGTTGTATGTCTGGTAAGCCTGGCGAGGAAGCTGGCGAGCTCTAGGTGGATAGCTAGCACTATGTAGCTCCCGTTGCAGTTGGGTGTGTTCAAATACAGGTATAGTGCACTGACTGTGGCTTGTGGTCCCCCGAGCCTGTTAACGGTGCTGTCCTCCGAAGTCTGCTCTAGCTTCAGCAACTGTGCTTTAACATCATGGCTGCTCATTCTGGGCAGGAGTCGGCTGACACGTTCGATAGTAACCTTGATAACTCCTTCCCAAGTTTTGAGGCTTTCGTAGTAGGTCTGGTCTTCTTCAACAACCGTGAGCCGCAGGGGTTTGACGGCACTTGCACCGCCGGTTTTTTGTGTGTTGACAAAAAAATTAGCCAGCATATCCATTGTCTCCGTGCCAGTATGGTTTAGATACCGTAAGCGCAGCCCCGCTTTTGTGGTTTTACCCACAGGTTGCATCCATTATGGCAACTGTCGTTGTCACAGACAAGAGACAGTCGGCTACTAATTCTGGACCTACATGGTAAGGTATGGGGATTACAAAAGTCATGTCTTTCGCTTTGTGTCGTGGCCTTGAAACTATTCCCGCTGGTTGAAACCCGATCCAATTTCATGATCGGCTCTGCATGTATTCTTAACAAAGTTAGCCTGAATCATAATCTACTGGGGTTTGGTGTGTCAAGATAGCTTGGGCTCTTTGTCAAATTCTGTGGAAACAGCTTCGGGATGGTACAAACCCCAGTAGCATCTTTCTCCAGTAGACCTCTATGTTTTTTAGACCGTAGGAGATGCGTTTCAGCATCTTAATCTTGGTATGACATCCCTCGGTAAAGCCATTGGTAGTATGGT
>CALJTV010000004.1 GCA_937975645.1 uncultured Dehalococcoidia bacterium | reverse complement strand
ACCTCCTCCACCCTGTAATTTTTAAGTCCGAGCAAGATTGTAGTACCATTATCTTGGCTCTTAGCCATGGTGGTAAGCCCTCCTCTCTTTTACTACTTTGCTCTGGGGTTCTTACCACCATAAATTTTCCAAAAGATTTTTTCCACAGACTTTATAATAGAGCCCCGCCGGTGCGGTTTCTGTTAATGTTCTATGACTTTGTCACCGTGCTGGGAAGGGGCTCGCTTTTGCTAGATTACAGCCCCACGATAGCCACGCTGACGACATTCATCGCTGGGAAACCACCCATGTTGTGAGTGAGCCCGAGTTTGGGGTCCTTTATCTGACGCTCTGGGAGTTGAGCTTTGCCCTGTAGCTGTTTGTACATTTCGTACAGCATTCTTAGCCCGGAGGCGCCAATGGGATGCCCGAAGCATTTCAAGCCGCCATCGGGCTGTATAGGCTGCTCCCCATCGAGATTGAAACGGCCAGCCTCGATGTCCTCCTTGACTTTTCCTCTAGGGCTGAACTGTAAATCCTCCATGGTCACGGCTTCAGTGATGGAAAAGCAGTCGTGCACCTCAGCCATACTTATTTCCTGGCGTGGATTTTTAATACCAGCCTCTTTGTAGGCAAGAACTCCAGCCCGGTATGCGGTCTCAACGTGAGCCCCATCCCACTTGGTGTACATCAACTCCTCGCCTGAACTTAAGGCGATCTGGAGCGCTTTGACATATACTGGGTCGGGCCTGAATTTCCTAGCCATGTCAGCCCGAGTAACAATTGCTGCTGCCGCACCATCGCTGACTCCGCAGCAGTCAAAAAGCCCCAAGGGCCATGCGATAATTGGAGCATTGATTACCTGTTCCTCGGTCACTTCACGGCGGAGATGTGCCTTTGGATTCCTAGCGCCATTGTAATGGCTTTTGACCGAGACCTTTGCTAGCATCCTTTTACCTTCCTCTGGGTTGAGCCCATACACGGCAAAATATCTGGTAGCCATCATGGCAAAAGCGCCCGGGGCAGTCAGTTTGGGCATGATCAGCGCATTTCTTGTACCCATAAGACTGGGGCCGCCAGGAAGTCCGCCATATCCGGTATCCTTGAGCTTCTCTACGCCTAATGCCAGCACAATGTCATAAGCCCCAGAGGCCACCGCATAGCAGGCACCCCTGAAGGCTTCGGTCCCGGTGGCGCAGAAGTTCTCTGTGCGTGTTACCGGAATAAAGGGCAATTTTAAAGTCAGTGCCAAAGACGTTGCTCCTTTGCCAACGCTTTGCTCCTCAAAGTGTACGCCAAACCAGGCTGCCTGAAGGTCTTTCTTATCTATCCCGGCGTCCTCAAGACATTCCTTAAATGCATCGACTATTAGGTCTTCAGCACTCTTGTCCCATAGCTCTCCAAATTTAGTACAGCCCATTCCTATAATAGCGACCTTGTCCTTGATACCATCCGCCATGCCTAAATCCTCCGTGTTTTTCTTCAGTCAAACAACTCTAGGCACGTATCGGTGTTGCCTTCCAAGAATAGCCGTAAACACCGGTGGGCTCGTCTGCGTACCTTCTACGGAAGGTCATTTCCACTGGCATGCCGACTTTTATCGAGTCGAGATCACAATCTGTAAAGTCGAACCAGTACCTTCCACCGCCATCAAAATCTACCAGACCGTAAATTGATGGTGGGTCGATGCTCGCTGCCAGATTGTCCCCTGTGTAAGTGAACACAACACCCCTTCTGTCAGAAAAGCGATAGTCTTCCATTTCATCCACAGCCCCACAATCAGGGTTGACACATACTCTCTGGGGTGGATATTGCGGGGTGCCACACTTTTTACATCTGGAGCCACAGAGTGCCAGAATTGTTTTTCGTTCCCTGTACAGTGCAGACATCGGAGTGCGGATACCCACCTCGCCTCGCAAGCCGATATCCATGGTGGTAAGGTTACGGAATGCTAGATACTTTTCGTAGCTGGTAAGTTCCTTTTTCGAAGCCAAATATTTTTTCACTCCGCGCCTCTCCCCGAGATTCTTTATGTTTTCAGTCACCTGAACAAAGAGGGCATCGCTACCGTTGCCAAAGCTGGCGACTAGAATCTTGTCGCCAGGCTTGGCATCTTCTAGGGCGGCTACTAGCATTATTACAGGCGAGGCTGCGCCGGTATCACCGACTTTGTCGATTAGCGTATCCTGAATCTGACCGGGCTCAGCCCCCAATCGTTTGATGATGGCGGCGTGCTCTCTAGCATAAATACCAGGGAACGCGATCTTGGCGAAGTCCTTGATTTTTAAATCATATTTTTTCAGCAGTCCCGAAATAGCTTCAGGGATCATCTTGGTATAACCCTCGTCCCGAATGAACCTATCTTCCCAAGCGTGCTCAAACTTTTCAGTACCTATTTTCCAGCGGTCTGGGAAATCATAGGAAACGGAATAAAAACCCTCGAAAGTGGCAATCACTTGGTCATCCGCTACCCATAAAGCGCCAGCACCATCACCATACAGATATTCTTGAGAGCCCCCGGGCTTGCTCAGCCGAGAGTCGGAAGCACAGACTAATACATTACTTGAAGTGCCACTGTTAACAGCATCAAAGGCAGAGAGGAGAGCAGTGGTCCCCGCTTTGTTAGAGGCAATGAAGTCGGCAGTCCTTATATTAGGCTCCAAATCAAGCGCAGCAGCAACTATCGCAGAATTTTGTCTCAGAAGGTACGGCTGACTGGTGGTAGCAAGATATAGACAGTCTATCGCTTCCCGTTTCAGTCCATTTATACAGTCAATTGCAGCGGCAACTGCCATAGTGATGGTGTCTTCGTCATGGTTGGCAACTGCCTTCTCGCCAGGTGTAGGGAATGTGCCTAGAAACCCAACCGCCCCAAAGATAGTATTGTGGTTCATTCGATACCGCGGAATATAGGCTCCGTATGACTTAATACCAACCATCTAGTAACCTCCTGAGATCAACTTTTGGGAGCCAAGCATTCAAGCATTAATGTATCTCAGACTTCGATCTGTGTCAAACCACCTGCGGAGGTAGCCTCGCTCTTCTGGAGTCAAATCCGATATTTGTGCTCGATGCCAACGCTTTAAATAAGTTGTCTCTTCCATTACTTATTAATTCTTCGATTTCTACTGTCCAGCAGGTGTGGTGAGTATAACAACCGATGACTCAGGCGTTGTTGACCTTTTTCTTCTCTCGCGTAGCCTCAGTCCCAGAGTTTTCCAGAATGTTAAGCATTGCGAGTCCGCTGCGCTGGAGAAATTCTACTTTCGGTTGAGGCAGGTCGAACAGGGACTGGACAGGCTCGAGTGAGATGTCGCGCTGGAGTCCTGTAGTACCTTTCTGGAGTTGTGCCAATAGCTTATCCTCGTAATGTTGGTTGCTGGCGTTAGAAAGTCAAGCCCTTAGCTTTGACTAGGAAGGCGGTGAATATCAGGACCACCATGGCATAGACCAAGCCAGGCCAGATGGTATCACGGGGTCTAAGGGTTCTAATTAACCAGAGCATGGGCAAGCTCAGTAGTGCCAGAGGTCTGCGCACTCCTAGTCGTTTAGCATTCAGGTACAGACTTTCCAAGTCATGGGTACTGGGGAAGGAATGCATGGCTGATGAAATGCCAAGCCAGCACAGAGCCAAGGAGAAGCTGCTATATGGGGATATTGTGAGGGCAATGGCAAAGATTACTATGGAGACGCTAGTATTGATGAGCAGAGGCGCAGTTGCTACGACAAGTGCCTTACCAAGGTGCTTTATAGGATCATGTATGACATAGCCGGAGGGATTCCCCAGCCTGAAGTAGCACACTTTCTGTACAGAGACCCCGAGTCTTTGACAGAAGAACTTGTGGGACCATTCGTGCAATATGGTTCCCGGGAAAGTAACCAGCGAAATCAGCTGGTGGAGTGCAGTGGTGATCATTCCCACTCTATTGTGGATGGTGGCTTGCTGGTGATGTCGTAGACGACGCGGTTAACCCCGGGCACCTCGTTGACGATGCGGCTGGATATGCGAGCCAGGAGGTCGTAAGGCAGCCGTGCCCAGTCGGCTGTCATGGCGTCCTGACTGGTCACGGCGCGGACAGCCACCAGATATCCATATGTGCGGTAGTCGCCCATCACGCCGACACTTTTCAGGTCAGTAAGGACAGCGAATGACTGCCATAGCTGCCGGTAGAGGTTTGCCTTTTTTATTTCGTTCATAACTATCCAGTCGGCAGCACGCAGTATTTCCAGCTTTTCCGGAGTTACTTCCCCGATGATGCGGATTGCCAGTCCTGGACCGGGGAAGGGCTGGCGCCAGACTATGTCCTCGGGGAGACCGAGGGCTAGCCCCACTTCGCGGACCTCGTCCTTAAACAAGTAGCGCAACGGCTCGATTAGCCTCAGGGACATTTTTGCCGGCAGACCACCCACATTGTGGTGAGTCTTTATTCTGGCGGCTGCCTTGGTCTCTTTGGTGGTACTCTCAATAACGTCCGGGTAGAGCGTACCCTGAGCTAGAAAGTCCACCTTGCCCAATTGGGCAGCCTTACGTTCGAAGACTTTTATGAACTCTTCGCCTATGCGACGGCGTTTGAGCTCAGGGTCGGTGACGCCTTTCAGCCGTCTCAGGAACCTGCGGGAGGCATCAACGTAGATCACGTTCATCTTCAATTTATCACGGAAGGTTCTAAGTGCTCGTTCTGGCTCTTCGCGACGGAGGAGACCGTTGTTGACAAAGATACAGGTCAGCTGGTTGCCCACAGCACGGTGTACAAGTGTTGCAGTCACTGCTGAATCCACGCCACCGGATAGGGCACAGATGACTCTCCCCTCTTTTACCTGCTCCCTTAAGTTTTCTATAGTCTCACTTATGAAGTTTGACGGTGTCCATGTGCCCTCACAGCCACATACCCGGTAGAGGAAGTTCTGGATTATGGTTTTACCCTGGGGGGTGTGGATCACTTCGGGGTGGAACTGCAGCCCAAATATGTTGCGGTCACTTCCTATCGCCGCTGCTGGTGAATTCTCTGTGTAAGCCAGAGATTTGAAGCCATGGGGGAGTTCCACAATCTGGTCACCATGGCTCATCCAGACGGGCAGTGAGGATGGCAGCCCGGCAAACAGCGGGCAGTCCTTGTCGCTTATGTGTAGAATCGCCTGTCCGTACTCGTGTTTGGTCGCTGGAGCTACTTCCCCGCCCAGCTGGTGTGTGATTACTTGCATTCCGTAGCAGATCCCGAGTATTGGCAGATTACTCTCGTAGATCTCCGGGGGTGCCAGAGGTGCTCCCTGCTGATAGACGCTGGCTGGCCCTCCGGAGAGGATGATACCTTTTGGCTTAAGCGAGGCGATCTTTTGCCACGGTTCATCATAGGCAATGAGCTCACAGTATACATGGCACTCGCGAACTCTACGAGCGATCAGGTGACTGTACTGTGAGCCAAAGTCGATGATGGCTATGGTCTCACGAGCAGTCGACGTCGTTATCTCTGGCTGAGGTGCCGGTTGCTCGCCGTGGAGTTCTTTGGCGATTTCTAGATAGGTGGAGACCTCAACATCGTCGCTGGTGGCTATGCGGTGACTGGTGTTCTGGTTGTCCATTTGTTTTAGTATAGCATAGAGCAGACTACGTGTGCAGTGTCTGGTGTAGCTTTGGGCACGAGGCAGGTAAAGTGTTGTAAAATATGCCCTGAAAGGCTGAAGTTGGCAATTTGTGTCGTCGTGTTGCAGGCTTATTTGGATATGGCAACCAAAGCTTAGCAAGACTGGTTTGGAGTGGTCGAAAATGCGAGTCGCGCTAGGTTGTGACCATCGTGGTCTGAGATTAAAGCGGGCAATTATGGATGTTCTCGAAGGCTGGGGGCATGAGTTTCGGGACTTCGGTTGCTATACCGAGGAGCCGGTGGACTATCCTGACATTGCCAGACAAGTAGCTGCAGAAGTTGTTGCGGGGAATTTCGAGCACGGGATATTGATCTGTGCTACCGGCATAGGTATGAGCATAGCTGCTAACAAAGTGAAGGGGGTAAGGGCTGCGCTCTGCTGCAATGTGTTCACCGCTGAAAGAGCAAGGCGGCACAATGATGCTAACATTTTATGTCTAGGTGCTGAAACAACCGAACCAGGAATAGCTTGCGAGATAGTTAGAGCTTATCTTTCTGCAAGATTTGATGGTGGTAGACATTTGCGCCGAGTGGAAAAGGTACGCCACTTAGAAGAAGGCCAGCTTGACAACAAATAGGCGCTATGATAGTTTACTTCCATTAGTTTTTGTAAGGCGGTTTTTGTATGGTCTTGCGGAGTGAGAGTGTGAAGAAAGGAGTGGAGCGTGCGCCTCACCGCGCGCTGTTCCGGGCTTTGGGGCTAGGGGGGGAGGACCTTTCAAAGCCCTTCATCGGAGTGGTCAACAGTTTTAGCGAAGTGGTGCCAGGGCATATACATCTGAGGACGATTGCTCAGGCGGTCAAGGAGGGAGTGAGGAGCTGTGGTGGTGTTCCGTTTGAGGTCAATACCATTGCGGTTTGTGATGGCATTGCCATGAACCATTCCGGTATGAAATACAGTTTACCCAGCAGGGAGTTGATCGCTGACTCTGTTGAGATCCTGGCTGAGGCACACGCATTTGATGGGCTGGTGTTCATACCGAATTGTGACAAGGTGGTTCCAGGTATGCTTATGGCAGCGGTGAGGTTAAATATACCATCCATTTTTGTTAGCGGTGGTCCCATGCTGGCTGGGCGGCTGCTAAGAAACGGGCAAGCGCAGTTTCTGGACCTGAATTCAGTGTTTGTAGCTGTGGGTAAGGTGGTCAGAGGGGAAATGACTGAGGCTGAGTTGACTGAACTGGAAACGCTTGCTTGCCCTGGTTGTGGTAGTTGTGCTGGAATGTTCACCGCGAACACTATGAACTGCCTTACGGAGGCTCTAGGCATGGGGCTTCCGGGGAATGGTACTATTCCTGCGGTGGATGCCCGGCGGGTTAGACTGGCTTATGAAGCTGGTAAGCAGGTGATGTCACTGGTGTCCAAAGGGATATCGCCGCGCGATGTGATAACAAAATGGTCCATCTCTAATGCTTTTGCCGTTGACATGGCTCTGGGAGGGAGCACGAACTCAGTGTTACACCTCATTGCGATAGCCAGCGAAGCCGGGGTTAAGTTCTCCTTGTCTGAAGTAGATGAGATCAGCAGGCGTGTGCCACATATTTGCAAAATAAGTCCAGCAAGCGACTATCACATCGAGGACCTAGACATGGCTGGTGGTATCCCGGCGATTATGCATGAGATTTCCGACTATCTTAACCTGCAAGTTATGACAGTCACCGGCAAGCGTCTGAGCGAGGTAATAAGGGATGCACAGGTATATGACAGGAGGGTAATCCGTCCTGTTTCCTCTCCTTACTCGCCCACAGGTGGACTGAGCGTGTTATTTGGAAACCTGGCTCCCGACGGCGCTATAGTAAAAAGTGCTGCTGTGGTGCCGCAGATGCTGGTGCACGAGGGTCCGGCAAGGGTTTTTGATAGTGAGGAGGCAGCGGTGGCAGCTATAATGCGGGGGCAGATCAAAGCTGGTGATGTGGTGGTTATCAGATACGAGGGACCGAAGGGTGGTCCGGGAATGCGGGAGATGCTCACTCCGACCTCGCTTCTGAGTGGGATGGGGATGGACGACAAAGTGGCTCTCATAACTGACGGACGTTTTTCAGGTGCTACCAAGGGAGCAGCTATCGGTCATGTGTCTCCCGAGGCAGCTGAGGGGGGACCCGTTGCTGTGGTTGTGGATGGAGACCTGATCAGCATCGACATTCCATCGCGGAAGCTCGAGGTGAAGGTCAGCCAGGAGGAAATAAATAAAAGGCTAAAGGAGCTACCCCTTTTTCAGCCGAGGGTCACCAGTGGTTACTTGAGGCGTTATGCCGAGAAAGTGACTTCAGCCAGTACAGGCGCAGTTTTTAAAAGGTAGAGGGCATTGTTATGAAAAAGACTGGGGCTCAAATCCTGTGCGAGTGTCTTGTCAGAGAAGGAGTGGAAGTTATTTTTGGTTACCCCGGTGGGGCGGTGTTGCCGTTGTATGATACCTTGCCGCAATACCCTCAACTTAGACACGTTCTGGTACGTCATGAGCAGTGTGCTGCCCATGCAGCCGATGGGTATGCCCGTGCCACCGGCAGGACCGGTGTCTGTTTGGCCACATCTGGTCCCGGGGCAACGAACTTGGTGACCGGGATTGCCAATGCTTATCTTGATTCGTCACCGATGGTTGCTATTACTGGGCAGGTGGCGACCCCATTTATAGGTAAAGACGCTTTTCAGGAAATAGATATTACTGGTATTACCCTGCCTATCACCAAGCACAACTATTTAGTACTTAATGCCGCAGATATGTCGAAGGTGGTCAGAGAGGCATTCTATATCGCTGGTGCGGGCAGGCCAGGTCCGGTTTTGATAGACATACCGCGAGATGTCTTTCAACAAGAAACGGAATTTATCTATCCGGAGCGGGTCGACCTGCCTGGCTACAAACCGAGGCTTTTTGGGCATCCCACCCAGATTAAAAAGGCAGCCGAACTTATAAACGGCGCACATAAGCCGCTTATTATCGCAGGTAGGGGTGTGATAATTTCAAAGGCTTTTGCCGAGCTGCGTGAGCTGGCTGAGAAGGCACAGATACCTGTGGTCACCACTCTTCTGGGCATCGGCTGCTTTCCCGAAACTCATGTGCTCAGCTTTGGCTGGCTTGGGATGCATGGGATGGTTTATGCCAATAAGGCGGTGCAGGACGCCGATGTCATTGTGGCTATTGGGATGAGGTTTGATGACCGGGCAACCGGGATGGTGAGCTCCTTTGCCCCAAAGGCACAGATCATCCATATAGATATCGATCCCGCTGAGATCGGCAAAAACGTCCGTGTCGACGTGCCCATTGTTGGGGATGTAAAGAATGTTTTGCAGGTGCTGAATGAACAGATAATCCCCAAAGAGCACATGGAATGGCTTAGTCAGCTAGAGCAGTGGCGTGAGGAGCATCCAGCGCTCACGGTCCGAGAGACTGAGTGTCTTATACCACAGTACGTTATCCGCCAGATCTATGAGGTCACGCATGGCGAAGCCATCGTGGTCACTGGGGTAGGGCAAAACCAGATGTGGGCGGCGCAATTTTTCTTTTATGATAAGCCGAACAGCCTGATATCGTCCGGTGGGCTAGGCACCATGGGGTTCGAGCTTCCTGGTGCCATCGGTGCCAAGATCGGGCGTCCTGAAGAGACCGTCTGGTGTATAGCCGGCGATGGTGGTTTTCAGATGACCATTCAGGAGCTGGCGACCATTGTGCAGGAGGGGTTGGATATCAAAATAGCGATCATAAACAATGGTTATCTGGGTATGGTGCGGCAGTGGCAACAGCTGTTCTACGGACGTCGTTACGTCCACACTCGACTCTGGGGGCCGGACTTCGTCAAAATTGCCGATGCCTATGGTATCGCTGCGCTAAGAGTCACGGACAAAAAACTGGTGACCTCAGCGATTGAGAAGGCGATGGAACATCGGGGACCATTCCTCATCGATTTTGTGGTGGAACCTGAGGAGTGTGTTTTCCCCATTGTACCACCTGGTGCAGCCCTTACGCAGTTCATCGAGATGCCACAGGAGGACAGGGTCAGTTCTCAAAGTCAACAACAGAGGTAGGTAGACAGGAGCTATGAAAACTACAAAACATACCCTGGTGGCACTGGTTGAGGACAAGCCCGGAGTGTTGAACCGGATAGCTAGTCTGTTTCGGAGGAGGAATTTCAACATCGAGAGTATAGCTGTGGGACAAAGCGAGCAGTCGGGGCTATCTAGGATGACCATTGTAGTTGATGGCGACGATGCCAAGATAGAGCAGGTGCGTAAGCAACTGGACAAGGTCGTTGAGGTCATCAAAATAATGGATATAACAGATGAAGAGTCTGTTGCCCGTGAATTAGCCTTGATCAAAGTAAGGGCGACCCCGTCCACCAGAGGTGAGATCATTCAGATCGTGGACATCTTCAGGGCTAATATTGTTGATGTCGCCGTAGACTCCCTGATAGTTGAAGTTACGGGAGATGAGGACAAAGTTGACTCGCTTATTGAGCTGCTGCGCGGGTTTGGCATAAGGGAGCTAACGCGGACGGGCCGCATCGCATTGACACGTGGTAGTGCAGGGCCTTTGCTTGTGGAGGAACCTAAAGAGGTGAAGGTGTTACGACAACCTTTAAAGCCGCCTCGTGAGGAAACGGAAAGCCCGCCTGATTGGTAGTGGTCTTTAGCAGGACGGGAATAGACACTGCGTTAAGTTTCGTAAGGAGGTTTTGCTATGGCTAAGATATATTACGATAAGAATGCCGACCTTAATTTTTTGAAAGGAAAAAAAATAGCTATTATTGGCTTTGGCAGCCAGGGACATGCCCATGCCCAAAACCTGAGGGATAGCGGTTGCGAGGTGGTTGTTGCTTCGCGGAAGGGCGGCGAAGGCTGGAAGAGCGCCAAGAAGGCTGGCTTCGAGGTAGTGGAAGTTGCTGAAGCGGCACGAATGGCTGACATAATCACTATGCTGGCGCCGGACATCTCACAACCGCAGATCTACCGTGAGTCTATAGCAAAAGAGCTATCGGCGGGCAAGATGTTGATGTTTGCTCACGGGTTCAATATCCATTTTGGCCAGATCGTACCACCGCCGGACATCGATGTTACCATGGTTGCACCCAAGTGCCCGGGGCATATGTTGCGCCGGGTCTATACGGAGGGTTTGGGTGCGCCAGCCCTGATAGCGATCCATCAGGATGCTTCTGGGAAAGCTAAAGACATCGCCCTTGCTTATGCTAAGGGGATAGGGTGTACCAGAGCCGGTGTGCTGGAGACCACCTTTGCCGAGGAGACCGAAACTGACCTTTTTGGTGAGCAGACGGTGCTCTGTGGCGGTGTCTCTGCTCTTATCAAGGCAGGCTTTGAGGTGCTTGTTGAGGCAGGCTATCAGCCCGAGGTCGCTTATTTTGAATGTCTCCACGAACTCAAGCTGATCGTCGACCTTATCTACCAGGGTGGTCTGAGCTACATGCGGTATTCTGTAAGTGATACCGCTGAGTATGGAGATTACACCCGTGGGCCTAGAGTTATTGATGACCTGGTGAAGGACGAGATGCGGCAAATTCTGGCTGAGATACAGAGCGGCAGTTTTGCCAGAGAATGGATATTGGAAAATCAAGCCGGCAGACCTGTGTACAATGCGCTTAAGCGTATGGATGCGGAGCACGAGATTGAAGTTGTAGGCAAGCAGCTCAGGAGCATGATGCCGTGGCTTAAAGCCTGAGGAGGGTCTTAGATATGGACAGGGTCATCATTTTTGATACCACCTTGCGTGATGGCGAACAAGCAGCTGGTACAGGCTTGACTCCGGCGGAGAAAGTCGAGATTGCCAAACAGCTCGAGAGGCTTGGCGTTGATGTTATCGAAGCCGGTTTTCCTATTAGTTCTCCCGGGGACTTTGAGGCGGTGCAAGCCATTTCTCGGGAGATCAAGGACTGCACTGTATGTGCCCTTTCACATGCCACCCCGGAAGCTGTAGACAGGGCGTGGGAGGCTATAAAAGAGGCTAAGCAGCCCAGGATCCATGTTTTTCTTTCTGCGTCAGATATCCATCTTATGTACCAGCTGCGCAAGACACGCGATGAGATTTTGGAGATGGCACGCGATATGGTAGCACGGGCAAAGCGGTATACGGAGGATGTGGAGTTTTCCCCAATGGACGCCACCAGGACAGAGCCCGTTTTTCTGTACCGCATACTGGAGGCGGTGATCGATGCCGGTGCCACCACAGTCAATATCCCGGATACGGTGGGATATGCCATACCTGCTGAGTTTGGCGATCTGATAGCCAGTATTCTTGAAAAAGTACCCAATATCGATAAAGCAGTTTTGAGCGTGCACTGTCATGATGATCTGGGACTGGCAGTAGCCAACAGCATAGAGGCGGTGAGGAGGGGTGCGAGGCAGGTGGAATGCACCGTCAATGGTATAGGCGAGCGGGCAGGCAATGCCTCGTTGGAAGAAATAGTGATGGCTTTAAAGACAAGGAGCGACTTCTTGAAGCTGACCACAAATATAGACACCACCCAGATCTACAGGACGAGCCGCTTAGTGAGTGAGCTTACTGGTTTTGTTGTTCAGCCAAACAAGGCTATTGTCGGTGCCAATGCCTTCAGACACCAGTCTGGGATCCATCAGGACGGCGTCATCAAGCAGTCGATTACATACGAGATAATCGATCCTAGATCTGTGGGCGTACCTGCAAGCACCTTGGTTCTGGGCAAGGTGAGCGGTCGTCATGCTTTCAGAGAACGGCTCGCAGAGCTAGGTTATACGCTGGAAGGCGAAGCTTTCGAGCGGGCGTTCAAGGCCTTTAAGGAGCTAGCCGATAAGAAGAAAGAGGTCACCGATAAGGATATAGAGTCTTTGATTGCCGAGGAAAAGCGCACCGCTTCTGAGGTCTATCACTTAGACCATGTCCAGGTCTCGTGTGGTGACCACAGTGTGCCGACAGCAACGGTCAGACTGGTTGCACCAGATGGCAAGGTACTTGCCGATGCCGCACTGGGCACCGGGCCTGTAGATGCCGTCTATAAGGCGATCAACCGCATAATCAAGGTGCCTAATAGGCTTACTGAGTTTACTGTTAAGTCAGTCACAGAGGGCATCGATGCCATCGGCGAAGTTTTGATAAGGATCGAGAGCGACGGCGTAAGCTACACCGGGCGTGGCGCCTCCACGGACATAATTGTCGCCAGCGCCAAAGCTTACATGAACGCACTGAACCGACTACTCCTGGCCAAGAAGGAGCATAAGAAATAGCTTTGTCCTCGAGTGCTGCGAACTGCCTAGGTGCTTTCCTAAGAAATGCGAGCTGATGGATAAGGACGATGACGGTGGGCTTGCAATTGGAGATAGTCTTACGCTTGTTGGTGGCAGCGGCTCTTGGCGCTGGTGTTGGTTACCAGCGTGAGAGGGCAGGCAAGCCGGCGGGGCTCCGCACCCACATTTTGATCGCCTTAGGTTCAGCCCTGTTTACAGTGGTCTCACTTTTTGGTTTTGGTGGGCAGGTAGACCCTTCACGGGTGGCTGCTGGTGTGGTGACCGGCATTGGTTTTCTGGGCGCTGGGGTTATCTTTCGTGGCATGAGGGCTGATGGGCGGGTAATGGGGCTGACCACAGCAGCCAGCATCTGGGTGACTGCAGCTATTGGTCTGGCTGCTGGTGTTGGTATGTATCTGGTAGCCTTGATTATTGCTGCATTAACGGTGCTGGTATTGATCATACCTAAGGTGAGAGGGTAATAGTCCTGGGAGGCAGAATTGACCCTAGCAGAGAAGATACTGGCTGCTCATGCAAATAGACCTATGGTAAGCCCTGGTGAGTTCCTGAACGTTAAGTTAGACCTTGTTCTGGCGAACGACATCACCGCTCCACTGGCGATAAAAGAGTTTGCTCGTCTGGGGGTGGGGAAGGTTTTCGATCCCAGAAAGGTGGTGATGGTGCCAGACCACTTTTGTCCGAATAAGGACATCCCCTCGGCTGAGCAGGCTAAACTGATGCGGGAATTTGCGAGGGAACAAGGGATAGTCTATTTTGAAGTGGGCAAGATGGGCATTGAGCATGTGCTGTTGCCTGAGCAGGGCTTGGTGTTGCCTGGTGATATGGTTGTGGGAGCTGATTCCCACACATGTACTTACGGGGCTCTGGGGGCGTTTGCCACCGGTATGGGCTCTACTGATATAGCTGTGGCTATGGCTACCGGTGAGATCTGGGTGAAGGTGCCGCCGACGATTAAATTTGTTTACCATGGAAGGTTGAAAAAGTGGGTCGGTGGCAAAGACCTTATTTTGTATACCATAGGTGATATCGGTGTGGACGGTGCCCTGTACTCGGTTATGGAGTTTTGTGGTGAGGCGATTGACAGCCTGCCGATGGATGACCGTTTCACCATGGCTAACATGGCTATTGAAGCCGGAGCCAAGGCTGGCATCTTTGCGGTGGACAGTAAAACATTGAAATATGTGAGGTCCAGGGCCCATCGTCCCTTTACTATTTACAGATCAGATGGGGATGCTGAATACGTGCGGGTGATTGAGTATGATGTCTCTCGCATCGAGCCTCAGGTGGCTTTTCCTCATTTGCCCTCGAATGTGAAACCTGTCAGCATAGTGGGTGAGGTCAGGATTGACCAGGTGGTCATAGGAAGTTGTACCAACGGGCGGTTGGGAGACCTCAGATTAGCAGCCAAAGTGCTAAAAGGCAGGAAGGTGAATGACAACGTGAGGTGCATTGTGATCCCGGGGACGCAGCAGGTGTATCTTGATGCACTGAGGGAGGGGCTAGTGGAGATTTTTGTCAGGGCTGGAGCGGTGGTAAGCACACCAACCTGTGGTCCCTGTCTTGGTGGTTATATGGGGGTACTTGCTGCCGGTGAGCGCTGTGTTTCTACGACTAACCGTAACTTCATTGGTCGGATGGGCAGTCCTCAGTCAGAAGTATATTTGGTTAACCCGGCGGTGGCTGCAGCCAGCGCGGTTCTAGGCAGGATAGCCAGTCCTACGGAAATAGCCTATTAGTGCTGTTATCTGGGTGCGGTATTATGGCGAAGGTGGTGAGTTAGGGTAGGGTTACCCAGGTGTTTACCAAGCAAGATATTGATTTCGGGAATTTAAGGTAGTAGCGTATTTTAGCACTTGCTGGAAATTGGGAGAATAGTCAGGCGAGCGGGAGAAGACTTCGAGGTGATAGGCAAAGCGATCAAAAACAGCTCATGTTTGATGTGCAACCGGACGCACCTAGTGTTTTTAGACATATTTGGCAGTGGCTATGGCCGATAACTATGAGGAGATAAAAGCAAAATATCCGGAGAAGTTTGCTCCGGAGCCCGTGATATTTGGTCATATCAGGAGGGGGGCGAGGATCTTTGTCAGTACCGGCTGTGGGGAACCCAAATATCTTGTAAATGCTCTAGTCGAGTATGTGAAGAGGTTTCCTAAGACCATTTTTGATGCTGAGGTGGTGCAAGTGTTTACCCTTGGCGTCGCTCCATACACTGATGAAAAGTTCAGATATAACTTCAGGCACAACGCTTTCTTTATTGGCAATGATACCAGGGAGGTGGTGAACCGGGGTGCTGCTGACTATACGCCGATATTCCTGTCCCGCCTTCCGGAGCTATTCTATAGCGGGTTTATCCCCATTGATGTTGCACTGGTACAGGTGTCACCGCCGGACAGGCATGGCTACATGAGTCTGGGGATAAGTGTAGATATAACCAAAGCGGCAGTGGAGACAGCCAAGGTGGTCATCGCTCAGATTAATTCCTACATGCCCAGGGTTCATGGCGACGGCTTTGTCAATATTGCGGATGTGGACTTTCTTGTTGTCCATGATGAGCCTTTGCTGGAGTATGAAGCCAGCGTCCCTGACGAAATTGCCCGGCGTATAGGCAAGTATGTAGCACGTCTTGTGGAAGATGGCGACGTCATCCAAGTGGGATATGGCAGTATCCCGAATGCAATACTCTCCAGTCTGGGTAACAAAAGGAACCTTGGTGTGCATACTGAGCTACTTACTGACGGGGTGGTGGAACTTATGAAGAAAGGAGCCGTGGACAATACCAGGAAGGTAATAGACCGGGGCAAGACGATTGCCAGCTTTTGCATGGGCAGGAAGGAGACCTACGACTATATCCATGACAATCCTAGTGTGGAGTTCAGGACGATTGACTACACCAACAATCCTCTGATTATCGCCCGGCACTCCAATATGGTGGCGATCAACAGTGCCCTGGAGGTCGATTTGACCGGCCAGGCGACGGCAGAGTCGTTGGGGAGGGTTTTCTACAGCGGCATCGGTGGTCAGGCTGATTTTATGAGGGGCGCTGTGCTTTCTCGTGGTGGCAAGCCGATACTGGCGTTGCAGTCCACCGCCAGGGGTGGTACTATCTCGCGCATTGTGCCATTTCTCAAGGAAGGGGCAGGGGTAACCCTCAACAGAGGAGATATTCATTACGTTGTTACCGAATATGGCATTGCCTACCTGCATGGCAAGAATATTAGAGAGCGAGCCATGCGGTTGGTCTCTGTAGCCCACCCCAAATTCAGGCCGTGGCTTATAGAGGAGGCGAAAAAGTTGAGCCTGATTTACAAGGATCAGGCGTATGTAACCGATGAGGGCGGTGAATATCCCGAGCACTTGGAGACATACAGGACAACGAGGACTGGCATGACAGTTTTGCTGAGACCGGTGAAGATCAGTGATGAACCTCTACTGAAGGAATTTTTCTATTCGCTTTCCGATAGCAGTCTTTACCGACGCTTTATCTCGACGCGTAAGGATATGCCCCATGAGCGCTTACAGGAGTTTGTGGTGGTCGACTACACCAAGCAGATGTCAATCCTAGCTGTTTTGTCCGAAGACGGAAAGAAGGAGATTGTGATAGGTGTGGGGCAGTACCTTATCGATGAGGATTCCTATACTGCGGAAGTGGCTTTTGTGGTCAGGGACGATTATCAGAACAGAGGGGTAGGGACGGAGCTGGCAAGTTATTTGGTCTACCTGGCGCGGAGAAACGGGCTTCTGGGGCTGACTGCTGAGGTACTGCATGAAAACCGACCCATGTTGTATATTTTGGAAAAAATGGGTTTCAAGACTGAAAGCAGAGAGGATGGGGTGGTTCGTCTCAGGCTGAGGTTCAGTGACTAGCGATACTGAATCCATCGCAACGTTGCTCTAAGGAGGTGGTACTTGAAGCTAAAGGGCAGAGTTCATAAGTTTGGTGCCAATGTGGACACCGATGCTATAATCCCGGCGCGATACCTGAATATTTCCGATGCCACGGAGCTGGCGAAGCATTGCATGGAGGATATCGCACCTGATTTCCTGAGCAGGGTCGAGCCTGGAGATGTTATTGTTGCCGATAGCAATTTTGGCTGTGGCTCTTCAAGGGAGCATGCCCCCCTGGCAATAAAAGCTGCTGGTATATCCTGTGTTATTGCCAGGAGCTTTGCCCGGATCTTTTTCCGCAATGCTATAAACATTGGTCTGCCATTGCTCGAATGCGGTGACGCTGTTGATAATACTAGCGATGGGGATGTCCTAGAAATTGATCTAGCAACGGGAGCGATTACGAATCTTACTAATGGCAAGAATTTCACTGCGAAACCGTATCCTGAATTTATGGTGGGGATAATAGCAGCCGGAGGGCTTATCGAATATACTAAAAAGAAATTGGCTGGAGGTTAGTAAAATTGGATTTTAAGATTGCAGTTTTACCTGGGGATGGTGTTGGTCCAGAGGTAGTCGCCCAGGCATTAAAGGTACTTGATGCCGTGGGGAGAGTGTTTAACCACAGGTTCGAGTACAGGGAGGGCTTGGTGGGTGGTGCAGCCATAGATGTCCACGGGGTGGCGCTGACTGATGAGACCCTGCAGATGTGCCGGAATTCTGATGCGGTGCTTCTTGGGGCTGTGGGTGGTCCAAAATGGGACGACCCGTTAGCTAAAGTGCGCCCCGAAGACGGTCTTCTGGCTCTGCGTAAGGGGCTGGGGCTATTTGCCAACCTGAGGCCGGTAAAGGTTTTGCCTATGCTGATAGATGCCACCACTTTGAAACCGGAGGTTGTTAAGGGCGTTGACTTGGTCTTCGTCCGTGAGCTTACCGGTGGGCTTTATTTTGGGCAGCCGAAAAAGCAATGGCAGACTGCTGAGGGCAGGCAGGCTGTTGACACCATGGCTTATTCGGAGCACGAAATTGAGCGTATAGTTAGGGTGGGTTTCGAGATTGCATTGACAAGGCGTAAGAAACTGACCTCTGTGGATAAAGCAAATGTGCTCGAGACGTCGCGGCTGTGGAGGCAGATTGCCACTGAAGTTTCTAAAGACTATCCTGATGTGGAGTTGGAGCACATGCTGGTGGATGCCTGCGCCATGCGCCTCATCCAACGCCCGGCGCAGTTCGATGTGTTGGTCACTGAGAATACCTTCGGCGACATATTGACCGACGAGGCGTCAATGCTGGCAGGTTCTATGGGCATGCTGCCCTCAGCCAGTCTAGCTGGGGTTCCCAAGGGAGGTTCCTCTAGGGCGTTCGGACTTTATGAGCCCATTCATGGTAGTGCCCCCGGTAGGGCAGGACAGGACGTAGCTAACCCTATAGCCACCATACTTAGTGCCGCTATGATGCTGCGTTATTCATTGGGGCTGGGTTTTGAGGCTGAAGCTGTGGAGAGGGCGGTGGTCTCTGTTTTGGAGGACGGTTATCGTACTTATGATATAATGAGTGAAGGTAAGATCAAGCTGGGGACGGGGGATATGGGGAGTCTCATAGCTGACAGGATAGGGAAAAGATGAAAGTGCAGCTTTATGATACGACGCTGAGGGATGGGACCCAACAGGAGGGGATCTCATTTTCGGTCGCGGACAAACTGAGGATTGTCCAGAAGCTGGATGAGTTGGGGATACATTTTATCGAAGGGGGATGGCCTGGGGCTAACCCCAAGGACACAGAATTTTTTGCCAGAGCTAGGGAATTAAGGCTGAAGAACTCGGTGCTGGTGGCTTTTGGCAGTACCAAACATCCAGCTTCTAAAGCAAGCGTTGACCCTAACCTGGCTGCTCTGGTGGAGGCTGGGACTAAGGTAGTCACTATTGTGGGCAAAAGTTGGGATATCCATGTGACACAACTCTTGGAAGTTAGCCTCCAGAATAACTTGGAGATCATAGCTGACTCCATAATTTTTCTGAAGTCGCACGGACTAAAGGTGTTTTTTGATGCTGAACATTTCTTCGATGGTTATAGGGCAAATCCAGAATATGCGTTAAAAGTTGTGGAAGCTGCTGCAAAAGCTGGTGCTGATTGTGTGGTCCTCTGTGATACCAATGGTGGTGGGTTGCCCTCTGAAATCACGGCTGCTGTCAATGCGGTGCGTGCAAGCGTAGCTGTGCCACTGGGGATCCATGTGCACAATGACGGCGATCTGGCTGTTGCCAATTCGATTGCAGCGGTCCAAGCGGGGGTTATCCAGGTCCAGGGGACGATAAACGGCTACGGTGAACGGTGTGGTAATGCTAACCTGTGCTCCATAATCCCAACTTTGAAGTTAAAGATGGGCATTGATTGTATTACGGACGAGCAGTTAGCCAAACTTACTGAAACATCTCGTTTCGTAGCCGAACTGGCTAATATGGCTCCTTCGAGTAACCTTCCCTATGTGGGCACCAGTGCCTTTACTCATAAAGGAGGGCTGCATGTTTCCGGGCTTTTGAAGTGGGAGAGCAGCTATCAGCATATCGACCCCAAACTGGTGGGCAACCGCCCCAGGGTAGTTGTCTCTGAACTTTCAGGGAAAAGCAACATTATATACAAGGCTAAGGAGCTGGGTGTCAGCCTGCCCACAAGGGGGAAGCAGGCGCGGGAAATTGTACAGAAGATAAAGGAGCTGGAGAGTAAGGGGTTTCAGTACGAGAGCGCTGAAGCTTCTTTTGAATTGCTTTTACAACGTGCCCAGCCGGGGTATAAGCCGCCTTTCGAATTGATCGATTTTATGGTGGTCGTGGAGAGACACAGACGCCCTTCCAGTGAGGGTGATACCGAGCTGCTCTCCGAGGCTACGGTGAAAGTCAGGGTTGATGATAAGGTGTTCCACACAGCGTCCGAGGGCAACGGGCCCGTTAATGCCCTGGACCAGGCGCTACGCAAAGCTTTGGTGGAGTTTTATCCTGAGATAAGTAAAGTCCAACTGGTCGACTATAAAGTGCGCATACTGGAGGAGAGTTCGGGTACCGCATCGCAGGTACGGGTGTTGATCGAGTCCACTGATGGGCAAAGGAAATGGCGGACCGTCGGTGGTTCCACCAATATCATCGATGCAAGCTGGTTAGCATTGGCTGACAGCCTTGAATATTATCTTCTCCATTGCAGATAGTAGTCAAAGGGGCAGCGCACATGAAATGGTACTGCAAATGCGCTGCCCCTTCTTTTCTCTGGGATAACCTGTTATTCTTCCCTTTTAATCAGGGTAGCTGCTCCTTGTCCTCCGCCGACGCAAGCAGTGGCGACACCATATTTTCCCTTCTCCAAGTTCAATATCCTTGCCAAGGTGCCCACAAGACGGTTGCCGCTTGCTCCCAGCGGGTGACCTATGGCGATGGCACCGCCCTTTATATTAACCCTCTCCGGGTCGATGCCCAATTCCCTGATGGCGTAGATAGTGACTATGGCGAAAGCCTCGTTTATCTCCCAGAAGTCTATGTCTTTGACGTCGAGGCCGGCGTGTTTTAGTGCCATCTTGCTGGCGGGTACCGGTCCTTTGCCCATGACGCTGGGGTCTACTCCTGCCCAACCCATGGATACGATGGTGGCTAGGGGCTTGAGCCCGTATTGTTTGGCTTTTTCCTTGGACATCAGCATGAGCGCTGTGGCGCCAGCGTTCAAAGGCGAGGCATTGCCAGCGGTTATTTGACCATCGGGTATGTAGGCGGGCCTCAGTTGTGCCAGGGCTTCCATTGTGGTGTCGGGTCTAATGGCTACATCGTAGTCGATCACCTGCTTTTTACCGTCGGGCAAAGTCACCTCGATGGGCAGTATCTCCCCTTTGAAGTAGCCCTCCTGCAGGGCTTTGGCTGCCCGCTGGTGGCTTCTGAGCGCCCAGCGGTCCATATCCTCGCGGGTAAAGCCAGATTCCTTAAACAGCTTTTCTGCGGTCAAACCCATATTCATGGCTATGGCGAAATTGTACTTTTTGAACCGTTCCTCCGAGAAGAAAGCCGGGTCAGGCTGTCGAAGTATCGCCCTGGGGTCGCCTGGTTCAATTCCCATGGGGATATGGGTCATGTGCTCTATACCCACGGAGATCACGATATCTGAGTAACCAAGCATTATCTCCATCGCACCCCGATTAGTTGTTGCCAGCGTGGAAGCACATTGCTTGTCAAACTGCTCAGCAGCTACCTCGAAGGGCATATCTGCCTCGAAGACTATGCTTCTTCCGCCATATGTCCATTGCTCCCCTACGGGCATTGCGGTGCCAACGAGGACGTGGTTGACATCCTGTGGCTTGACCTTCGTCCTTTTTAGCATCTCCTGAATGAGCATGCCGGCGACGCGGTCCATCCTAAGGCTATTGAATACGTCCCTTTCTGGCTCTCTCGGTCTCGACCGCGAGAACGCTGATCTTAGGTAGTCTACTATTACGGCTTCTCTTGTCTGTGGCATTTTACCTCCCTTCTGTTTTTGTTTATGCGAAGCAGATGCTTTCGGGCACGGTAGTTTTACACAGGTTTACCCACTGGGATAATATACAGGGGCTTCAACTGCTCTTCGAGGTGCAATACTGTCCTCACCTGTTCGTCATCAAAAGCACCTACCATGACTGTGCCCAGTCCCAATGCTATAGCCTGGAGCGAAATATTCTGTCCCACATGTCCCACTTCTATGTGGACGTACCGTTCGCCACGCTTTCCGTACCGGTACACAGTCCTGGAATAAAGGGCGCAGACAATTATATCAACGGGACTAGCAGCAATGCAAGTTTGCCCAAGGGAGGCTTCAGCTAGGGCGGGCCTTAAATCCCCGCCGATGTGAACGTTGAGTGCATGGCTGTCTGTCTGGTAGTGGTAAACGCCGGCACCCAGGCTGTCTACGGTTTGCTCGCCTGTTACCGCGAAGATTTCCAGTGGGTATGTAGCGCCGGCGCTGGGCGCTGTCCTGCGTCCTCCGCTGGCAGTGATGCCCTGGGCTGACCAGAGGAGCTGTGAGAGCTGCGAAAGCGTTAGAGGATCGCCTCGGAACCGCCTTATTGACCTCCGTTTCAGGATGGCTTCTTCTACAGAGAGTTTTCCACGGTGGCTTGGGTTGGGCAGTCTGATAAGCTCTTTTTTCACTCTGTATTAACCTTTGATGACTCCTATGGGGGTAGCCATGGCGACCTTTCGCGAGATCCCTGCTCTATGGGTCACTTCAACGACATGGGTGACATCCTTGTATGCCTGCGAAGCCTCTTCAGCTAAGGATGACATGCTGTCCGCCCTGACTATGATCCCTCTGGCTCGTAACTCTTCGGCAACATCGACTCCTCTTAGACCGCGTTTAGCTGCCCCTCTGCTCTGGACCCTACCAGCTCCGTGGCAGGTGGAACCGAAGGACTCAGCCATCGCTCTTTCAGTGCCCACTGCCACATAGGAGCACCGCCCCATATCGCCGGGGATAAGCACAGGCTGTCCGATTTCCCTATAGCACTGTGGCACGTCCTTATGTCCTGCGGGGAAAGCCCTGGTGGCACCTTTACGATGAACGCATAAAGTCATCTTGGTGCCGTCTACGACATGTTCCTCGATTTTGGCAATGTTGTGGGCAACGTCGTAGACCTGCCGCAAGCCCAGTTCTTCTGGGCTTTTACCAAAGACCTTAGCCAGCGATTCCCGTACCCAGTGAGTGATGCACTGACGGTTTGCCCAGGCGTAGTTGGCAGCACATGCCATGGCGGCAAGGTAGTCTTTGCCTTCCGGTGATTCGATTGGCGCACAGGCAAGTTGCCTGTCAGGCAGGCTGATGTTGTACCTCTTTACTGCCCCCTCCATGACTCTGAGATAGTCGTCGCATACTTGGTGTCCCAGCCCTCTGGAGCCGGTGTGGATTAAGATCAAAACTTGCCCCACAAACTCTATACCCATAACTTTGGCAGCAGCTTCATCATATATTTCCCTGACAACCTGCACCTCAAGGAAATGGTTGCCCGAGCCTAGTGTACCTGACTGTGGTGCCCCCCTCTGTTTGGCTCTGGCACTGACCTTATCCGGGTTGGCTCCCTTCAGCCGACCGGTCTCCTCGGTGACATCTAGGTCGGCTTCTGTACCGAAGCCCCGCCGCACTGCCCAGTGGGCACCATCGGTCAAGATTTCATTCATCTCCTTTTCGGTGACCCTTATCTTCCCCTCTGAACCCACACCTGAAGGGATGTTGCGGAAAAGCTCGTTGACCAGCTCCTTTATTCTGGGTCGAACTTCGCTTTCGCTCAGGTTGGTGCGGAGCAGTCTCACCCCGCAATTGATGTCGTAGCCTACTCCTCCCGGTGAGACCACGCCATCGGTAATTCTAGTAGCGGCGACGCCGCCGATGGGGAAACCGTAGCCCCAGTGGATATCAGGCATTGCTAGCGACCTCCCCACTATCCCAGGGAGAAAAGCGACATTGGCTACCTGCTCTAGCGATTGGTCCTCCCTGATTGCCTCGAGCATCTTTTCATCGGCGTAGACCAATCCGGGCACCCTCATGCCCTGTTTATATTCTTTAGGTATTTCCCAACGGAAGTCGTCTATTTTTTTGATTTGTCCTTCCCATTTAGTCATCTTTTTCACCTAAATATCAAAGATTATGCGGGCCTGATAACTGCCATTTTGTTTGCTTATCTGCAGCATATGGTATGTGGCTGCTTTTATTTCCCTAAACATCTTATGCCTCTGTGGGTCGATTTTCTCCCCGAAGCATTTCGCCTTTATAGTATTGTCGGTGAGTTCACCTATCTCAAATTTTTTGAAAGCCAGCCGTTCCACATCGAAGATATATATGAGTTCGTTAAGCCATTCCACCAGCAAACTTTCGCTGTCTTCGGCTGATAGCTCTACAACACGTTCCGCGTCTTGTCCTAAACTGTCCAGGTCCACTATCAGACTGAAAAGCCCCAGCGCGGCATTGGCAAATAGTTCAGTGATATCTGACCCATAGGCGACAATGCCGATATCTGCAGTATGGTCGAAGACTTCAAAAGGTCTGTCCACAACCCCTCTTCGTATCCTAGGAACAAACTCTATTATATAGAGCCTCCTTTAGGGAAGTCAAAGAGCCTCTCTTTAGTGATGAAATTTCCGCTGGAGGTAGTCGCTGTTTGCTTTGTTGCTGACAATTTGCCGGCGCGATGCCTTATATTATAATAATGCGCAAAGGAAATGTCGCTGTGCTGTTTGTTATTAAGGCGGTCAGCGCATGGACTATTGTGTAATGAAAGGAGGTCGCAGCCATGGATCTAGGTCTGAAAGGGAAGGTGGCTATTGTTACAGGGGCGGGGAGGGCGATTGGTGAGGAGATAGCCAAGAGCCTTGCCCGGGAGGGCGCGAGGGTAGCAGTCAACGACCTCTTTGCTGAAAGGGCACAGAGGGTTGCCGAGGAGATAAGGGCAGCTGGTGGGGAAGCTATAGGGATAAAAGCTGATGTGACGGACTGGGATGAGGTGACTAGGATGGTGGATGAAGTGCTGACAAAATGGGGGAGAGTGGATATCCTGGTGAACAATGCTGGTGTTCCAGCCCCGAGTGCTGAGGAGGATGCCATACCGGGGCAATATGCGACCTTTGCCGAGAGTGACCGCTCCCTGTGGACTAAATATATTGATGTCAACATCTATGGGACGATGAACTGCACCAGAGCAGTCATCAGCCATATGATCCAACAAAAGTATGGCAAGATAGTGAGTATTATCTCCGATGCCGGGAGGGTGGGTGAGCCACGGCTGGCTGCTTATGCAACGGGAAAAGCAGGGATAGTGGGCTTCAGTAAGTCCCTAGCCAGAGAGGTTGCCCGGTACTGCATAAATGTGAATTGCATTTCTCTTGGTGCCACCCCACACCCGGGGCAGGATGAGAGGACAAGGGGGAGGATGAGGGCTGCGGGGATGACCGAGGAACAGATAGAGCAGGCACTTAAAGAGCGGCGGGAAGCGGTGATGAGGAACTACCCACTGGCGCGAGGTCTGGGAAGGTTGGGGCTACCCTCAGACGCAGCTAATGCGGTGCTTTTCTTCGTCTCCGATGCAGCGGCATGGATAACAGGGCAGGTACTGAGCGTCAACGGTGGGTTTTCGATGGTTGGATAACCTAGGCAGGACAACATAATTTGAAAGGAGATATCGGAATGGAGTATGAGACGATCATTTATCAAAGAGAGGGTTCTGTGGCAATAGTCACTCTTAACCGTCCGGAGCGCCTTAATGCCATAAACGCAAAATTGAGTGCTGAACTTGAGGATTTAGTTGACGAGCTTGCGGACGATGATCAGATCAGGGTGGCCATAATAACCGGCGCTGGCAGGGGATTTTGTGCTGGTGCTGATATCAAGGAGATGGCTGATGCCAGTGCTCAGCAAAGTTCACAACGGAGCAGGCGTCGCCGCTACCGCTTTTTCAATAAACTGGAGGACCTGTCGAAGCCGGTGATCGCTGCCATCAACGGACCGTGTAATGGCGGTGGCTTGGAGATAGCCCTGTGCTGTGATTTCCGTATTGCTTCTGAAGCGGCGAGCTTTGGGATGGGTGAGGTGAAGCTGGGGGTCATTCCTGCTGCTGGTGGGACAGCGCGTTTGCCGCGGCTGATAGGTCCAGCGCGGGCGAAAGAGTTCCTGTATTTCGGTAATGTCATCGATGCCAGGCGGGCATATGAGATCGGATTAGTGAACAAGGTGGTGCCCGTAGTGGAGCTGATGTCTGAAGCCATGAGGTGGGCTAGTGAGCTTGCTGAAAGGCCGCCTTTGTCGCTGAGGATGCTTAAATACTGTGTCAACGTGGGCATGCAAATGGACTTGATGAGCGCGCTGGACTATGAAAGCAAGTGTGCTGAGATCTTGCGTAGCACCGAGGACTATAGGGAAGGGACGAGGGCGTTTGTGGAAAAGCGTAAGCCGGTTTTTAAGGGTAGGTGAGCAAGTGGTAAGTTGTTCAGTCCTGCCTCACCAGTACGTGGACGGTGCTCACGCCACCAAAGCCAGCACACTCGGTGACACCGACCTTCGGGTTTCCAGGTACCTGCCTTTCCCCAGCTTCTCCTCTCAAATGTAGTGTTATCTCTGCTATTTGCCTGGCGCCAGTAGCACCGAGGGGGTGACCTTGTGCCTGAAGTCCGCCGCTCGGATTTACCGGTATGGTACCGGTGATTTCTGTCTTTCCTTGCATTGTGTACTTCCAGCCTTCGCCTTCGGGGCAGAGCCCAAGGGCTTCGATCTGGACGATTTCACCGATGGTGGCGGCATCGTGGACCTCAGCCAGACGCACATCTTTGGGGCTGACACCTGCCTGCTCGTAGGCTTCTTCAGCTGCCCTGACAGTGTTTTGGGGTATGCACTTCTTACGGTCTGAATACTTTTGTATATGCAGCGCTGAGCCGGCAATTTTGACCAGTGGTTTGCTGGTGTACTTCGAAGCTATGTCGGCGGCACAGAGGACAAGTGCCGCAGCGCCGTCGCTAGTGGGGCAGCACTGATAAAGGGTCAGTGGGTCGGCAATCATCCTAGAGTTGAGCACTTCCTCTAGAGTGAACACCTTCTTGTACTGTGCATAAGGGTTGATGGCGCCATTCTTATGGTTCTTGACCGACACCTGAGCAATTGCCTCTATGGGGGCGCCGTATTCTCTCATGTACCGGCGTGCCATGAAGGCGTACAACCCCATCATCACGCCGGTGCCCAGGTACCTTTCCGGAGAATAACGGAGCGGCGAGGTTAAAGGACCGCGTGGCATCTTCTCGGCACCGGCGACAAGGATAATGTCATACAGGCCTGTACCGATAAGGCGAGTAGCGAGCCATACTGCTGTGCTGCTGGAGGAGCAGGCATTTTCTATGTTCCCTATCATGGGTATCCCGTGGCTACCGAACTCCTGAAAAACGAGCAGTCCCGCTGACGACGCTTGCTCTCGAACGTGGGAATACATCGCCACCTGGACATCATGCCATTTGATACCGGCGTCTTTGATGGCTTTTGAGACTGCCTCTTTAGCCAGATCAATGTAGGTCTTCTCGGGTGGAAACCTGCCGAAGGGGTGGAGCCCGACGCCCAGAACTACGACATCCCGCATCTTCACTTTCTTTGCCATTTCTGAACTCCCAGTGGTATTTGTGCAAATTGGGATGTATATATACTCAGGCTGGCTTTACCGTTCATGCTAGTAGTTTTGCCACGTAGATCATGATGCTTTCGCCATCGTCATCTCTGTCAGCCTCTCTAAGTTCAATCTGGACTGGCATTCCGATGTCAATCCTGGTGTTTGCCGGATCGATGTCTACGAGCTGCGTGGTTGTGACGGCTCCGTTGGGGAATTCTATCTCGGTGACTACATAGGGGACAGGACCTTTCCAGTCTTGATGGGGTGGCACATGCAGAATGGTATAGTTCCTGATTTTACCACGATTTTCCAGAGTTATCTGCTCGTAGTCCGAGCTGGAGCAGTTTAAACAGAGCGGGTGCAGCCCAAAGATAGCTTCGCCACAGCTCTTGCAGCGTATCCCTAAAAGTTGAAAGTCTCCTGAGGGCATGACCTTAAGCTCGCTGTTTTTGAATGACTTCATAATTGCCCGTCCTCCTTGGAGCGTGTAGCGGCTAATCTGCTTCGATGGCAAAGTATAGCAGGTGCTTTTGTGGTAGGTCAAAAGGGTCCCTTAAGAAGGGGTATGCAGGACCAAACATTGATGGGTGTTAGTGGACGGTTTCCGAACTACTCTTTGAGAAGAAGCATCTCATACTAGCGGTGTAGTGATGGTCAATTCACGAGTTTGATAGACTGTCCAGTTCAGTGTATATTTTAGGTGTTGGCTGAGATGACCGGTGTCAAGATTCTGGTTGTAGAGGACGACCGCAACCTTTTAGACACGCTGAAGTATAACCTCCGCAAAGAAGGCTATGAAGTTATCACATGTGTTGACGGCGCTGAAGCCCTTAATGCCGCCCGCCGGGATAAACCGGCTCTCATCATCCTCGATATAATGCTACCTAAAATAAACGGCTTTGAGGTGTGCCGCATTTTACGCAAGGAAATGACTGTTCCGATACTGATGCTTACGGCTAAAGCTGAAGAGACTGATAAGATCGTCGGTCTGGAAATCGGTGCTGATGACTACATGACCAAGCCCTTCAGCTTAAGGGAGTTGCTTGCCCGCGTGAGGGCTATGCTCCGCCGGACTAGAATGGTGGCAACGCAACCCGAAGAAGCAGTGCTAAAAGCTGGAGACATTGAGGTTGACATCACACGCCGCCGGGCATCCGTTTCCGGCAGGACGCTGGGGCTGACGGCGAAGGAGTTTGACCTGCTCGCCTTTCTGGCGAAAAACAGGGGACTAGTCTTCAGCCGTGACCAGCTCCTTGAAAAGGTGTGGGGATATGACTTTGCTGGTGATACACGCACTGTCGATGTGCATATTCGATGGCTTAGGCAGAAGATAGAGCCTGACCCAAAGCAGCCAAGATACATTATCACCGTACGTGGTGTGGGGTATAAATTGGAGGGCTGAAGTTGCGCAGTTTCCAGTGGCGTATTGCCATATCGTTCATAATCCTCCTTGTCGCGAGTATGTTGGTGCTCGGGGTCTACCTGACGAATTCACTCAGGAATTCCCAGCTTGACAATCTACGTTTCCACCTCCAGCAGGAAGCAAAGATTATCGCCGAGGGGTGCATACCTTTTTTGCGAGGGCAGGCTTATTCTCCGGACGACTTTGCCAAGGCACTTGCCAAAGAAATAGATAGCCGCATCACGATTATCGCTCCGGACGGCACAGTCCTGGGTGATTCTTTTGAAGACCCTTCAAAGATGGAGAATCACGCTACGCGCCCTGAAGTAAAGGATGCCCTAGCCTATGGTGTTGGCGAAAGCACCCGTTATAGCACTACACTAAAACAGCACATGATGTACATGGCAGTGCCCATTTATGAGGAAGGCAAATTATTGGGAGTAGCTAGAGTAGCGTTACCTGTGGCTGACGTAGAAAGTTCCGTTAACCGTGTTGCCCGGACAATCGTTTTGGCATCACTAGTGATAGCTGTGTTGGCAGCTATTGCCAGCTGGTTGATCTCCCGGGCGGTGACAGGACCAGTCCGGCAGCTCACCGAGGCAGTGCGAAAGATCGGTGCGGGGGAGCTCGGGCACAGGATAAATATTAGTACTAGAGACGAGATCGGGCAGCTTGCTCGGGCTTTCAATGACATGTCTTCCGCCCTTAAAGCCACGATGGATGGCGTTTCAACCGAGAGAAATAAGCTAGCCAGCGTTCTTGCCAACATGGCTGACGGCGTCATCATGACGAATACTGAGAGGAGGGTGGTTTTAGCTAATGTGACTGCGGGCAGGCTTTGCGGTTTCAAAGAAATAGATTCTATCAATAAACACCTCATTGAAATCGTTCACGACCACGAAGTCGATGAGGTAGTGAAGAAATGCCTGGAAACAGAGAAAGAGCATACCATTCAGTTCGAGTCCAGCCTCACCAAAAGATTCTTAAGGGCTATTGCCGTACCACTCCATAGCCAAGGGCGTTTAAACGGGGCGCTTGTTCTTCTTCAGGACCTTACGGAGTTGCGGAATCTGCAGACAATGCGGCGCGAGCTGGTGGGCAATATTTCCCACGAGTTACGCACCCCTCTTGCCAGTATCAAGGCGATGGTGGAAACCCTGCAAGGTGGTGCAATTGAAGACAGAGAGGCAGCCCAAGTTTTTCTCTTGCGGATAGACCGAGAGGTTGACCACCTTACACGAATGGTCGTCGAACTGACCGAGCTTTCTCGTATCGAGGCAGGACAGGCAGAACTTAGGATTGAGCCCGTTGACCTCAACGCACTGTCAGAGGAGGTCATTGCCGAGTTGGCACCTTTGGCGGAATGGCAGGGGATAGCTGTGTCCAAAAAGCTATCTCCAGACCTGCCGCTGATTCTGGCGGATAAAGATAGAATCCGGCAGGCTATTACTAACCTGGTACATAATGCCATCAAATTCAATAAGCCGAAGGGGAAGGTGACCGTTTCCACCTCTTATGACAGCAATGTTGTATTGCTAAGTGTGAGCGATACAGGCATCGGGATTCCCAGAGAAGATTTACCCCACATCTTCGAGCGCTTTTACAAGGCGGACAAAGCTCGCTCTGGTGGTGGCACTGGGCTAGGGCTGGCTATCGCCAAACACACCATCCAGGCCCATGGCGGTGAGATCTGGGCTGAGAGCGAGGAGGGAAAAGGCTCTGTGTTTACCTTCCGCCTCCCCCGCAAATAATCTGTCCTGGACCCCCAGATTTAACACAACCTTAACATCCTCTTAAACTGATTTTAAACTTCCGCGCTTACAATTGGCTATAGAAAGAGATGACAATGTTAAGCGAACAGGAGGAGATAATTGAGTAAATCTATTACAAAATGGTCTGCATCTCTTATACTGGTTTTGATGCTCGTCCTGGCGGGCTGCAGCAGCAACTCATCATACACGGATGATTCCGCCCTTTCAGGCTCAATCAAGATTATCGGCTCGAATACAGTCACGCCCTTAAGCTCAATCTGGGCAGAGAATTTTATGAAGGCTAATCCAAGAGTCAGCATTGCCGTGAGCGGTCCTGGCTCTGGCGTCGGCATCGCTGCACTCATCGATGGCACAACAGATATCTGTCAGTCATCCCGGCTCATTACTGCCAAGGAGATGGAGCAGGCAAAAGCTAAAGGTGTTAATCCCTACGAAATTCAGGTGGCTTCAGATGCTCTTGCGGTCATTGTCAACCTGGCTAACCCCGTCTCCGAACTGACTATCGAGCAGCTTTCTGCCATCTATACGGGTAAAATAACCAACTGGAAAGAGGTTGGCGGTAAAGACGCCCCGATAGTGGTTATGAGTCGGGACACCAACTCCGGTACCCACGCCTTCTTCAAGGAACATGTTGTGCAGATGTACGGATTGCCCACTGCCGATAAGACCTTGGAATATGGCAAAGATGTATTGTTCTTACCGTCGACAGAAGCAGGGGTGTCCCAAGTAGCGGCTAACCCCAACGCCATCTTCTACGCCGGTCTCGGATATGTTAATGATAAGGTCAAGACCATCGCCGTAAGAAAGACTGCAGGTGACCCCGCAGTCAAGCCGAGCGTGGATACCGCTTTGGACGGCACTTATCCTATTTCCCGCCCGTTAGTTTACTACACCAACGGTGCTCCTGCTGGTGTTATCAAGGCTTACATTGACTACTGCCTCTCAAAGGAAGGGCAAAAGGTCGTGCTGGAAGCAGGGTTTGTGCCACTGGCTAAATAGGAGCAATAAGGAGGGACTGGCAACGCTACAGGAACAGGTCACCGCCGCTACAGTCCCAACAACGGGATTGAGGCGGCGGCTGCGGCTTGGTGAAAGATTCATCGAAGTCTGGATATTCCTGTCGGGGCTGCTGGCGATAGTGGTCCTGCTGGGGATCATCGCCATATTGCTCAAGGAGGGGCTGCCCATCTTTGCCCATACCCCTCCCTGGAAATTCTTGTTCGGGGCAAAGTGGTACCCTATCTCCGACCCACCTACCTTCGGCATTGCACCATTTGTTGTGTCTACACTGATGGTTACACTTGTTTCCACCGTAATAGCTGTGCCCATCGGGGTTGCCTGCGCTGCTTATCTATCTGAAGTCGCACACAGGAAATTAGCTGAAACGGTGAAACCAATCATCGAAATCCTCGCTGGTTTCCCCTCGGTGATGATGGGCTTCATCGGACTGGCACTCCTGTCGCCTCTAGTGCAGAGCGCATTCAATCTGAATACAGGGCTTTGTGGTCTCACTGCTGCTATTATGCTATCGCTGATGAGTCTACCAATTATCGTCAGCGTCTCTGAGGACGCGCTGCATGTTGTACCTAAAGAATTCAAAGAGGCTTCTTACGCACTTGGCGCGACAAAATGGGAGACCATCTGGCATGTCTGTATCCCGTCTGCCCTCTCCGGGATCGCTGCTGCTATCATGCTGGGGATAGGCAGAGCAATTGGTGAGACGATGACAGTGCTTATGGTCGCCGGAGGCGCTTTAGCTGTGCCTGTTTCTCCCACCGACCCCATGACCACTATGACAGCCGCCATTGCCTCTGGTATCGGCAATGCCGTCCGCGGTGGCCTGCAGTACCAGGCATTATTTGCGGTGGGGCTGATACTATTTATTTTAACTCTGGCTGTGAATATCATTGCTGAAAGGGTACTGGAGCGCCAGAAAAGAAAATTTGCGAGGTAATATGCTGTGGCTGCAGTGACTTTGGATTCACGCAAGATAACCCAGCGCGCCGCCTTCACCTTGCTGGGCTTGGCAATGGTTATTACCACCATACCTGTTCTGTTTATCATCATATACACTATTCTCAAGGGTGGTGGTGCCGTAACTTGGGAGTTTCTGACGCAGTTCCCCTCGCAGGCGGGGCGGGCAGGTGGTATCCTGCCTGCCATCATCGGCACCTTCTATCTCATGCTCGGTACACTCATCTTTGCTTTGCCCGTCGGGGTAATGGCGGGTATCTACCTCACTGAGTATGCCCGCAATAACTGGCTGACGCGGCTTATCAACCTTGCCATCGCGAACCTGGCGGGTGTGCCCAGTATCATCTTCGGGCTTTTCGGGTTGAGCGTCTTTGTGCTGGCTTTCAATTTCGGGCTATCATTACTTGCTGCCAGCCTTACCCTGGCTTGCCAGGCATTGGCGATGGTAATTACTACCTCGCGGGAAGCCATTCTGGCGGTGCCAAGGGAATATCGTGAGGGTAGCCTAGCCATCGGGGTGACCAAGTGGCAGACGGTTAGACACATCGTCCTGCCACAAGCTTTCCCGGGCATCATTACCGGCGTTGTCCTTGCCATCAGCCGCGCCGCTGGGGAAACCGCGCCCATACTGGTCGTAGGGGCTGCTTTTTTGCTACCCCATCTCCCACAATCCCCGTTCGACCAGTTTATGGCATTACCTTATCACCTCTATACCGTGGCTGTTCATGTACCTAACATGCCTAAGGAGATTGTATGGGGTGTAGCTCTGGTATTGCTCGTCGTAGTACTTTCGTTCGACATGCTGGCAGCGGCTATTAGAATCAAAACGAGGCAGAGGAAATACTTATGAGCATCAATCTTAACGTGCCGGATATTTCAGCAAGGCCTGTTGAAAAATGCGTTACCAAGCTCAAAACCGAGCAGGTCAGCCTGTTCTACGGTTCTTTTCAGGCACTGAGGAACATCACGCTGGATATACCCTCACGTTGCATTACCGCCATCATCGGACCCTCCGGCTGTGGCAAGTCATCGCTATTGCGCCTCTTCAACCGCATGAACGACCTCATACCGGGCGCCAAGGTAGAAGGGAATGTGGAACTAGACGGGATTCCCATCTATGATGCGAGAATTGATGTAGCTGATTTGAGAAAGAGGGTGGGTATGGTCTTTCAGAAACCTAACCCATTCCCCATGTCGGTCTTTGAAAATGTGGCTTACGGTCCAAGGCGACATGGCATCAAAAACCGAGGACAGCTTGAGGAGATCGTAGAAAAAAGCCTGCGTCAGGCGGCTTTGTGGGACGAGGTTAAAGATAACTTGGGGCAGTCAGGTTTAGCGCTCTCCGGTGGTCAGCAGCAGCGGCTTTGTATCGCCCGTGTGCTGGCAGTAGAGCCGGAGGTAATCTTGATGGACGAACCCTGCAGTGCCCTTGACCCAGTGGCTACTCTAAAAATAGAGGACCTGATGCGTAACTTGTCTCAGACCTACACCATCATCATCGTCACTCACAACATGCAGCAGGCGGCGCGGGTATCAGACATGACAGCTTTTCTGATGATAGAGCCGGACAGGGCAGGGGTGCTTGTTGAATACGGCCCAACGGCGCAGATTTTCACTAACCCCAAGGACAGGCGCACCGAGGATTACATCACCGGGCGCTTTGGATAACTTAAAGGAGGCAGGGATGGAAATAAGGACAGAGTTTCATAAAAGGCTCAGGCAGATTCAGGACGAAATCCTGGTAATGGGCAGCATGGTAAGCAAAGCTATATTACGCTCTATCGATGCTCTGAAGAACCGGGATCTGGAGCTTGCCCGGCAGATAATAGCCGAAGATAAGAAGATAAATCAGAAGCGCTTTGAAATTGAGGAGAGTTGCGTCGAACTTATCGCCACTCAACAGCCGATGGCTGGCGACCTGCGTACGATTATCGCGGTGCTGAACATCGTGACCGAGCTCGAACGCATCGGTGACCATGCCGAAGGTATCGCCAGGATTGCCATCATGATTGGCGATGAGCCGCCGTTAAAGCCGCTAATCGATATACCCCGCATGGCGGAGCAGGCAGTGGACATGCTCCACCTTAGCCTGGACGCCTTTATCAACCATGATGCCGAGGCTGCCCGGAAGATCAGCGCCGAAGACGACACTATCGACCAGCTTTACGACCAGGTGTTCCGGGAACTGCTTACCTTTATGCTGGAGGACCCCAGGACGATTACTCGGGCGACCCGCCTTATCTGGGTAGCCCATAACCTAGAGCGCAGCGCTGACAGGGTGACCAATATCTGCGAGCGCGTGGTCTTTATAGTGACGGGCAAGATGGAGGAGATAGGGGCTTCTAAATACTAGAGTCTAGGGCCATCTCGTAAGAGCCTTAGAGTAAGTAAGATTGTCGCCTACGGCTCCCTCCAGCGAAACGGCAATATTATTACTCTGCTTTCATGAAGGGAAATCGTCCAGTGATACGGAGGCTTGAAAACCTGAAGATAGGCTTAGGTAATAAAGATGCCAGATTGGCGATAGTATTACCTATGGTGGAGCTGAGGGGAGTCGAACCCCTGACCTCCTCCGTGCAAGGGAGGCGCTCTCCCAATTGAGCTACAGCCCCACCGCAAGCTTATTATACTGGGAGAACAGGCTGTTCCACAACTTCGGTGCCAGTCATAGTATGAGGCAGCCACAGGGCTGGTGAGTCGGGGTGGTGCTGCTGGTAGCGGCGTCTTGCCAGCGTCAGGTCGCGGGTGGAGTAGCAGTAGACACAGCCGTGCAGGCAGGTGTCCATAACGCCGATATCCTTGCTCACTGTGCACATACAGTGCTGGCGTTGGGTGGGGTCTTTGTGGTACCGGATATCTAAACCCCATAGTTGACGGACTAGCCCGTCATCGATGCATTTTCCTTGCGGAATCCCCACGGCTTGAACTTCGGGCGTGGCAGCGCAGGTGAGCATCTGTATACCGCTCTGTGCAGCTATAGCCGCCAGCTCCTTCAGCATGTCCAGGTTTTCTGGCGAGGCGATGTCCCTGCTGAAGTTGTGAGCACTGTCCTTTTCGAGTCTACAGAGCCTGCGAATGGTCTTTCGGTAAAGGCAGACGAAGCTGACCATAACCCGGTGGGTGGCACCTTTTAACTCTTTCGCCAGCCGAGAAAAGCGCTGGATGTGGTAGCTCCGGGTTGTGAAGTTGGAAATGATGATGGGGTCGTAGCGCCAGACCATGCGCTGTGAGCCAATGCGCTGGCTTAACCGGTGGAAAATGCGCAACCTCTTTTCTATAGGAGGCAGACCCGGTTCCAGTGCTGTAGGGTAGTCGTTCAGGGTGAACTGAAAGTAGTAGTGGAAGCCCATGCCATCGATCTCGTCTAGATGGGCTAAGAGAGGTAAGGGATTCTTGGACCAGAAGACTATGGCGTCAACATCTTTGGCATGCAGGGAGACACGCAGTAGGTGCTTTGTGTTTATCGGGTTGGGCACAAGACACCATCCAGTCCTTAGCCTGTTGACCAGCCACTGGGAGTAAAACGCTGGGATGTCTGTCCTGCGACTAGCTGAAATGATCATGTTGTGTCCCTTGGCAACAGCAAGCCACTTAAAACAGTATATACTAGGGGGTCGCATTTTTCACTCTGGTGGTGGCTTCGGTTATAATGGTGACACCGCTGAGTAGAGCATTTTAGAGTAAGGAGAGAACTCGAATGTCATCGGAGGCTGTCCACCAGATGTGTGCCCAGCCGATGTTATAAGCGTGAAGCAGCGCGAGACAACTGGGGGTTAGGTGTCCGGTTGTGTCGTGGCAATGGATTAGTTCGAGACTGTGTCTTCTGGCGCGGTGTCGGTACTCCCAATGCATTTTGCAAAAGGCAACCGAACGCATATGAAATCTGCTAAAATGTTGCTGCAGGTCGTGAATACATTGTAATCTGCTTTTGTGAGGTTAAATTAATGAAGAAGGTCCTTTTTGTTTGTGTGCATAACTCAGGGCGGAGCCAGATGGCTGAGGCTTTTTTCAATTATTACGCTGAGGGCAAAGCCGTGGCGATCTCGGCAGGGACCGAGCCTGCGATGGCTATCGACCCGAAGGTTGTTGAGGTTATGAGGGAGGTGGGCATAGACATCAGCAGCAAGGTGCCGAAGAGACTTACCAGCGAGATGCTGGACAGCGTTGACCGGGTGGTCACTATGGGGTGTGGGGTGGAAGGGGTCTGCCCGGCAAGTCTAGTAGGCACTGAGGACTGGGGGCTGGAGGACCCGTCAGGCAGACCGGTGGAGAAAATCAGGGAGATCAGGGACGAGATAGAAAGGAAGGTTAAAGGCCTGCTTGGTGAGATTTTAGGGGAAGGATAGTTACAGAGGAGCAAAAGGTGGATAGGCAAGAACTGATAAATGACCGGGTCTTGTATGAGGTCACCAAGCCAGGGCGCTATACTGGTGGTGAGTGGAACAGTATAGTGAAGCGCTGGGACAAGGTGCCGATAAAGATAGCCCTGGCTTTTCCGGATGTTTATGAGGTGGGCATGTCTAATCTGGCACTGCCGATACTATACAAAATTTTGAATGAACAGCCCGATGTCCTTGCCGAACGTGTTTTCGCCCCGTGGCTGGACATGGAAGCCAAAATGAGGGAGCGCCATATACCCCTGTTCAGCCTGGAGAGTAAACGTCCGTTGAGGGAATTTGACATAATCGGTTTCTCTTTGGGCTATGAACTGACGTATACCAATGTGCTTAATATGCTGGACCTTGCGGGCGTACCCGTGTGGAGCAGGGAGCGGGGTGGCTCTGACCCACTGGTGATAGCTGGTGGTAGCTGTGTGTTCAACCCTGAACCGATGGCGGACTTTATAGACCTATTTATCGTCGGCGAGGCTGAGGAGGCAATTTTGAGGCTTCTAGAGGTCTACCGCGCCTATCGTGGTAGCAAAGAGCAGCTGCTGAAGCAGGCAGCCAAGCTGCCAGGGGTATATGTGCCCAGCTTCTACCGGGTGGCTTATAATGAGGAGGGTGCTGTGGCGGCATTTGAACCCTTGGTGCCCGAGGCAAAGCTACCGATCGAGCGCCAGATGGTTACCACAATGCCCTATCCTGTGACCAAGCCGGTGGTTCCTTATATCAGGATAGTGCATGATAGGGGTGCGGTCGAGATACAGCGGGGTTGCACCCGGGGCTGTCGATTTTGTCAGGCGGGGATGATTTACCGCCCCATCCGAGAATTGCCTGAGCAGGAAGTGATCAGCGCTGTAGACGAGATAATTGCCAACTGTGGCTACAACGAGGTGACACTAATCTCACTGAGCAGCAGCGACTACCGGGGTATAAGCGGGCTGGTGAATTCCCTGGCGAGGCGGTATTCGAAAGACACGCTCACCATCTCTCTGCCCAGCTTGAGGCTTGATGTTTCAGCCATCGAGCTTATTAAGGCTTTGCCCGGGAAGCATAAGACCACCATCACCTTTGCCCCTGAAGCGGGGACAGAGAGGCTGCGGCAGGTGATAAATAAGGGCATATCGGAGGATGGGATAATGGGGGCACTAGCTGCTGCCTTTGAGAGGGAGTGGCTCAATGTGAAGCTATATTTTATGCTTGGACTGCCCACCGAGACTATGGATGATGTGAAGGGTATAGTGGGTCTGGTGGAGAGGGCTGTGAAAGTGGGGAAGAAGCTGAGGGGAAAAAACCCGTCAATCAGGGTTAGTGTAGGCGCCTTTGTGCCTAAGCCACATACCCCCTGCCAGTGGGTGGCTCAGGACACTGTGGAGCAATTACTTTCTAAACAGAGTCTGGTGAAGCATGGTGTGCAGCGTGCTGGCGCGCAGTTTTCGTGGCAGGATGTCAGGATGAGCCTGCTTGAGGCGGTGTTTTCCCGTGGTGACAGGAGGTTGAGTGATGTGGTGTACAGGGCATGGCAGCTCGGCTGCAAGTTTGATGCCTGGCAGGAGTGCTTTAACTATGGGGCATGGTCGCGTGCTTTTGAGGAGAATGGCATCACCCTTGCTGCTTATGCCAACAGAGAGCGCCTGCTGGATGAGGTACTGCCGTGGCAGCACATAGATGCCGGCGTTACCTTGTCCTTTCTGAAGAGCGAATATGAGAACATGCGGCAAGAAAGAGTGACCCCTGACTGCCGTTACGCTGAGTGTAATGCTTGTGGGCTGCACCGCTGGCACCCGGACTGTAGACAAAGGTCAGGAGAAGCTAGGCGGACTTCGTAGTATAATTCAGTTAAGGAGGGAGTTATGGAAGGCACTTCTTTACCATCTGAAGCAGTATACTGGCCATTTAAGAAATATCTTGGAATGTACAAAAGGTCGATAGAGGACCCAGAGCATTTCTGGGCGGAGGAAGCCAGGAAGTTGGACTGGTTCAAGACATGGGACACTGTGCTGGAGTGGGACCCGCCGTATGCCCGCTGGTTTGTCGGTGGCAAAATAAATGCCTGTTACCAGTGTGTCGATAGGCATGTGAAAACATGGCGGCGCAGCAAGGTGGCTATCTATTGGGAGGGGGAGCTGGGTGATAGCCAGGTCCTGAGCTATTCCACTCTTTACCGCTGGGTGAACAAGTTCGCCTCAGTGTTAAATAACTTGGGTGTAAGTAAAGGTGATAAAGTGGTTCTCTACTTACCCATGGTGCCCGAGTTACCCATATTTATGCTAGCTTGTGCACGAATAGGGGCGGTGCACACTGTGGTGTTTTCGGGCTTCAGTGCCCAGGCGCTGGCAGATAGGATTAATGATACCCAAGCCAGGATCCTGGTGACTGCTGATGCTGGTTTCAGGAGGGGTAAGTATCTGGAGTTAAAAAATATCAGTGATGAAGCCTTGAATCTTGCCCCGTCTATAGAAAAAGTTGTTGTGACTAGGCGAGGGAATATTCCGGTGAACATGAAGCCGGGGCGCGATTTCTGGCTACACGAGCTACTGGACGATGCAGTATCGTATGTGCCAGCCGAGCCAGTTGAAGCCACACATCCGCTGTACATATTATATACGTCCGGCACCACTGGGAAGCCGAAGGGCATAGTGCACGGCACCGGTGGTTACCTCGTGTTTACAAATTCAGGCTACAAGTGGGTGTTCGATGTCAAAGAGGAGTCTGTCTACTGGTGCACTGCTGACGTCGGTTGGGTGACCGGGCATAGCTCTGTGGTCTATGGTCCTCTTTGTCATGGTGCTGCGATCGTACTTTATGAGGGCGCGCCTGACTACCCTTCGGTTGACAGGTGGTGGGACATAGTTGAGAAATATGGTGTCACCATTTTCTACACTTCCCCTACTGGCATCAGGATGTTGATGAGGTATGGTGAGGATGTGGTCAAAAGACATGACTTGAGCAGCCTTGAATTGCTGGGGAGCGTGGGTGAGGCTATTAACCCTGAAGCCTGGCACTGGTATTACCGCGTGATCGGCGGTGAGAGATGCCCCATAGTCGATACTTGGTGGCAGACCGAGACAGGGGGTACCATGATATCGCCCACCCCCGGCATAGAACTTGTACCGCTCAAGCCTGGTTCAGCGACCTTTCCGTTGCCTGGAGTGAACGCAGATATCGTTGACGAGAGTGGTAAGCCTGTGCCTGCAGGAGAGAAGGGTTATCTAGTGATAAAGTCACCTTGGCCTGGCATGCTAATGGGTATTCACGGTGACCCACAGAGGTATAAGGACACCTACTGGTCGAAGTTCCCGGGCATGTTCTATACCGGCGATTATGCAATCAGGGACAAGGACGGCTATTTTTGGTTGTTGGGCAGGGCTGATGAGGTGCTTAAGATAGCCGGACACAGGATCGGCACCATAGAGATAGAGGATGCTGCTGTCTCCCACGAGGCTGTGGTGGAGGCGGCGGTGACCAGCCGCCCTGACCCAGTGAAAGGGGAGGGGGTGGTTATTTTCGCAACGCTACAGCAGGGATTCGAACCTTCACCAGAGTTGAAGAACAAACTGAAACAGCATATCCGTTCAACTCTGGGACCTGTGGCTACGCCGGACGAGATCTATTTTGTAAGCAAGTTACCCAAGACCAGAAGTGGCAAGATCATGAGGCGCGTCCTAAAAGCGGTAGCTAGCGGCGCCAGCATCGGGGATTTGACTACCCTGGAGGACGAAGCGTCGGTCGACGAGGTAAAGAGGGCTTTTGAGGAGCTACAGAAGAAGGTCTGAAAGGGAGCGGCTAGTCCTGAGCTCGGTCGTCTGTGTGGTATGGTCGGTATGTACAGATGGTTGTCCCTTTTACAAAGGGCTCAAATTCTCTGTCAGGGGCATTTTTTGACTTTCTTGTCGGAAATGGTTAAACTTGGTGCTTGCTTTGGTAAGATCGATGTCCAATCATGCTGACGTTTGTCAGGACATGTTGGGCTGGGATCGGAATACGGATTTAGACAGAGTGAGGACTAAGGTATGAAACCACTTGAGTTAAGAGTGTTCAGGAGGGAAATCACTGGCAAGAAAGTACGTTTCTTGCGGCGGCAGGGTATCGTGCCCGGCAATGTCTATGGACATGGTATTGACTCAGTGCCAGTGCAGGTTGAAGCTAAGGCATTGAAGCAACTGCTCTCACATGCTGGCACGACAGACCTCGTCCGCCTGAAAATCGGTGACTCAGGTGAGCCGGTGAGAGTCCTGATCCGTGATATGCAGCGCAATCCCATTACGGATGAGCTACTTCATGTAGAGTTCTATCAAGTAAGGGCTACGGACAGGATCAAGGCTGAGGTGCCGCTAGAATTTGTGGGTGAGGCACCGGTACTGACCAAGATGAAGGGCAGCACTTTACTTCACCTGGTGGACTCATTGCATATTGAGGCTCTGCCCGACTACTTACCTCATAGCCTTCAGGTTGACCTGTCGGTCTTGGAAGACGTTGACCAGTCGATCTGTGTTCGAGATATACCAGTGAGTGAGGGTGTGACGGTACTCAGCGATCCCGAGCAGGTGGTGGTCAAAGTGGTCGAAGCTCGTAAAGAGGTGGAGGAGGTGCCTACTGTACCTGTGGAGGAGGTGGCTCGGGTTGAGGGAGAGGCTGAGGAGGGTGAGGAAGGAGAGGGTGGCGAGGATTGACACCTCAGTGTCTAGTGTGTTAACTTTTGAACAGGGCAGCGTAGCTCAGCGGAAGAGCAGGGGACTCATAAGCCCTTGGTCGCTGGTTCAAATCCAGCCGCTGCCATTTAGGCTAGTCAGCAGTTCCGCCATCTGCTCTGCTGTAAGTCTTCTTCTGAGAGGTAAAGTCTGCCGTCATCGGTTGTGTGGATAATATTGGCATTTCTCAATATCTGCAGGGCAGTTACCCTGTAGTCCTGACCCCTTAGTATTGTCTGAGCGAGCCCCCTTCTTTTGAGTCCAAGTTCATCCACAGTTTTGGCATCTTTCGGGCTGAGCGCTTTGTGCTGACGGAAGAGCTGTATCAGCGCGGGAATAGCCCGACGGAGTGACCACTGCGGAAGTACAAACAGGATGAATAGCAGCACTATCAACAGGAGTATTAAGATAATGGTGTCGCCAGTACTTGTTGCTTGCATTGTGTCCCCCTTGACGTGGTCATTTTCGAGTAAAGTTGATCTGTCTACCAAGGTGATCCGCGAATTCTATAGTTACCTTATCCACAGATGGGTCATCTAGAGTCTCGATGTAAAATTTGAAGACGTATCCTGGTAGCGTCGGGGCTTGATGCACGTGGAGCTCGGATTTGACCAGTCTATCCCCGCTCCAACAATGCACGGTGCAGATGACTGTCCTTAGTGTTGCTTTGCTGTTGTTCTGTGCTGTGCCTGTTACGTAGATAAGCCTCTTTCCAAACCCTTCGCCGTAACTTTCGCCCTCGAATTCCCATTTTCTTCCCCATTCCAGTGACAGCAGTTCTAAGGAGAACGTCGATTTTGGAGGCGGCGTAGTAAACATGTTGTCGGGAGACACAGTCTCATTCCCGGCTTCATCTGTAGCTATGATTCGGAAGTGATATACGGTGTTTGGGTCGAGTCCATCAATCGTTACAGAGTGAGCAGTTTTCAGTTCTTCTGAAGTAGCGGTAAAGCCATACTGTGTGCTCTTCCCGTATTCCAGTCTACCTGTGGTTGGCTCATTGGTGTACCAGCTTACGATGACTGTTACTTCATTTTGCGGCGAGTTGTTGATGTCTTTGATAACGGGCGGGATGGTGTCCTTGGTATCTGCTGGGACGATGGGAATGACGTAGATGACCACCGACTTTGTTACTGTGCCCCCCTTATTGTTGGCGGTTAAAGTATAGGCTGTGGTCTTCTGCGGTGATACCGTGACGGTACCCATGGACGGTACTTCGCCGATGTCATTGTCTATGCTGACTGTGGTAGCCCCCTCCACTTGCCATTGCAAGGCGGAGGACTCGCCGGCAGTGACCTCTGTTGGGATTGCGGCAAATGTCCGGATGATTGGTGGGGAAGGACGGCAAGCAGGCAGGAGAGCTATTGTCAATAGTATGGCAACAATGGTTGCCAATAACTTGATTTTCATCCTGTTCCAATAGGCGGTGCTTTTGTAATACAACATGGACATAAATAAGATTTCAAGCACTAAACAAAGACAACATCTTGGTCGTTATACAAAACAGAGGACTGGCAAGGGAAAGGGAAAGCATATGACCATGAACAGAGAGATTGTCACCATCGTAAGCAGTTTCCTCTTTGTATCCTTGTTGCTCTATGTGTTTGCCTGTCACGTGCTTTGAAGCTTATTGCTGATCAGACCAGTCCTGCATCAGTCTTTTTATTCGCTCAGCCAGCCTTGGGCTGGACCTGAGGCGGTTTATGAATACAGGGCAACCTTCGAGAAGTGAGTTTTCAGCTGCTGTTACCAGACTGGACAACAGCTGTTGCATACCAATAGGAGTAGGCTCAAGGCTGACAAAGCCAGGCAAAGAGGACTCGAGCTGTCTTTTCAAGTCCTCGTCAGTGAACCTTATCGGCAGGACGCAATGCTTGTACCAAGGGCAGGTCTTGCACTGGACTACTGCCTGTGCTTCGTCAAGGACGTCACTCATTTGCAGCCACTGTCAGTTACTTTCGGGGTAGGTCGATACTTGTCACCAAGCCAGACCAGCTCGTTAGTGCTGTCACGGAATTCCCAAGTATAATCGTATTCTGGATTTATCGGACAAGTCTTGGTTACGATCCAGACACCCTTGCCGACATATTCAGCGGTGAACTCGGGTTCAGCCTCCTCATACAGAGGAGTTGCTGGACCTCAGCCATATCTTTGCTCGCCAACTTGCAACTTGCAATCGGGACTAAAGTACCTGGCGATGGTGACCACCTCTTCTGTGCTATGACGCGGGATATCTTTTACCATACCGCAGGCAGTGTACAAAAGTAGCAGCACGCCAATACCCGCCAATGCCAGGAGCCGATAGAACATGAAGCCCTCTCTACTACTTACTTTTTCGTTGATTATACAGCATCTGTCTGATATAAGCGAACAATGCTCTTCAAAACTGGTGTTGAAGCAAGGTAGCCTACAGGATGGGGAGCAGGAAGCGTGGATATCACCTTAATCTTCAGGCATCGCCTGGGTGGTAAAACTATCTTCCGCGGTAGCTGTGTTCCCATCAGCATCTGTAGACTTGACCCTGAAGTAATACTTAGTACTTGGCTCAAGTCCAGTCAGCTTCACTGTGTGGAAAATAACGCCACTGGAACCTTCGCCGGGGATATCAGTTTCGTTAGTGCTCTTTATGTCTGTGGAAGTTATCCAGTATTCCACCTTCGTGCTTGCCAGTTTGTTGGTGCTCCACATGATATCGGCGCTAACCACTCCTATGTTTCTTACCTGGATGTCGCTGATTTCCAGTTTCCCACCTGTCCCACCAGGTCCACTCCCTCCTGTAACTGATGTCAGTAATCCTTTCAGGGTCTCGTCCCAGCCGAACTGGACGATGCCGAAATATGCCAGTCCGCCGAGACCAAGGAGTAGGATGATAAGGAGCAGTACTAGGAAAGGCCGGCTAGAAGAGCTCTGCTGTGCTGGTTGTGCAGGAGTCCAGGCTTGTTGGCTGTATGGCTGTTGTTCCCATCCCGGCTGCACGGGTTGTCCGTAAGGTTGTTGTCCCCAGCCTGGCTGTGCCGGCTGTCCGTATTGTTGTCCCCATCCCGGTGGTGTTGTGGTATGAGGTTGTGTTCCCCACCCTGCGCCTTGCTCCATACCTGTACCCAGAGGTGTGCCACAGTTAGGACAAAACCTGGTGGGTGGGCTAAGCGTAATCCTGCAGTAAGGGCAGGAGATGGTAAGCTGGGCACCACAGTTACCACAGAACCGCTGTCCCTGCGTTACCGGTGAGCCACAGTTAGAGCACCTTTGCGTCATATCTTAAGTCCGGTTTTTCTGGTCGTACAAAGCATATGTTATTTACGTCGATTATACATCTAAGAATTAGGGTAAGGCAATAAACAGTACGCCCCTGTGGCTGAAAAATAACGGTGTTTCCGCGCAGTAACTGCTGGCACTGGTGTCTCCCTATAACCCAAGGCTGTCTTTGTTTCATATGACCCCTGTTCTTCAGTCCCCGACAACTGTGTAGCTTTTTCTTGATACCTCTCTTCCGTTGGAGTCGTAGAGGACGGCTGTGTTGGGTGTCCTGTTGTCCCAGATATCGCCGGGACCGAAGTAAAAGCTGAACCATAGCTGCTTAGCACAGTAGTGGGACCTTGTTCCGAATTGCAACCAGGCTCCGCAGCCAGGGTAGACCTCGTTGGTGGTCACTAGGACGGTCTGGTTAGGATATAGGACAAAGTCTGTGGGGAAGGTGAAGGTGGGGTAACCTTTAGTGATGTTCGTCAGTGTCCAGCCACCCATTTTTTGAGCTCGTTCGCCCGAGTTTGTTATAGCGACGTACTCATCAGGTTCCACCACTTCGTAGCAAATGCAGTTCTCGGTATCGCGGAGGTAGCGCGTCCCTTTGTAGTGGATGTGACTTATTTCAACAACGGAGCGGGGCACTTCCGGGAAATTGTCTTGTACCCTGATAGTCCAGCGTATCAAAGGACTGGTGAAGACCTTTAGAAAGAACTCCTCACCATTTTCTGATTCTATGGGCAATATTTTCTCGCCCTCACCGCCACTTGTAACAGATATGGTCTGCCACAAGGCATAGGGCTTATCGCTGCGGAAAATGTGGATCCTGAAGGTTATGTTCAGACCGGGTTCGCTCTCTATCTCCCACCCCAGAGACCAGCTGGTGCCAAATACAACGAACGACGGTGTGACAGCATTGCCCTGGCCCTCAAAAACCTGCATGGTGCGCCATTCTCGATTTTTCATTAAATAGTCGCCTGTTTGCGATGTGTGGGAATAGCTATCGGTTATATTCATCTCGGTTGTAGCTGCGGATGTGTCTGCTAGTTCCAGAGGATACGCTGATCGTGCCAGCACCGCTGTGGATAGGGATAAAAGTAACAGCCCTATAACTGCAGCTACGGTTGGGCTAACGAATTTCATATCTCCTCTGGACAGGCAAAATTGCCATTGCCATCACCTTTTCGGGCGGTGGAATGCTCAGTGGAATAGGCTATACTCCTGCCGTGGCGGCGTCAATTGCTCTTCCATCCATTTTCTTAAATGTGGTCCCGTATCTCTAATGCCCTAGTAAGACGCTAGCACAAGTTCTTGCTATTGTCAATAGCTATATAATTGTCCGTGTCCTATCGCGATATCTTGGGGCAATGCTCGGAGTGCATTAAATGGATTAGGGCAAAAATTCGAAGATTTTGACTTCAGGTGTGATGCCCACACCCGGTATATGCATAATGCCGGAGGTTGAACTATAGATAAGTTTATAGTTTCCGAGTCTCTCTAGGGGCACGGGGCTGAGGAAGGGGTTGTCACTGACTATACGGTAGTTGCCACCTTTTTGGCTGGCGACAAAAACCTCGGCTTCCTGGTAGCTGGAGAACGAGCGGACATCTGTGACCTCTTTATAGCCGTGACCAGTGGGAGTGATCTTCTCTTGATAGGCGACGACTAATGACCTGTCAGGTATCATGCTGGCGCCATCGAAGTTGTACAGTCGGGCAACCATTGTCCGGAAATATTCGGGGTAGTACAAGATGACTGGTTTTAGTCTGCCTTTTTCTGGTATGTAATAGGTCTCATAAAAATTTTCTAGAGGTATGTTGGCAAAGGCAGCAGCACCATGGAATTTTGTAGTGGCGGTAGCAAGGTCGAGGACCACATATCTGGCGCCAAGTGCCAACATCGTCTGATTAGCTGTTGTCTCGTCTGGACAGGTAAGGAATCGTGCTGCTTCATTAGCGCCTTGCTGGAAGGGGTTGGCTATGGCTGGGCGGTGGGCTACCCGCGTAATCAGATGACCATAGTCCCACCATGACATCACTCCATACGTCTCTGCTGGATGGCGGAAATCAGTACTATACTTTACATAATAAAAGTCATAGTCACCGAAGGGTTCGGGTGTGCTATGCTTCATCCAAGTGAGCGACTCCAGCCAGGCATCGCTGGGAGCGAAAACGGTTGCGGAAGCAACGCTTTTTGCGCTGAAGGCGTTGGGGAGGAAAGCGACCAGAAAGATGATGGTTGTACCCAGTATCATATTTGGCAGTGCACCCTTGGGGCGGGCTTTCGTTTTTCTTTTTCTTTGCTCTTTTTTCCTTTCTCTGTCGGGGACATTTTGAGGTGTCGGGAAGCTTTCCCTAAAGCCGGCGAACTCCAGACCAAGCCAGCATATGTAGGCTGTAAGCAGTGCCACGTTAACCGAAAGGTAATAGGCAAAGCGGCGTTGTCCTAGAGTGGCTGTCAAGATCACTAGGCTCCAGACCACCAGTGCTAGCTTGTCAGCCTCGCCGCGTTTCACCACTGCATATATCAACATGGCTAGCGAGACCAGACTGAGGAAGAAGGCTGTGGTGAAATTGCCCCAGATGACTGAGAGAGAGAACTCTCCTTGAGGAAAGAGTATCGGTCTGACTTCGAGAATGGTCAGGGCTGCGCCGGCCGGTGCAAAGACCAAGCGGAGGTGGGCTAGTGCTTCCTTAAAAAACGACGGCATGGTGAAATAGAATACTGCGATGCCGAGGATGCCAACTAACAACAGGCTCAGTGCGTAGTACGGTGCTTTGATCCTGCGGGATGCCAGCAGGTGTGATATTCCAGCCATGACCAGCAAGCCTGCTACGGCGATGGCAAGCGATGGCAGACATAATGGTGATGGTGTGGTTGGGGGAAGAAATGGCTGGGCAAGCATCGCAATAGCGAACACTGGCACGCCTATGAAGGCAAGGTAAATAGTGCGTTCACCCCTCAGGTGGTCGACAATGAATTGGACTAGAAAATATGTAAAGATCAGGAAAATGAAGAGCAGCCCACCGACCCAGGTGATAAGGTAGAGCCATAAAGAGACTCCGGCTAGGAGGCTGTAGAGGAGTGGTTTTGTGGTCAGTACTTTGACTGTCCAGTCCATATCTTTAGAAAGCCCGTGTTGTTTTGCCGTTTTTATCGCCAGTATGAGGAACAACATGGCTAGCGAGGAGAGCAGGACTTCAGCCACATGGTGGTCAGTGTAGCCGAGTATTGACCTCCCTAGGAATTCACCAGGCATTATTGATATGAGCCCGGCTGCGATTATGCCCACCCAGCGGTTCAACACTGCCTTGCCGATGAAGTAGACAGGCAGTATGACCAGGGCTCCAAGTATGGCTGGTGTGTAGATGCCAACGATGTCTATGGTGTGCTGTGTCGGTGTACCCAGTCCTGCAAGCCAGGCGATCCCCCCTATAAGCCAATCAAAGAATGGTGGCCACGGTATGGTAGTCCCGTGGGGATAGAATGTGTATGGGTCAAAGGTTATTCTATGAGGGAAGTGGTGCAGTAGGTTGTCCACCAGGCGCATATGGTAATATGCGTCTGTCCCGGAGAATTTTATCCACGTCTCGCTAACGACTCTGGCATAAGGAAGGGCAATTCGAAGATAAAGACTGACACCAAAGAACAGGGCTAGCAGTATTGCTGTGATGAGCCTGTGACTGTGCTCTTTCACCGTGTTTTTACTACCCTTTTGCCTACAGATTATAGTCGTGCTATCTAGCCAGTGCAACAGTTGTGTCTGCGGAAGAACAATTCAAAAAGAAGTATACCGGATGGGAGACGCGACAGGTTGTTGGTATCTTCAAGCCTCTTCAACTGCTTCAATAGATATACAGCTGTGTGCTAGAGCACCACCAGCTCGCAGTGCTGCCGCTACCAATATGGCTTCGACCAGTTCTGGGAGAGAAGCACCAGCCTTTTTTGCCCTTTGTGTGTGGGCTGCGATGCAATACGGGCATTGGGTGACGTGAGCGACGGCTACAGCAATCAATTCTTTTGTCTTAGTACTCAGAGCTCCTTCAGCGAAAACCTTGTTATCAAACTCTATGAAAGATTGTATGATGTCAGGTTTTAGTTCAAATAGTCTGCCGAGTTTCTTAGCAGATTCTTTATGATAGTAGCAGTCCGTCATGCTGCACCTCCTTAGTTATTTGTCTATATGTTGTGAATGGGTGTCCCAGCTTAACCAGCGCGCCCTAAATGTTTCTTACTCGATTAGGAAGTTCAGCGATCGAACACGAGGTGCTTGGACGGCAAAATATACCAGTGCAGCCCTCTACTATACCAGATGGCAAGCTACCCAGTGTTCGGTGCCGACTTCTCTCAGTTCAGGTTCTTTTTTCTTACACTCGTCTTTTGCCAGACGGCAACGTGTGTGGAAGCGGCAACCACTGGGTGGGAAGAGAGGGCTCGGCACGTCACCCGTGAGTAAGATCCGCTTTCGGCTGCGGTCTACTTCGGGGCATGGGATAGGCACTGCCGATAGCAATGCCTGAGTATATGGATGGAGCGGCGTAGTGTACAGTTCCTCACTGTCTGCGGTCTCAACAATTTTGCCAAGGTACATGACGACGACACGGTCGCTGATATATCTGACCACCGAAAGGTCATGGGCAATAAAAAGATAGGTAAGCCCGAGTTCCTCTTTAAGCTGCTTCAGCAATTTGATAACCTGTGCCTGTATTGAGACATCGAGTGCTGAGACAGGCTCATCGCAGACGATGAACTTTGGTCTGGTTGCTAGGGCTCTAGCTATACCGATGCGCTGTCTTTGTCCGCCGCTGAACTCGTGAGGATAGCGGTCTGCCATTCTTGGTTCAAGTTCGACGATCTCCAATAGTTCTGCTACCTTTTGTCTGTATTCCTTGCCTTGAGATAGACCGTGTACCAGCAAAGGCTCACCGATAATATCGCCGATGGTCATTCTAGGATTCAGAGAGGCGTATGGGTCCTGAAAGATAAGTTGCATGTCGCGTCTCAATCGTCGTAGTTCTTCACCCTCTATGGTGGTAATGTCCTTACCCTGGAAGTAGATGTTACCAGAGGTAACATCGTACAGTCGCAGTATACAACGACCTACAGTTGTCTTACCACAACCGCTCTCACCTACAAGTCCGACCACCTCTCCCTGTTTCACTCCGAAACTGACGCCATCAACAGCTTTGATATCTGCGACCTTTCGTCTCATCACCCCGGCCAACACGGGAAAATATTTCACTAGGTTGTTTACCTCGACTAAATAGCCATTCCCTGTCACCGCTCACACTCCATTGCCGTTAGTTCTGGGATCTCCTGATGTCTGAAACAAGCCACCCAGTGCTCGTCCCCCACTTGTTCCAGCTCCGGTCTTTGCTCGGTACACTTGCTTATGGCGAATCTACAGCGTGGCGCAAAAGCACAGACGTTTGGTGATAGGCGGACAAGGTTGGGTGGTAGCCCGGGGATAACGTATAGGGGGCGTTGGCGCGGCAGGTCAAGCCGTGGCACCGAAGCGATCAACCCCACGGTATATGGATGGTGGGGCTGACTATAAATGGTATCTGTCAGTCCTGATTCTACAAGCCTTCCCGCATACATCACGTTGACGCGGTCAGCATACCTTGCCACCAGACCAAGGTTGTGGGTGATGAGGATTACCGACATGCCGAACTGTGACCTCAGGTTATTCATAAGCTCCATGAGCTGCGCTTGAACGGTTACATCGACGGAAGTGGTCGGTTCGTCAGCGATCAGGAGCACCGGGTTGCAGCTCAGCGCCATGGCTATCATGATGCGCTGTTGCATGCCGCCGCTGAACTGGTAAGGGTAGTCGTTCAGCCGCCTCTCAGCGTCGGGGATGCCGACTAATTTAAGCAGGTTAGCCGCTTCTACTAGAGCATCATTCTTTTCCAGTCCACGGTGGAGTTCGAGTGACTCAGCTATTTGGCGGCCTATAGTGAGGACAGGGTTTAATGAGGTCATAGGTTCTTGGAATACCATGGCGATCCGATTACCCCTGATGGAGCGCATTTCCTCTTCGCTCAATTTGAGTAGGTCTCTGCCCTCAAAGATGATCTCCCCGCCCACAATGATACCCGGTGGGTAAGGGATAAGGCGCATGATAGAAAGTGCACTGACAGACTTCCCGCAGGCGCTCTCACCCACGAGGGCGACGAACTCACCTTTGTTAACTGAGTATGACAGCCCGTCTACTGCTCTAAGCACCCCCTCCCTTATGTAGAAATATGTCCTGAGCCCCTTTACTTCTAGCACTGTCTCTCTCATTTCAGCTTCGAGTCCGAAGCACTGGTTGGGCAGACGGGGTACAGTGTACCCCGTCTGTGGGTACTAAAGATGTTACCTCTATTTTCCCATTATACTTCTTTTGAGCTCTTGGTCAATCCAGATGTATTTGGTATAGTTAAGCGGATTATAATAACCGATAGACGCTTCGCCGCTATAGTTCTTGACCCAGGGCCACCAGAAACGGTATGAGTATGATGCAGGCAGTGTTAGGACATAAGCCTGCTCCAGAAGGTACGGCATCAGTTCACGGTGTATCTTGTCAACTTTTGTCTCGTCAGGGTATGCTGCCAGCATCTCGTCACGTGCTCTGTTCAGCACAGGATCGTCTATGTAGCTGCCATTGTACATTCCAGGTCCTGTGTAGTTTATTGCCTTGAAGTAAGTGCCGACGCCGGAATAAAAGGCGAAAAGCATGTCGTCATAGGCACGTCTTACGATTAGAGAGGTGAAAGTGGCGTAGTCCTTGGGCTCAATCTCCAACTGGATCCCTACTTTCGATAGCATGTCTTGCACCATCTGCAGGGGGTCCATGTAAGCACGCTGGTTGTAGCAGATAATCTTGGCTTTGAAACCATCGGGGTAACCAGCTTCAGCTAAAAGCTGTTTTGCCTTGTCCGGGTGGTATTCGAACAGCTCCTGCACAGAGCGAGGTAGTTGTTCTAAAGGCACGTAAGCGCCAGCATATTCCTTGAAGTACATGATAGGCCACTTGAGCAATACTCCCTCACCGCCGTAATATTCGTCAAGTATTTTCTTATGGTCTATAGCCAGCCAGATTGCCTGTCGTACTCTCTTGTCAGCGAACGGGGAGTCTTTCTTATCTGTCCTCATATATATGACTGCCTGACCGTAATCGTCCAGATATCGAATATGTTTTAGCTGTGGCATGCGCAGGAACTGTTGTGCTCGTTCCCAATCACAGGTCAATATGTCGAGTTGACCAGTACGGAAAGCCGCATCTGCAGTAGACTCATCGGGGATGATGAGCGTTTTGACACCGTCAAGATATGGTAGTTGGTCACCCTTCCCGGGACCGATGGGGTTCTTGCCCCAATAATCTGGGTTGCGCACGTAGGAGATGACGCTGCCGGGCACAAACTCGGTGAGCATGAACGGTCCGGTGCCGATGCTGTTCTTCCAGTCATTCATATTGCCGAACTGCTCTACAGCATCTTTGGGGAAGATGCACATATAGTCGGGTATCAGGGTGATGACATCGCCAAAAT
>CALJTV010000003.1 GCA_937975645.1 uncultured Dehalococcoidia bacterium | reverse complement strand
TGACCCTGCTGGGGTATACTCTGGCCCTGCGGTTCCTCCCGCTGGAAAGCCTGGGGCTTGTCGTGAGGCTCCTGGCTAAGGCGGCCTACGCGTTCCTGGCGTTCTACGCCCTGGCCTTGATCCTGCGGCCCCGGGAGACGGGGGAGCGGATGGGGTATGTGTGGAGGCTGATGAGATAAGGGTCATAAAGGGGGAAGTAACTCTCTGAAGTTTGCCACAGGAGGACATCGGATGAAAGCATACCAAGTCATGCGCAATGCTTACATAAATACACTTAGGCGCAATAGATTCATTCACCAAACCCTTTATCGGCTTGCTCAGCACATTCTTTTTCCGGTGTGGGAAAGCGCTCTAGATTTCCACACACATCCTGAGGATCCACTCCCTATACGTTTTTCAATGCTTTCTGGGGAATATGAAAAGGAAACAATTAGATTAGTCAAGTGCTTAGTCAAACCTGGCATGGTTACTTTAGACATAGGCGCTCACGTTGGTTACTATACGAGGATCCTTTCTAAACTCGTTGGAGTTTCAGGAAGAGTTATTGCCTTCGAGCCTCACCCAGACACCTATCTTTTGTTAACTAAGAACACGGTGCACTTCAGAAATGTCATTGTGTTCAGGGTAGCAGCGGCAGATGAAGAAAGAACCATAACGTTGTATGATGGCCAGTTGGAAACAGGTATGAGCAGCTTATGTGATTTGGATGAGTATAGGCAATGGACTAAACGATTGAATGGCGAGTTTGCACCCCGGGCAAGACAAGGGTACCCTTTTCGGTCATTTGCGGTTAAGGCTCGGCCCGTTGATCAATGTCTTGCAGAATTAGGGATCACCTCGGTTGACTTCGTGAAAATGGACATCGAAGGCGCAGAAATGAAGGCACTCAGGGGAATGGCTGGCTTAATCGACAACTCTCCAAATTTGGTTATGGTTGTAGAATTCAATCCTCGGCTGCTTCAAGCCTTTGGAGTTTCGCCGCGAGAGGCCATAAGAGTGCTCCGCTCTTATGGGTTCCACTCCATAGAGGCTATCGGTGAGATGCTAAAGCCAGTAAATGAAGAAACTGACGAATTTTTGCAGCTGACAGAGAGGCTGATCACAGGCTTTGGGATGGTCAATCTTTTGTGCAAGAGACAAAGGTCATGAAGCTTCTTTTCCTAAACCACAACTACCGCTACCTAGGCACCTACGAACGCGCCATGCACATCGCTGAGGGCCTTGCCCACCGTGGCCATCAGGTCACCCTGATGACCGTCTCGCGGCAGCATCGCTGGAAGCCGACGTGGTCCATCAGCAACGGTGTCCGTGTGGCCGAGATGCCCAACCTGGGGCAGAACTACAGCGGTGAGGGATACGGCCCCTTGGATAATCTGCTCCGCTGCCTGCACGCACTGACTCACCGCTACGACATCATCCATATGTTTGACCACAAGCCCAACGCCTCCTTCGCCAGTTTCGTTGGACGGCTGCGCGGCGCAAAACTCATCGCCGACTGGGCCGATTGGTGGGGCGGCCCCGGCGGCATCAATGATGTCCCCAAGCGCCGTGTGCCAGCCGTGGGCAAGTTTGAGGAGTGGTGGGAAATCAGGTCCAAACTGTGGGCCGACGGTGTGGTGACCATCAGCACGGTGCTCCGGCAAAGGGCATTGGATGTGGGATGCTCACCGGATCGCGTCGTCTGCATCCCCAACGGCGCAGCCACCGACCTGATCCGCTGCATCCCTGTGACCGAGGCTCGGCAACATCTGGGAGTTCCCCTAGATCGCAAGATCGTAGGCTTCCTGGGAATGGGGCAAGGCGATATGGAGATCGTGATGCCCGCCATCCGGCAACTGCCGGACGTCTGGTTTATGGTCATCGGTCCTAAAAATCAACGAGTGTTGAACCAGGCCCAGGCCTTTGGCATCGCCGATCGCTTGTGGCAGACCGATTTCGTCCCCGATGAGGAACTGAGTTGGTACCTGGCCTGCGCCGATGTGATGTGTCTCCCCCTGACCGATCGGGCAGCCAACAGGGGGCGGCTCCCGGGCAAGATGATGTATTATATGGCCGCCGGACGCCCGACTGTGGTCAGCCCGGTGGGTGATGTAACCCGTCTGGTGGAAACCTACAGGGTTGGGCTGCTGGCCGCCAATGAGCAGCAGTTTGCAGAAGCACTTCACATTCTATTTGAAGACGCCGCTTTACGGGAGGAACTGGGACGCAATGCCCGCCGGGCCGCCGAGACCGATCTCAACTGGGAGCGGCGGGTGGACGAACTGGAGGCCTTCTATCAGCGTATCCTGCAGGAGGAGTGATGAAGCCTATTGCCGACCCCCACCTGGATAAACTTGTGCGTCTGTTGCAGCAATATGAGCCGGAGCGGATCATCCTATTTGGCTCCCGGGCACGTGGAGAGGCCGACGAGTATAGTGACTATGACATCGTCTTGATCAAACGTACGGCCTCCCCTTTTCTAGAACGACTGCGCGACGTGGTACCTTACTTGGCCGGGTACGAACATCCGGTAGAGATTCTGATTTATACCCCGGAAGAGTTTGAGCGGATGCAGGAAATAGGGCTGGGTTGGGTGATTCAGCAGGAGGGGGTGATCCTCTATGAACGTGTTCACCATTGAGGCCCGACGCTGGTTCCGGCAGGCCCAGGCGGACCTGGAGGTCGCTCGCGCTTTGCGGTCAGGAGGTTATTACGCTGCTGCCTGTTTTCATAGCCAGCAGGCGGCGGAAAAGGCCCTGAAAGCCGTGCTCTATAGCCAAGGAAGTCGGGTCGTCCTGGGACACTCGGCCCGTGAATTAGCGCTCCGGTGTGAGGGGCTGGATCCAGCCTTCGCTGATCTGCGGGAATCCGCTGCGCTCTTGGATCAGTTCTACATACCGACCCGCTATCCCAATGGACTACCATCTCCGGCAGTGCCCAGCGAGACATACACAGCAGTACAGGCGGATACTGCTTATGAGGCGGCAGAACGAGTGCTGAAGACAGTGGAGACCTTTCTGCGCGCCCATACGGACGTGCTGAAGGAATCGTCATCTTAGGAGGCAAAATATGTCATTCTGGCAGAACCGGAAAGTCCTGATAACGGGTGGAGCCTCCTTCATCGGCTCCCACCTTACCGATGCCCTGATGGAGCGTGGGGCGAAAGTACGCATTGTGGATGACCTCTCCAGCGGCAAACTGGAGAACATCCAGCAGCACCTGGCTACCGGTGCTGTGGAGTTCATCCAGGCCGACCTGCGGGAGCCGGGTGTGGCCCGGATGGCGATGCAGGGCATAGAGATTGTTTTCCACCTGGCCGCCGATCACGGTGGGCGCGGATATGTAGACCTGCACCAGGCCGGGCCGGCGTCCAACCTCTTCCTGGACGGCCTCGTCTTCTGGGAAGCCCGCCGCGCCAGAGTGGAGAAGGTCGTCTTTGCCTCGTCGGGGTGCGTTTACCCCAACTTCCTGCAGAGCGATCCCGATAAAGAGGTCTACCTGACCGAGGACCTGGTCAAGCCGCCCTACGACGCTGACAATATGCACGGCTGGGCCAAGTTGATGGCCGAACTGACCTTAAAAGCCTACTACAGAGAGCATGGGATGAAGGCAGCTTCCTGCCGTTACTTTACCGTGTATGGCCCCAGAGGAGTGGAGAACCACGCGGTCATTGCGATGATCGCCAAAGCCTTTATCGGCCAGAACCCCTTTGAGGTCTGGGGAGATGGCACTCAGGTGCGCAACTGGACTTACATTGACGACATCGTGCGGGGCACTATCCTGGCCGCCGAGAAGATTGACGACGGCACGGCGGTGAATCTGGGCACGATGGAGCGGGTGCGCGTCATTGACGCCGTCAAGATGGTGCTGGAGTACACCGGCCACAAGGCCGAGATTGTCTTTCGGCCGGATATGCCCACCGGCCCGCTGAATCGGGTGGCGGATAATTCCCTGGCCAAAAAACTCCTGGGCTGGGAGCCGCAGGTGCCTTTCCGGGAGGGGTTGAAGCGCACCATTGACTGGTACTTTGCTACCAAAGACCGGGAACAGGTACGCAGGATACTGGGGCGGATGCTTACAGAGCGATAAGAATGCACATCATTCTCGGCTACAACTGGTTTCCCACCGCTGCCGGTTACCACATAGAACGGGCCCTGCAAACCCTGGGCCATATGGTCATCTATGTGGGTCTGCCCTGCAGCCAGCGCGCCGGCTATGATACTACTGTACCGGTAGACGACATTGTCGCTGTCCTGCCTGCGAAACCCGACCTCTATCTCTGGATTGACCCGGCCGGGCGTTATTTCCCGCCTGGGATAGAACGGTTGCCTATCCCCACGGCCTGCTACCTGATTGACGTCCACCTGGGTACCTGGCGGGAATGGGCGGCCCGCTTCTTTGATGCCGTCTTCATCGCGCAAAAAGATTACCTGGAGCGTTTCCGGCGGGCGGTGGGTCACGACCAGGTCTACTGGCTGCCGTTGGCGGCTGCGCCGGATGTCCATAAAGACCATCAACTGCCCCGCATCTACGATGTGGGTTTTGTAGGTAACATCGCCCTGGCCCACCGAAGGACAGCTCGCGCCCGAAGGCTCAGACTGATTGCCGAACGCTTCCACACCAACGACTTTTACCGGGTCTATATGCCGGAGGAGGTAGGGCGTGTCTACAGCCAGTCCCGCATCGTCTTCAACTGCAGTATTGCCGGTGACGTGACGATGCGGATTTTTGAGGGCACTGCCTGCGGAGCAATGGTGCTGACCGATTCTGTGAGCAACGGCCTGGACGAACTGTTTGAGGTGGGCCGTGAGGTTGTTATTTACCAGGATGATGCCGACCTGTTAGATAAAATCGCCTACTACCTGGCCCACGAGGAGGAGCGAGAGGCCATCGCCCGGGCCGGGCAACGGCGCACGCTTGGAGAGCACACGTATCAGCACTGCGTTCAGAAGATATTGTCTGCTGTCTCTGCCCCTGACTTCCGGCTCTTATCTCCGATGCGCGCTGCTTCACCGAAGGAGCGGTGGCGGGCGCGCCGAGAAGTCTACACTCACCTACATATGGTGGATGCCCTGCTGGACGAAGCGCGGGCGGCCGGGCTGGGGCCGGTACGACGGTTGTGGACGGCAGGCCCTTGCCTGATCCGACGGCTACTGCTTTAGGAGTCATTGTGGACAAGTGCTGGTTGGCCCTGTTGCTTATAATCGCCGTTGTCCTGCGTGTTGGTCTTTCGTTGGCAGCTTGCGACATCATTGATGTCCAAAACTATGCGCGCGTGGCAGCCATCGTGCGCAATCATGGCATCCTTGCACTTTATGCACAAACCCCTGGCATTTATCCCTATCCGCCTGTGTGGGTATGGTTTGAGACACTAGCGCAGCTCTTGTCTGAAGCGAGCGGGCTCCGTTTGGGGCTACTAATTCGTTTCCCTATCATCTTGGCCGATGTAGGAATTGTCTATTTGATTTGGACCTGGTACCGTGACCGACCAACAATCTGGCGCCTTCTCTGGAGTATTGCTTATGCTTTAAATCCCGTGCCTCTTATCATCACCTGCTTGCATGGTCAGTTTGATGCTATCCCGGCTTTCTTCGCGTTGCTTGCCGCATATTGGGCGCGGCTGCGCCGCCCTTATCTATCGGCGATAGCCCTGGGGGTGGCCATCGCTTTCAAGCCGTATCCGGTGCTATTGTTGCCCTTGATGTTGTTTGAATTGAAAGACCGCCGGCAGAAACTGGCATTCACCGCAATTGCCGTTGCCCCGACTCTGGCGCTCATCTCGCCGTTCAGCCTGCAGATGCCTGATGTTGTGATGCGTGAGCTGTTTTTGTACAGAGGTGCAGCGCTTCTTGGTATGCTGGTGCCCGTGCGAGCAGTCTACGTGCCGCTCGCACGCGACCATGTTCCCGTGGAACTAACTCAGCACATCATCACTGCTTCGCGCTGGCTGTTCCTTGGCGGTTACGTTGGGTTTGTGATGTTGCAAGTACGCCGCAAAATTATTTTTACTGCGAGTTGTGCTATGGTCTTGCTCTGGTTCTATGTTGCCTACGCGGGTATCGCCCCTCAATACTTGGTTTGGGCCTTACCATTTTTGCTGACCCTGGGCACTGATTTTGTCCTGCTTGCAGGAACCTATTCCCTTACCGCTGCGCTAGCTCTTTACGGTTTCTACGCCTATGCAGTGCCCGAAACGTTCTGTTTATTCCCCTCCTTGCCTCTATGGCTATCCCGCTCGTTATATGGGCTGTTCGGAACGCTCTGGTGGCTTGTCGCGATAGTGCTTTTGATCTGGCTTGTCGGACCCAGAAAGGCTGGTAGGGAGCCGAGGCCATGATCCGTGTCTTCCACATTGCCCGTTACTGTGCTCCCTCTATTGAGCGTAAAGCGGCTCCTTGCTTGGTCCGGAGGTTGGTGCTGTGAGCAATCGCTTTGCCGGGGCACAAGAGGTGTTCTCCCCTTGCCCCATCTGTTCCGGCGCATCCGCCGAGCCCATCTTGGTTAAGCACAGTTTCCGGTATGTCCGTTGCTCTGGCTGTCGCGC
>CALJTV010000002.1 GCA_937975645.1 uncultured Dehalococcoidia bacterium | reverse complement strand
GAACGGTCCGGTGCCGATGCTGTTCTTCCAGTCATTCATATTGCCGAACTGCTCTACAGCATCTTTGGGGAAGATGCACATATAGTCGGGTATCAGGGTGATGACATCGCCAAAATACTGCGGGTCGCACTTGACCACCACAGTATAGGGGTCGGGTGCGGTTATCTCCATGGTCTCACATGCCTTTGGATAAGTCTGTTTCATATAGGCTGTAGCCGCAGTGCACTGGCGCTTTAGGGAAAAGACAACGTCCTCTGCAGTAAGTTCCCTGCCATTGGTCGGCGGCTTGTTGTGCCATTTCACCCCTTTTCTCAAGTGGAATATTATGGTGTGCTTGCCTTGTATCTCCCAGCTCTCGGCTAGCGCCCCTGCCTTATGCTCCAAACGGTTCAGTCCGCCAACTGCCCACTCACACTCACCAGTGCCATAGCCACCCGCCCGCCCTTTCGTCCAGTCACCCGTCCACAGCTCGTCATTGGTAAACTTCAGGGTGGTACAGTAGGCGTGTCCCCGTATGGCATCATCGAAGGCAGGCGGGTCAGCGGCAATCCTCAGTGTGAGCGTGCCTCCGTAAACGGGTTTCTCCTTCTCTACGGTCACCGCCTCTTTGGCACCGCCAGCGCAACTACTGCCTATCAGCCCGGCAACCAGCCCCAGCACCAGAATACATACTACCGCTATCTTTTTTATCATTCTCGTTCCCTCCTTTCGATCTGAAAATCGAGAATAATTAACCTCTCAGGACAAGACTTCCATAGCATTCACCCCCTGTCGTTTGCGTTGGACTTGCAGTTAAACAAACAGAGACAACTGGGTGCGGTGCACAAAAGCTCAATCGCCTGGAGAAGGCACCCCCTTTGCTCAGCCGCATCATCCAGAACTCCCGCGCCACTTTCAATCACCATGCCACAAAGGGGTCAGATGCAGATAGGGAAGGAACTTCCGACACAAGATGCACTGCAACTCGTGCCTTTATCAAGCAAGTACTGCTTCCCACCCCTGAAAACCGACTGTTACATAGCACTCTAACAGATGTGCGGCGCTCTGTCAAGGATGTGCTGGATGGATTTCGGTTAATATTTTGTGAAAAGCTTTGATACTGAAACCTGACATGTACCGGGAAAAACAACATAGTACTGGGGGACCTGGGAAATAGTGAAAAAAGAGAAGCCCGACGGCGATTTCGTCGGGCTTCCTGAAACTCCAGCTGCCTCTGGCTTGGCGCCCTTCTACTTTCCTAACATAGACTGCTTCAGTCCCTGGTCTATCCAGACATATTTGGCGAAGTTGAAGGTGTTGTAGTAGCCCAGCCCTGCCTCACCACTATAGTTCTTGACCCAGGGCCACCAGAACCTATAGTAACGCTGTCCCGGGAGCGGGATGGCATAGCATTGCTCGAATAGGTATGGCAGCATTTCCCGGTGTATCTTGTCCACCATAGCCTCGTCGGGATATGCTGCCAGCATCTCGTCCCTTGCCTTATTCAGCACCGGGTCATCTACATAACTCTGATTGAACATCCCGGTACCAGTATAGTTTATCGCCTTAAAATAAGTGCCCACACCGGCACCTGTCCACAAGACCATGTCCTCATGAGCTCTCCTGACGACTACTCCCAGCAAGCTGGCATAGTCTTTAGGTTCGAGCACCAGCTCAACACCGACCTTCGCCCACATGTCCTTTACCATCTGCAATAAGTCAGTGTAGAGACGCTGATTGTAGAAGATTATCTTGGTTTTGAAGCCATTGGGGTAGCCTGCCTCGGCTAGAAGCTGTTTTGCCTTCTCCGGCTGGTACTGGAATACCTCTTGTGCCGACTTTGGTAACTGTTCCAAAGGTACGAAAGCATTAGCGTACTCCCGCGTGTTGGGAACGGGCCAGCCATAGAGCCTGCCCCTGCCGCCAAAATAGTCGTTCACTATCTTGTTGCGGTCAATAGCCATGGACAGTGCCTGCCGCACCCTTTTGTCAGCAAAAGGTGAGTCCTTCTTGTCCGTCCTCATGCAAATGGCTAACCCGGTATCTTCCTCAAACTCTACATGCTTCAACTCCGGCCTGTTCAAAAACTCCGTCGCCATCTCCCAGTCCACAGTCGCTATGTCGAGCTGACCAGTGCGAAAAGCCGCGTAGTAGGTAGACTCGTCCAAAATGATCATCAGCTTCACACTGTCCACATACGGCAGTTGGTCGCCCTTACCTGGACCGACGGGATTGGTCTGCCAGTAGTTAGGATTTCGCGTATATGAGATGACACTGCCTGGCACAAACTCAGTGAGCGTGAAGGGACCGCTACCGATATTGTTCTGCCATTCGTTCATGTTGCCGAACTGCTCCAGGGCATCCTTGGGGAAGATGTGCGCGTAGTCGGGTAATGTGGTGATGACATCGGCGAAATACTCTGGTTGGCACTTGATCACCACGGTGTAAGGGTCAGACGCGTATATTTCGGTGGTCTCAGCCGCCTTGGGATATGTCCTCTTGAAATAGGCGGTGGGCACCGTCAGCATGCGCTTCAAAGAAAAGACGACATCATCAGCGGTAAGTTCCCTGCCGTTGGTCGGTGGCTTATTCTGCCACTTTACCCCCTTGCGCAGATGGAAGATTATGGTGTTTTTGCCCTGTATCTCCCAGCTCTCCGCTAAACAGCCAGCTTTGTGTTCCAGACGGTTAAGTCCGTTAATGAACCAGTCACACTCCCCGGTACCATAGCCGCCAGCTTTCCCCTTCGTCCAGTCCCCCTCCCAGAGTTCATCGTTGGTCAGCTTTAAGGGATAGGTGTTGTAGTGGGGCTGGATGGCATCATCAAAATAAGGTGTGAGCTCTGCCCTGAGCGTAAGCGTGCCCCCGTAAACAGGCTTTTCTTTCTCAACGCCTACCTCTTTGACCCCTTTAGCACAGCTAACGCTCACCAGGGTAGCAATTAGGACTAAAGTGAGAAGGCAGACTAGTATCCGGTTCTTTGTCATTTGTGTTTTCCTCCAGTTTTTATTTAGCCTTCAGGTACGAGCGGATAATGGCTCCTGTCTAGCTTGCAAGCCCCATGGTTCTCACCTCCTTTCTCTGAATTAAGAAGGCTCCAAGGAATGCCTGCTTTCCTCAGGTTATCGGCTTGTTCGCCGTGTATTAGGAAGAGCCTGCTTCGAGGGGCGTTTTTCTTCTCACCATACCAGACCAGTGCACGAAGTCGAGCCCCTCTTTTCTTGCCGCCTCTGCCAGCGACTCCATGTCTTCCGCCGTAAGCATGTCCAGCCCCTCCAACCGCCAACCACGGCCCAGACGGCGGTACTTTGCCGAGCAGGTATTGTTGAAGGCGAGCAGATCGTACCTCTCCACCATGGGGAGGTGCTCTTTGATGAAACGGGCTATCCCCCTGATGTTGCCCTCGCTGTCGGTATACCCTGGTACCACTGGCGTCCGCACCCACATGGGCTTTCCCAGCTTGGCTATCTCACGGGCATTGTCCAACACTATCTGCAGCGGGATACCTGTATATTCGAGATGCTTATCTGTATCTATTATTTTGATGTCATAAAGTACCAGGTCAGCTAGTCTCACCAGAGGCTGCAACTTGGACCAGCTTACCCCTCCAGAGGTGTCCAAGATGATATGCACCCCCTGTTGGTGCAACGCCTGCATCAGGGCTAGCGAGAATTCCGACTGCATCGCCGGCTCACCACCCGACAAAGTGACTCCCCCGCCAGATTTCTCGTAAAATACTTTGTCGCGCATTACTTCCTTAACCACCTCTTCCACCGTGACACGGCGTCCGAGTACCTCCAGAGCCCCTGCCGGGCAAGCCTTGACACAGTCACCACAGCAGTCGCAGGCATCTCTGTTGATCAGCATACCCTCGGGTGTAAGTTGCAGAGCCGACTTGGGGCAGGCTTTTATACACTCGGTAGCTCCGATGCACCTGACCTCATACCACACAAGCTGTGGCTGCATTTTCATCCCTTCGGGGTTGTGGCACCAGGGGCACTGCAATGGGCAGCCCTTCAGGAACACTGTGGTGCGGATGCCAGGACCATCCTCGGTGGAATGGCGCTGAATATTGAAGACCATCCCGCTCAGGTTACTTGATTTAGTCAAGATAGTTCAACCACCTCTCTAGGATTTTAGGACGCTCAGTCCGACTATCTGCTTGTCCGCAGTAAGTTCAGATTTCGCCGAACTCAGTTCGGGCTATTATGTCGTCCTGCAAAGGCTTCGAAAGGTCTATGAAACGGAACGAGTAACCTGAAACCTTGACTATCAGGTCAGGGTAGTTCTCCGGGTGCTTCTGGGCATCTTTCAGGGTCTCTACATCCACCGGGTTGAACTGAATGTGTCTCCCGCCCAGAATGAAGTAGGCTTCGATCATGGACACCAGTTTGTCCAGTCCCTCATCGGTTTTTATCAGACCGGGTGCAAGGTTCATATTAAATGTGGTACCGCCGCTCAAATAAGCCTTGCACGCCTTAGAAACTGAATGGAGGACCGCCGTTGCCCCGTTGGATTCCGTGCCGTTGCTGGGGGATATGCCGTTGGACACCGGCGCCCTAGCCCCCCTGCCATCGGCTGAAGCCCCGCAGACCAGCCCCTCCGTAACCTGCGTTCCCGACGAAATCAGCAAGGGGCGATAAGGACCGTTAAGCACCCTCGACCTATGGCCCCGGACCTCCTGCTCGAAAACAGCGGTGACCCACTCCGCAAGTTCGTCAACTTTAGGGTCATCGTTGCCGTATTTCGGAGCCTTGCGAAGCAGTAGCTGCCTGACATTCTCAGCGTCGGCGAAGTTGTTGCGCAGGTGGTTTACCAGCTCCTCCATGGTGAGAAGCTTCTCCTCAAAAACTGCCCAGCGGATAGCGCTCAAGGAGTTCACTACTGTGGCAAGACCCTGCGCACCAAGCCCTACATGGCTATAGCGCGCCCCACCCTGGGCTATGTCATAACCGCTCTCCAGACACCCTTCTATCGTGGACGACAATAGCGGGTTGAGGAAATGCTTGGCGATCACCTCGTCCTTGATGTCCCCGTGCCTGACAGCGGCAGACACAACATAAGAAAGCTGCCCCAGAAACGCTTCCTTCACGTCTTCAAAGGTCTTGAAGGTACTGGCAGGTGGGGTCGGTGCCCCCACGCGTTTGCCGTCCCGCAGCCGACAACCCTCGTTCAAAGCCAGCTCCAACACCTGAGTCAAATGCACGCCGGTCCCGGCGGTATAGCCATTGTTGTTACACGAACCGGTGGGTTCTGCACAGCCCACAATGGCATAGTCCCGTGCGTCCTCGACCGAATAACCATCCTTCATAAGGTCCCTGATTATGACCTCATCATTGAAAAATGCAACTCCAGCACCCTGGCGGAGCGTTTGGCAAGCCCTTTCCAAAAAAGCCCGCGGCGTCTTGGCGGCAATCCTCACACTGAAGCTCTTGCGTAAGCCACCCCCGAGAGCATCGTGGGCATCGAGGAACATGTAGGAGATTTCATTGGTCGCGTCCTCACCGTTTCGGTCAACCCCTCCCACGGTGACATTGTTTGGTCCAAAAACAAGGAAGTACGAAACCTTAATAAGGTACTCCTCAACGAACTCCAGCGCCTGTTCCCTCGTTATCACGCTATTTTCCACATCGCGCTTGTAGAAGGGATATAAAAGCTGGTCAAGCCTACCGACCGTATGGACACCATCATCGCCATAGCTGATTGCCAGGACCACCTGCGTCATCCAGACGGACTGCAGCGCTTCTATGAAGCTCCGTGGTGGATTAGCTGGCACCCAGCGGCAACGCTCGGCTATCTCCAGCAGCTCTTTTCTCCTTTGCCCACTCGCCTTCTGTGCCATGTCTTCGGCTAACGCTGCATAACGGTTGGAAAAATCGCATACTGCCCTAGCTGCAACCTGGACAGCCTCATAGAAGTCCTTCCGGACCTGGTAGTCCTTGCTATCTTGCTTAAGCTCGGCGACGGCTTTTCTTGCCCACTCGAATATACCATTGAAACCTATCTCCAGCACCCGCCTGAGCCCAATGATGATGTGCCCCTGCAAGTCCACGCTGTGTGCTACCTCAGTGGCATCGGGTTCAACGCCCCTCTTTTTCCAGTATTCCGCCTTCAGACTCCGAAGGTCTTTCCCCTCCCAGTAAGGGAGGATCTCGTCCTTCAACTCCCTATAGACTTCGTCAGGCATGTGCAAGACTTCATAGTCGAACTCCGGGCTATGTCCGCCCATACCTGACAGGGCTTTCAGCCTTTCTTCAGAGAGCTTGCCTTCGCGCACTAGCATCGCCTTCCGTATTGCAGCGCTTATCAGGTTTCTTTCTATCCCGAGCACGCTGGCTACCGGCTTGAATGTCTTCGAGCCCACCAGTAGCTCGTCATCATTGATCCTGATGGACATGTTACGTAGCGTCTCACTGAAAGCACAGGCGGCGCGCATGGCTGGCGGAGCCTTTTCCATCTGCTTCCACACCCTGGTATAGTACCGTGGCCTTTCAATATCAACCTCGTAGGGGGTGGCAAGTAACCGCTGCTTTAGTCGCGCTATCCTATCTGAAACAGGTTTCTGCTTAATCGGAGTAGTTAGAAGGCTCATATCTGTCTCCTGTATTAGAATTAAGAAAGCTGGAACTCAGTGCGCGCAATGATGTCGTCCTGCACGCGCTTGGGCAGGTCGATGAAACGGAAGGAGAAACCAGAGACCTTGACCATCAGGTCTAAATAGTCCTCCGGGTGCTCTTGTGCGTCCAGTAGCATCTCTTTGCTTATGGGGTTGAACTGTACTTGTCTACCTCCCAGGGCAAAATAGCCCTCTATCAAAGAGGCAAACTTGTTCAAGCCCTCGTCCGTTTTTATGCTCAGCGGGTTGACAATGGCATTGAGTATGGTGCCGTCGCTTACCGGGACAGCGCAGACCTTGGCTGCCGAGCACATGACAGCGGTCAAGCCGTTGCGCTCCATCCCGTTGGAAGGAGTGATCCCGTTGGACAGCGGCATCCCTGCCAGCCTGCCATCAGGAGTAGCACCTACCGTCGCCCCCCAGGCGACATGGGTCGCCGAGGAAAGCATATATGGTCTGTGGACACCGCCCATCCAGAACCTGTGTTTCCTGACCGCTTTGTTATAAGCATCAGTGACCCACACCGCCAGCTCATCAACAGAGGGGTCATCGTTGCCGTACTTTGGCGCACGGAGTAACCGTTGCCTCAAGTCCTCCCTTCCCCGGAAGTTATTGCGCAGACATTCGGCGAGCTCTTCCATTGTGACCAGCTTCTGGTCGAACACCGCCCATTTGATGGCAGCCAGCGAATCGACAACGGTCGCCAGTGAGCAGTTACCTATAGCAGAATGGGTATAGCGGGCACCACCTCGGGTGACGTCCTCACCGGACTCCACACAGCCCTCAATCGTCGCCGAAAGCAGTGGCAACGGGTAATGCTCGGCGATTACCTGGTCCTTTAAATAGCCCGCCTTTACGCACGCCTCGACAGAGCGGGAAAGCTGTTCCTCGATCGCCTTCTTCAGATCTTCGAACGTCTTGAAGGAGGACACAGGGGCTACGGGTTGCGCCACTTGCTTCCACCTCACGGGATATCTTCTCCCCTCATTCAAGACTAGCTCCAGCACAGCCGCCAGCAGGACGCCGTTGGTGGCGGTATAGCCGTTATTGTTCCCTGTGCCGGTGGGCTCGGCACAGCCGACGATTGAGTAGTTCCTGGCATCCTCCAGCGAATAACCGTCTTCCAGAAGCCCTTTAATCACCACATCGTCATTATAGAAGGCAACACCGGCACAGTCCCGATGGACCTCGCAGGCTTTGAGTAGGAACTCGCGCGGCGTCTTTCCCGGGAAGATCCTCACCGCCAGCCCGGAGCGCCCGCAGCCCTTAAGCCTTCTGTGGGCTTCGAGGAAGAGATAGCTCACCTCGTTCACCGCGTCCTCGCCGTTTTTGTCGATGCCACCGATGGTAACATTGTTGGGGCCGAAGTAGACGTTGGTGGCAAGCTTAACGATGTACTCCATCAACGCCTCCAGGGCTTGCTCACGGGTGATCCTCCCAGCTTCAATATCCCGCTTGTAGTACGGGTAGAGGAACTGGTCCACTCTGCCCGGGCAGGTAATGGAGTTGCCACCGTAGCTGATCAACACCACCACCTGAGTTAGCCACACAGCCTGGACAGCTTCCATGAAGTTCCGCGGCGGCTCAGCAGGCACATGCCACAAGCGTTCAGCAATCTCAAGCAGCTCCTGCCTCCTCCGCCCCTCTGCTTTTTGCGCCATTTCTTCAGCCAGCCGCGCGTAGCGCTCGGCGAAATGGCACACCGCACTGGAGACAATCTGCACCGCCTCCAGAAAGTCCTTTTTCCTCAAATAAGCCTTCTCCTCCAGCTTCCCCTTCTCGAAATCCTCGCGAAAGGCAGCCAGCCTCTCCGCCGCCTGGCGGGCAATACCCTTGAACCCCATGTCAAGTACCTTCTTGATCCCCACGGTCACATGCCCCTGGGGCGGCACATCGCTGACAAACCAGCCCTCCAGTGCCCTGGTACTGCCGTCCTCAGCAATGATGCCGTTCTCACGCCAGGCAGCCAGCTTGAGGACATGGACGGTCTTGTCCTTCCAGTAAGGCACTATCTCCTCTTTGAGCTCCCGGTACTCCTCCTTCGAGATGTTGGGCATCTCTTTCCAGAAACTCGGTCCTCTCGCCCCCAGGGCACCCCCACGGACTTCCGCAGCCTCCGCAACCCACTCCTCCACACTCTTTCCTGTCCCGTACAGTGACAGCGCCAGTATGATGTGCGGTTGGCCCGTTGATGCCTCCACATAGATGGGGTCAGCCCAGTCCTTTGTCGACTTAGAACCTACGATCAGCTCTTCGTCCTCAATCCTGATGGGTATGTTGCGCAGCGTTTCCTCTAGCCCTTTGGCGGCGCGGAAACACGGAGGCTGTCCCTCAGTCTGCTTGTATGCCCTGGTATAGTACTTTGCCCTTTCAATGTCCAGCTTGAAGGTGGTTGTGAGCAGGCGCTCCCGCATCCTTTTGATACGCTCCGGAACATACTCGCCCTCGCGGGTGACCTTGCCTTCCTTCTGGCTTACCGCGACTTTAGCAGCCTTCATAGCGTTCCCCCTTGTAAAGATTTTGGTATGCCAAGCCTTCCCAACTTACGACAAAATTCTACACCATGTTGCCAAGAAAACAAAATGGTGTTTGACTGGACAAGAGGGTGCATTTTGACGCTGCTTTCGCCATATGCTATCATTAACGACTGTGTCCACCTGTGCTTGACGAGCCTCGGGCACACGATTGACTTAAAACGAGAAAGGAGCATGTTATGATTTCCTTCAGTCCAACCGAAGAACAACAGATGATAGTCAACATGGTGAAGCAGTTCGCCACCGATGAGATGCGCAAGGTCTATCGGGAATGCGACGAGAACGGCGAGATCCCCCAGAAGGTCATCGAGACCGCATGGGGACTGGGGCTGGTCTCCAGTTGTATCCCCGAGTCGTACGGCGGCGCGGGCGGTGAGCGCTCAGTGCTCACCGGGGTACTTATCGCCGAAGAGCTTGCCTGGGGGGACTTGTCTATGGCGATGCATGTCCTCTGCCCCTCCCTTTTCGTTTTGCCTATCCTAGAGATGGGCACTGAACAGCAAAAAAAGAAATACCTCCCTTTGTTCTGTGGTGCCAAGTTCACCGCAGCCACTGCGGCACTCGTAGAGCCCAAATTTAACTTCGACCCCAACGCGCTGTCCACCACGGCAAGTAAAAACGGCGATAGCTATGTGCTCAACGGTGAAAAGTGCTTTGTGCCGCTGGCTGCCGAATCAGAGGCTATCCTGGTGTATGCCGCCGAAGACGGGCAGACGCAGGGGTTCATCGTCGATAAAGGTACGCCGGGACTGGAGATAAAGGAGCGGGAAAAGAATATGGGCATCAAAGCGCTGGCGACCTACGAGCTGGCGCTAAAAGACTGCCGCGTGCCCAGAGAAAACCGCCTCGGCGGTGATAAGGGCTGCGACTTCAACCGCCTGCTCAATTGTTCCCGCGTCGCCCTGGCGGCAATGGCAGTCGGGGTGGCAAAGGCATCTTACGAATATGCCCGCGACTACGCCAAGACCCGCGTCGCCTTCGGCGAGCCCATAGCCTCCAGACAGGCTATCGCCTTCATGCTGGCTGAGACGGCTATCGAGATAGACGCCACCAGGCTGATGGTGTGGGAAGCCGCCTGGATGCTGGACAAAAAGATGGAAGCCACCAGAGAGGCATCTCTGGTTAAGTTTTACGCCGATGATATGGTGATGACCGCCACCGACAGGGGAGTGCAGATACTCGGAGGTCACGGCTATGTCCGCGAACATCCCGTGGAGCTGTGGTTCCGCAACGGTCGAGGCTTCGCCACCTTCGATGGCATGGCGATGGTATAAAAGCAAGGAGGTACTGAAACGATGATAGACTTTGAACTTTCACCCGAAGAAAAAACGACCATAGAAGCGGCACATAAGTTCGCTGAAGAATTCATGCGCCCCATCTCCCGCTATTACGATGAGCACGAGCACGAGGAGCCCGAGGAGTTCATCCAGAAGTCCATGGGGTTGAGGTCACAGGGCGGCGTCTTCGGCTTGGGCGTGGCGGCGGCGCTGAGGGTCGAGGAGTACTGCTGGGGTGACGCCGGACTGATGCTGGCAATGCCCGGTCCGGGGCTTGGCGGTGCTGCTGTCTTCGCCTCCGGCACCAGGGAGCAGATAGAAAGGTTCCTCAAGCGCTACGGTGAGGACAAGCCCTGCTGGGGTGCTATGGCGATGACCGAGCCCCACTGCGGCTCGGACACTGCCGCCATCAACACCACCGCCGTCCGCGAGGACAATGAGTGGGTGATCAACGGTGAGAAGATCTTCGTCACCGCCGGAAAACGGGCGATGGAGAAGTCCAACGGACTTACTGTTGTCTGGGCTACGGTGGACAAGACCGCGGGCAGGGCTGGCATGAAACCGTTCGTCGTCGAGGCCGGCACTCCGGGCGTAAAGGTGGAGAAACAGGAGAAGAAGCTGGGCATCAGGGCGAGCGACACCGTCACCCTGGTGTTTGACAACTGCCGTATCCCCTTTGACAACATCCTCGGCAGCCCAGAAGTGAGGAAGGTGGACAAGACCGATACCTCCGGCTTCAAGAAGGCGATGGCAACCTTCGATGCCACCCGCCCCATCATCGCCGCCATGGCAATCGGCGTCGCCAGGGCAGCGCTCGACTTCGTCAAGGAGACACTGGAGAAAGAAGGCGTCAAGATCCGCTATGGCCTACCCCGTCAGAAGCTCACCGCTCTGGAGCGCGACGTTATGGAAATGGAGTCCCAGTACAAGGCAGCCAAGATGCTGATGCTGAGGGCAGTTTGGATGATGAGCCAGTTCCAGCCTAACAACCTCGAGTCGTCCATGGCAAAGGTGAAGGCTGGTCTAGCCGCCACCAGAATTACCCAGAAGGCTGTCGAGATACTGGGACCGTTGGGCTACTCGAGGAAATACCTGGTGGAAAAATGGATGCGTGACGCCAAGATAAACGATATCTTCGAGGGCACTGGACAGATAAATATGCTAGTGGTCGCCCGCCGCATCCTCGACTTCACCAGAGAGCAGCTTAAATAGTCAGGCCACGCGTTACTTCTGGTCTGTAGGGGCTGGCGCAATGAAGGTGGTGTACCACCCACGGTTTCTGGAGGTCTATTCCTCAGACCCCGCTGTCAGCCCCGGCAGGCTGGAACAGGACAGTAGCTATTTGGTGCTGGCTGTCTCCGCCGGCTTCGACCACCACGTTGCTGACTGGGGCGGGGAACTCACCACCGAGGACTATGGCATTATCGGAAAGCTCATCAAGAAGGCGGCGGACAAGAACTGTCAGGGTAGGAGGTTCGCTGTCCTCGAAGGCGGCTACAACCACAGCGTGCTGGGCAAAAACGTCAGGGCATTTCTGGAGGGCTTAGATTAAGTCCCGCATTACGGCGGGCACTTGGCACAGATGGAACGGAACAAAGTGGTGCTCAGATAACGGTCACCGCGGTCGGGCAGTATTACCACCATGGTGCCGGAACGCATCTTCTTCGCCAAACGTAAAGCCCCAGCCACCGCTGCCCCACTGGACATGCCCACAAACAAGCCCTCCTTCACCGCCAGCAGCCTGGTGGTCTCAAAAGCCTCTTCGTCTTCAACGACCACTTTATCATCGCACAGCTCCGGACGGTAGATCTTGGGCACTATTGCCTCGCTCAGGTTCTTAAGCCCCTGGATGGCGTGACCAACCGTCGGCTCCACCGCCACTATTTTTACTTCCGGCTTTTTCTCCCTGAGGTACTTTGCCACCCCCATCAGTGTCCCCGTCGTCCCGATGCCAGCCACAAAGACGTCCACTTCACCGTTAGTCTGAGAAAAAATCTCTGGTCCGGTGGTCTCATAATGAGCAAGCACATTGTTCTCATTATCGAACTGGTTGGGCATATAGTACTTCTCCGGCTCCCTCTCCACCAGTTCCCATGCCCTCCTGATGGCGCCATCGGTGCCCTCGTCTCCGGGCGTCAGCACCACCTCAGCGCCGAAGGCAGAGAGCGTACGCTGCCTCTCCACGCTGACGCACTCGGGCATGAACAGCTTCACCTTGTAGCCTTTAGCAGCCCCGATCATCGCTAGGGCGATGCCCATGTTCCCGGAGGTGGGCTCCACTATGGTCTTGTCCCGTGTGAGCTCACCGCTCGCTTCAGCCTGCATAATCATGTAGTAAGCTGGTCGGTCCTTTACCGAGCCGCCGGGGTTTGCCCCCTCGAACTTGCCCAGTATGCGCACCTTTGGGTTGCCGTTCAGATTGGTCAGCTCCACCAGCGGGGTATTGCCGATGGCACCAAGCAGGCTGAACTTTCCAGTCACGGTCTTCAGACCTGCCTTGCTTTTCAATCTCTCACCACTCTTTTGCTCGAGTTTCTGTGCTGACAAAGCACACTAAGTTTACGACAAACAGTGCTGCCACATCAAGCTACAGCGACAGCAGGTCGCCCGGCACAGCACAGCCCAAAAGGACAGCCAACCCCGCTTGTTAAGCCCCTGAAAGCTTCACTGCGGCATATACCGTGAAGGCGACGATGGCGGCGAGGACGATCACACCCATGGCTATCGCCAGCTTGACCCTGCCCACCCTCGCCCCCAGAAAATCACCAACTAGCATAGACACGGCTACGCCAACGACTATCTCCACAATTGTAATCGCAGTCTTCAGTTCAGGCATTTCCCTGTCCTCCTGTTAACGGTAAATTATACTACAGCGGCGCAGGATAACAAGCCTTTACGCCAGAGCCACCTTTTGCTATTATCCCGGATATGGCTATCAAGCTTACCTTCCTCGGCGCTGTCCGCAGCGTCACTGGCTCCTGCTATCTCATTGAAGTAAACGGCACCAGGCTGCTGGTGGACTGCGGTCTCTATCAGGAAAGACCGCTCAGGGAGCGTAACTGGGCGCCTTTCCCGGTGCCGCCGGATACCATAGATGCGGTGCTGCTCACCCACGCCCACCTCGACCACTGCGGACTTTTGCCCAAGCTGGTGCGCGAGGGCTTCTCCAGTCCCGTCTATTGCACCCCGGCGACCAGAGAGATCACCGAGATCATGCTCCTGGACTCAGCCGCCATCCAGGAGGAGGACGCCAAGTTCAAGAAGCTCCGCCACCAAAAAGAGAAAAGAAAGGGACCTTATCCGGAAGTCCCGCTCTACACGGTGAAAGACGCCGAAGCCACCATTCCTCTGCTCACCCCTGTAAACTATCAAAAGACTATCGAGGTAGCAGATGGCATCTCAGCCACCTTCTATGACGCCGGACATGTCCTCGGCTCAGCAATGATAGAAATAGTGGTGCAGCAGAATGGGGAGCAAAGAAAACTGCTTTTCTCCGGCGACATCGGCAGACAGAACAAGCCCATCGTCCGTAACCCCACGGTATTCACTGAGGCAGACTATGTGGTCATGGAGTCCACCTACGGCAACAGGGAATTGGAACCGCCCGCTGAGGCAGCAGACAGGTTTGCCGCGGCGATAAACGCCACCGTCAGAGCCGGCGGCAATATCGTTATCCCCAGCTTCGCACTGGAGCGCTCCCAGGAGATGCTCTACTACCTGAACAAGCTCCTGCTGGAAGGCCGCATCCCCCACCTGCTGGTCTTCTTCGACAGCCCTATGGCGACAAACATCAATGAGGTCTTCGAACACCACATCGACCTCTTCGACGATGAGATGAAGGAGCTGCTGCGCCAGCAAAGGTCGCCCTTCAACCTCCCCGGACTGAAGCTGGTGAGGAGCACTGAAGAATCGAAGGCGATAAACCATATCAGCGGCACGGTCATCATCATCGCCGGCTCCGGTATGTGCACCGGCGGGAGGATAAAACACCACCTCGCCAACAACATCTCTAGGAAGGAAAGCACCATCCTTTTCGTCGGCTATCAGGCGGAGGGCACGCTGGGCAGGGAGATCGTGGACGGCGCTAGGAAGGTAAGGATACTGGGGAAGCGCTACCCAGTTAAAGCCAGGATAGTCCAGATAGAGGGCTTCTCAGCACACGCTGACAAGAATGAGCTTATGAGATGGGCGCTACACCTGCAACGACCACCGGTCCAGGGTTTTATCACCCACGGCGAGGCGCGCTCAGCAGAAAGTCTCGCCGCAGCCCTTAGGGAAAAGACCGGCTGGAATGTGGCTGTCCCTGAGTATAGACAGGAATTTGTCCTCTGGTAGGCTTACCTGGCAACCGCCCGCCTGCCCACAATCTCGTGCCTGATGTACCACCGCTCCACTGTGGCAGCCACCTCCTCAGGGGTATCGCATACCCGCAACAGATTGAAGTCCTCCTCGGAAACGAAGCCCCGCGCCAGGGTCACATTCCGCAGCCATTCCAGAAACCCCTTCCAGTAACTGCCATCGTACAATATCACCGGGAAGGGCTTTATCTTGTGCGTCTGCATCAAGTTAAGCACCTCGGTGAGCTCGTCCAAAGTGCCAATGCCGCCGGGCATGATGACGAAAGCAGTAGCATACTTCACCAGCATCACCTTGCGCACAAAGAAATGCCGGAAGGTCAGCGCCTTGGTGGTGAAAACGTTGCAGGGCTGCTCCTCAGGCAGCTCGATGTTTAGTCCGATGGATGCCACCCCCGCCTCCATCGCCCCTTTATTGGCTGCCTCCATCACACCAGGACCACCCCCCGTGATGATGGAAAAGCCCATCTCCCCCAGCCTGCGTGCCACCTCGACCACCTGCGAATACAGCTCTTCATCGGGCTTCAGCCGCGCCGAACCGTAAATGGTCACCGCCGGCTCGATACCGGCGAGGGCATCGAAGCCGGAGACAAACTCCCCAATAATGCGGAACATCCGCCAGGCTTCTTCCTTGACCAGCTCATTAATTTCATACTCGTACGGCATGTTACCCTCCACAGTACAGATATTACCACATAGCACAGTTTGTCGCTAACGCCGCCTTGACACCGCCAGTAATTGCACTTACACTGGTAACCACCGATTGGGGTAACTTATGATATGCCCGGTCTGTAACGAAGATATGATAGTGGTGGAGTATAAGGGCATCGAGCTCGATTACTGCACCCGGTGCCAGGGCGTCTGGTTCGACTCCGGTGAGCTAAGGCTGCTGGTGAGGTCGCTGGGGTTTGAGTCCGGGGCTCCGCCCTTTGAGGGCATTTCCAGCCAGCCCGAGCCCAAACACGGGGAAAAGCACCGCCGCTGCCCTATCTGCCGTAAGAAGATGCGGAAATTAACCTTCGGCAACCAGCCGGAGATAATCATAGATGCCTGCCAGCGGGGCGATGGGCTGTGGTTCGACGGTGGCGAGCTTGCCCAAATGCTCCAAAAGCTGGCACAGCAGCCGCAGACCGAAGTCAGCACCCAACAACAGATTGCCAACTTCCTGCGTGAGGTCTTTCAGGGCACGCAGTCAACATCTCAGAAGTAATATGGAGGTCTAAAAATGATAGCGCTATGGGTCGTCCTCGGCATCCTCGCCATCCTCGTCCTCATGTTCATCGCCATCTACAATGGGCTGGTGCGCCTGCGCAACCAGGTGAAGAATGCTTGGGCACAGATAGATGTGCAGCTCAAGAGGCGCCACGACCTGATCCCCAACCTTGTGGAGACGGTCAAGGGCTACATGAAGTTTGAGAGAGAGACGCTGGAGGCGGTGACCAGGGCACGCAATTTGGCACAGCAGCTCCCTCCATCAGCCGGCGCTGGTGAGCGCGCTAAGGCTGAAGGCGAGCTGAGCTCGGCGCTCGCCAGGCTGCTTGCCGTGGTGGAGAGGTACCCCGACCTCAAGGCAAACCAGAACTTCCTTGCCCTTCAGGAGGAGCTCACCTCCACCGAGAACAAGATCAGCTTCGCCCGCCAGTTCTATAATGACTCGGTGATGAAGTACAACAACCAGACGCAGATGTTCCCCTCCAACATCGTCGCCACCATGGCTGGCTTCAAACCCGGAGAGTTCTTCGAGGTCACCGTGGCTGAGGAGAGGGAAGCACCCAAAGTCAGCTTCTCTTAAGACTGCTAACCCATGTGGGAACAGGTCAGGTCCAACCAGACAAGGACGATAGTGCTCGTTGTCAGCCTGGCAGTGGTCTTCCTCCTGCTGGGCTATTCCCTAGGCATGTTCTTCTTCGATAACGGCACCATGGGTGTCATCGTGGCTATAATCGTCTGGGCAATCATGAACCTCATCGCCTACTTTCAGGGCGACAATATCCTCCTCGCCGTCTCCGGCGCCAGAAAGATCGCCCCTGATGACCATAAGCGCCTGTACAACGTGGTCGAAGAGATGAAGATCGCCTCCGGTCTGGAGAGGATGCCCGATATCTACATAATAGATGACCCGGCGATGAACGCTTTTGCCACCGGGCGCGACCCCAACAAAGCCGCGATAGCCGTTACCTCAGGACTCCTGCAGAACCTTAACCGGGACGAGCTTCAAGGGGTGGTAGGACATGAGATCGCCCACATCAAGAACCGCGATGTGCTTTTGATGGCGATGTGCAGCGTGCTCTTGGGCACCATCGTCATCCTCGCCTGGTACGGCTCGCGCTTTCTGTTCTACGGCGGCATGGGTAGGAGCCGGCGCACCATATCCACCGGGAGGGGCGGTGGCGGCGCCATAATAATCATGCTGGTAGCCCTGGTGCTGTTGGTGCTGGCACCGATAGCCGCCCAGCTCATCTACTTCGCCATCTCACGCCGTCGCGAGTACCTGGCGGACGCCTCGTCAGCGCTGTATACCCGTTATCCGCTGGGGCTGGCATCGGCACTAGAGAAGATAGCCGCCTCACCATACCAATTGAGGGCTGCCAATCAGGCAACCGCCCCCATGTTCATCGTCAACCCCTTCAACAGGAAGATGACCGAGCTCACCAGCACCCATCCACCTATAGCTGAGAGGATACGCATCCTGCGTGCTATGGCTGGCGCTTCGCTTGCCGATTACGACCGCGCCTACCGCGAGGTAAAATACGACCGCAAGGGGATCATACCCGGTGCCGCTGCCGCCGGGCTGGTGCCCATCCGTGCTCCCAGTCCCGAGCCCCCTGATGAGGTACAGCAAGCTAGGGAGACCTCAAACGTCATGTGGCGGCTGAGCAACTACTCCGTCATCGAATGTGCCTGCGGCACCAAGCTCAAGCTGCCGCCCACCTTCAGGGGCTCTGAGATAAGGTGCCCTCATTGCGGCAGGCTCAACTCCCCCTGACCACCCGTTGCCCTAAACTGCAAAATTAGACTTGTCCACCCCCGTACAATATAATTTAAACACAATAAAACGTTTCACCACTACCGATGGAGGTAACCGTGAGCACGGAGGACACAGATAGTAGCAAAAAGAAGGTCGAAGCTGAGATCCGTCAGATGGAAATAGACGATGTCAGCGCCGTTTACCACCTCGGCGAGAAGCTGTTTACCAGCGATGAGTTCCCCATCCTCTATCGCACCTGGGACGCCTTCGAGGTCACCGACCATTTCACCTCCGACCCGGAGTACTGCCTGGTCGCCGAGACCGAGGACGATAAGAAGATAGTCGGCTTTATCCTCGCCACCACCATAGAGAAAGAGGGCACCGCCTGGAAAAAGTACGGCTATGTAAGCTGGATAGGCGTGGACGAGGACTACCGCCGTACCAACCTCGGCTACCGCCTGTACCGCCGGCTGGAGGAGAAACTGCGCAAGAACGGTGTCAGGATGATCATCGCCGATACCGATGCCGATAATGAGGCGGCTATCGCCTTCTTCAAAGCCATCGGCTTTTCAGTGAGCAGCCAGCACACCTGGCTGGCAAAGACACTGCGCCGCGGCAGGGGTAAAGGACGGAATAAAAACAAGAACCACACTGATGAGCAAAAATAGACCGGATATCGATGTCCACAGGTTGAAGCGCCTCCTCTGCTCTCTGATAGACATATACAGCCCTTCGGGGAAAGAGCAGGAGATATCAGACTATGTGGAACATTACCTCAAAGGCTACGGGCTGCCGGTGAAAAGACAGCCTGTGGACGATACCCGCTATAACCTAGTGGTCTTCCCCAAGGGCGAGGAGGAGGCGGAGGTCTGCTTCGTGGGACATCTGGACACGGTCACCGCCCATGACCTCGAGGACTTCGGCTCCGCCGAGGAGAACGGCACCATCTACGGCTTGGGCAGTGCCGATATGAAGGCTGGCTGTGCCGCCATGCTCGAAGCCTTCACCGTCCTTGCCACCTGCGGCAAGAACATGCCGCCGGTGGCACTAGCGCTGGTGGTGGGTGAAGAGGAGGACAACAGCGGCGCCAGAGAACTTGTCCGCGAGTACAGCTTCCCCTGGGCTATCATCGGCGAGCCCACTGACCTGGCACCGTGTCTGGGGCATTACGGCTACATGGAGGTGTTGCTGCGCACCGAGGGCAAGCGGGTACACTCCTCCATGCCCGAACTGGGGCTGAACGCCATCGAGTCCATGCTCAAGCTCCTGCTCCACATCACCGACTACGCTTCCTCAGCCCCTCAGGGGCTGGTGTACAACATCAGAGAACTCTCCGCCTTCCCTGGCGGCTTCGTCGTCCCCGATACCTGCGAGGCATGGCTGGACTTACACCTGCCGCCCAATTCCAAGGTAGATGTACTCCGCACCGAGATGGAACAGCTCATCAAGGACGCCACTAGCGCCATACCCAACCTCAACGTGCGCCTCAAGTTCGAGAGCACCTATGCCGGCTATCAGATATCGCCGGAAAGACCACTGGTGGGCAAGCTACAGAAGGTGTTTGAACGGCTCTCCCTGCCCTGGCAGCCTCAGGACTTCAGGAGCCACTCCGATGGCAACGTGCTCTGGGCAGAGGGAGTAGACCCCATCATCCTCGGTCCCGGCAGGCTGGAGCAGGCACACACGCCCGATGAGTCCGTCCCCTTCGAACAGGTGGTGCAGGCAGCCAGGCTCTACCTCAACCTCGCCCTGTCACTGGACTAAGACACCCGAATGAAACTCAACAACACGCTAAACAGACACCTCCCGGTGATACCCATGGCCCTCAAAGTGGTACAGAAAATGCGCCGCACCAGGCTGGTGATGCTTGTCCTTACCATCCTGCTGGTGCTAGCGCTGATAGCCATCACCGTCCTTGCTGCCATACATGTCCCCCAGATAGCCATCTATGTGCCCATCATCGCCATAGCCCTGGCACTGGCGCTACAAAAATATACCGCCAGCTTCTTCGCCTTCTTCGTCATCACCTTCGCTGGCATCTATGACATCGGTGACAGGATCCGCATCGGCAACATCAAAGGCGACGTGCGCCACATCGGTCTCTTGCACACCGTGCTCGAAGAGGTGGGGGAGGACGAGAAGCTCGGCGGCGAGCTCACCGGCAGGCTACTCTACGTGCCCAACCTGATAATCCTCGACCAGCCAGTGCTCAACTACTCCAAGGACTACTCGGTGCAGTACACCACCATCGCCTCGGACTACATGTTCGACGAGGTGCGCATCCCCCTGACCACAGACAGCAACGTGGAGAAAGCCTGCAAGGTCCTCGAGAACATCTTGAAGAAGCAGGACGAAGCTTACATCGCCGAAGCCGGCAAAATGTTCCAGGCTGACTATCCCAGGTTCCTCGATGAAGCCCTCAATGGTCCCCGCGTGCTCATCTTCGTCGAGCCCAGGCAAGTCTGGATAAAAGGTAAGTTCGTCACCCCGCTCAAAGGGCGCAATGAGCTCCGCAGCCAGATACTGCTCCAGTTCATGAAGGAGACAGCTGGCTCGCCGGACATCAAGCTGGCATAAGCCGCCGGCTCATAGTTCGATGGTCTTACCTTTCTCGGGCAGCCTGACCTGAATCTGGCTGCTCTTCAAATAAGCACCGTAGTAACTGGGCTGTTCGCTGTGGACGGGGATGAGGTACCTCGGGCCTATCCCCCTGACTACATCGAGCAGGTCGGGCCCACAGGCATGTCCCGAGGCATGCAGCCCCCCCTCCTCATCTGGTATCTCCCACCTCCCGTCCCGCTCCACAGGCAAGCCCAAGCCCTTGATGCCGAAATGCTCCAGCCAGTGCCCCAGTCGCCAGAAGTCCCTCTCCTGCTCTTCATCGTGTGGCTCGCTGGAACTGTAGATATAGAGACTGCCCTTCCGCGGCTGCAGACTGGGCAGCTCATTCAAATCTAAGAAGCTGAAGCACAGGATGAAGTCGCCCTGGTTGTTCCTTATATCCTCAGCCACCACTACCTTATGGCTGTACTCACGTCCCATCTCCTTCATCCACACGCGCGATGGCGCCTTGGTGCCTATGGTCTCCTCGTAGATAACGATGTTAGCGTCGGTGGCGATGTCCGGCGTCTCCGGCTCGAGCAGCCTCACCGTCTTAAGTAAATAGGCGTCCTTGGGCAGTATTACCAGCTTCCGCCCGCAGTCCTTGGCTATCTGCAAAAATGTCAGCAGCCTGTCCACATCGCGCGGTGAAAAATCGGCTATCACCAGCCCTGTGGCATTCCTCACCGCCCGGCAGGCATTCTCATAGACATCCCTTTCCGGCACGTTGTCGTCCTTCTTTACATTGGTGCCCTCAATTATCAGAGCAGTGGGCTCGAGCGCCGCCGCCTCCTCGATAAACCTCCTGGTCATCTCGCCCCGCTTACCGTGGAGGCGCAGGTCGCCGCTATAGACTATCCAGCCAGCGCTGGTCTCCACACCCCAGGCACAGGCGCCGAGGATGGAATGGTCAACACGGAAACAGTGCAGCCGGAACTGGCTGCGGCTGCAGTCCATTAGCGGCTGTGAACAGAGCGCCTTTTGCTTCGGCCTCTTCTCGTAGAACCCCCACGCCCAGAACTGCTGTGCCTCCTCACTCAAGGACTCAGGTCTCACATCGCCGATGCAGAACTGCCGCTGCACCCTCTCTGCCTTCTCGTCGGTGATGCATGCCTCCTGCTTCCAGTCAATGGGGCGCATCAACTTCCTGGGCGCAAAATAGCACACCTCCTGGTCGAAGTCGGCTTTCCCTGCGTCCTGCATCGCTTTGCTGATAAAGGCGGTCATCGCCGTAGCATACACTGGTATATTACTTTTGAGCAGTGCGATATGCCCTGAATGGTCCAGGTGGGCATGGGAGAGCAGCACGCCGTCCACCTCGTCCAGCCTGCGGTAGCCGTCCTTGTCCCGGAAGTCCTCCCAGGGCACCGGCTCCGCCAGGTCCTCGCGGTACAGCCCCTCTAAAGGTGGCAGCAGTCCTAGCGTGAGCAAATCAAGCAGCCCGGCGCCGGAGCGCGGTTTCAGGTACTCCTCATAGAACCATTTGTACCGCTTATAGGGGAAACCGAAGTCCAAAAGCAGCCTCCTCTCCCCATCCTCCAGCAGTACCTTATTCCCCCCTATCTCATTTATCCCGCCATAAAATGTCAGCTTTACCATCCCGCCACCTCCCCACATTATAGCGCACCTCCGCCGTCCCGAGATAACCGTTTTGTCCGCCATGTCGTCCACATGCCATTTACCGGTACTGGAATGGGACCGGAAAGCCCACCCAATATTACCAGCCCTGCTCTGGACAACCAGGAATGGCGAAAGGCTTGCAGACAAGCGGCACTGGATATTGTAAGGAGCGCCAGACCCCTGTATCTATCCCTAGGTAATGAAGTCAATCGCGGTATGAACACTGCGGGGTCAAGGACGGTACCCCCAACGGTTTCCAGCACTATGTATCTCCATACAATGAGGTATACCAGGCAGTAAAGGTGCTATCACCGGAGACGAACGTATTTTGTACTTTTGCGCGTGAAATCGTGTCTCAAAACGTGATGCTGACCTGACAGTCCCCAAAATGTTTGATGTTAATGAGATGGACTTGCTTGTCTTTACCAGCTACCCGTATTCTGTCAAAGGCAAGAGGAGATGGCAAGCTCAGGCTTGCACACCAGGCGTGGCAGACGGTATTTGGCTCAAGCCGCTAATGCCGGGTGGGCACTCTATTTGTGAAGACGCAGCGGTATGCTTATCCTGTCCGACCCAGTGCCATCATCTTCCCGCCGGGCGCCGCAACTATCATCTTGATCAACTCCTCGGTGACCTTCGGCTCATACCCCTCCGTGTGTCCTTTGTCGAGACGGACTACATCCGCGATAACCCGACCGCCGCGGGCACTCGGAAATACATAGACCTGCGCCGTCCCAGGACGTGCTTCCCTGCCCCAGCTTGGACCACGCCCCGGCATCGCCCCCGTGACCTGTCCTTTCTCGGTGTCGACAATGTCTGGCAGGCGCACTCGAGGACCGGCGTGGTACCTTTCAGCCCACGGGGAAGTTTCAGGGAGCTTCACTATTTCGAGCTCACCGGTTGAAAAGATAAAGGAGATGTCACAATCAACCATTACTGCGCGTCCCGGGGCAGGACCATTGGGGTCGAAAGCTGGCAACCTGTGCTCGCTCCCTGCAAAAAAAGACGCCGGTATTTCTACCGGTCCGAAACGCCCGCCCGAAAGGCTGAGCCATCCGTCAACACGGTTGGCAAAGAATTCGCTCATCAGTAGGCGGTTAGCTGTCATCCCTCCCTGACTATGCCCCACCAGCCAGAACGCCCTGATGTTGTCTTTGCCATATTTATCGCAGACGAAGTTGACGATGTCCCGCAGCCACTGGTCGTCTGCCTCGGCAACCCAGTGGCGCAGCGGCTCTTTGGTCTTGGCAGTGGGGGTCGCCACGACAAGGCGGTACTTGTTCTTGTAGTCGTGCGCCGGAAAATAGAGGCGCTGCCAGATGCCGTGGGAGCCGCCGCCGTGCAGATTGAGGAGAAATGTGACCTTTTCACCTACTTTCAAATCGTCGGGCTCATCGAGGAAAAATTTCCGCCCCGACTTTTGGTCTACATAAAGTCCCGACTTCTGGTCAAGTACGATGCTACTCATATCTCCTTCCTCCTTGTGTAATGATGTCGATAGCCTGGTCTACTCAGGCAGCTATGTCTGGCACTGTGCTAACACGACTCCCTCCCGGCCCTCTTGTCCAAAACGTGAACGCTCTTTCAGAGATGCCTCCTCAGCTGGCCGCAGTTTATGGTCTTTACACCAGCATATAGCCGAATGCCTGTTTGCTGATGATGCGGATGGGGCGGGCAGGGTCGGGCTCCACCTTTTCACGGAGGCGGTGCACCAGCTGGGCAACGGTGGCATCGGATATGGCTGAGGTGTCTTTGCTTTCGCTCCACACCGCCTCAATTATCTCATCGTGCGAGCATACGGTACCGGCATTCTTGTAGAGGAAGAGCAGCAGGTCATACTCTTTCTTCGACAGTCTTTTCGGCTTGCCGTCCACCAGTACCTCCTTTTTCGCCTCATCTATCTGGAGCCACGCTACCTGCGGCACCGCGCCGGGCTCAGCCACTTGCGACCTTTTGCCCACGATTATACCGGTGTCCTCTGTCTCTTTGAACACAAGCACGGTGTGCGCTGAAGCGCCCTCAACCCCCAGCCCTATCTTGCTATTGTGTCTGAGTGCGTAGAGGTTGCCGGGCACTATCCTGTCGTCGTCCAGCATGGTGCCATTGGTGCTGCCCAGGTCCCGCACCCAGTATCTGCCGTCCTTAAGTATAATCTCCAGGTGCCGGCGGGAAACCACCTCGTCGCTGAGTTCAATATCGGGCTGGCTCTGCGGAGTGCGGCGCCCCACCAGGGTGACGGGCTTGCTTAAGGTAAATGTTCTGCCTGTGTCCTCAGCATTGCCTTTCCTGACAACTACGTACGCCAAAGACAGCCTCCAACCTTGCCGTGTCCATTTTCGTTTTCTACAGTAGTATAATGTCCGCGTTAACGGGGTTGTCATAGCTATATTAGGTGCTTGTCAGGTAGCTGTCAAGCAAAGGCACTGCCTGCAGGGTAGACTTTGCTAAGAGCGTGCCGACAACTACGATGGTCAAGGAAAAGGGTCAGAAACTGCCTCCTCAAGCCCGCAGTATGGAGGGCGACCGCGATGACGCGGTCTGCACCAAGTACACGCGCTCTGCCTCTGTGGGCAGCGAGGACAGCCCCAAAGACAAGACCGTCTGCCCCAGGTGCCAGAGCCCGAACAGAACCGGCAGCTTCTTCTGCTATTCCTGCGGGAAGTACTTCGCCACCGCAGACATAACAATCAAAAGTAAGGGGAAGGGCAAGAGAGGGCCGGGCACACCGCATCCTCCACCGAAGGCTAAGGTAATAATGCCCAATGGCACTGAGTTCGTCCTCAGTGGCGACCCCGTCTTTATCGAACGCGCCGATTTCGCAGATATGCTGCCCTATGAGACTCTGATGGCAGTCTCACGGCAGCACCTGCTCATCACTTGCAGCCGGGGTAAATACTATGTCCAGGACTACGGTCCCGAAGGTAAGGGCAGCACCAACCATACCAAGCTCAACGATATTGATATACACGGGCGGAAAAAGCCCCTAAAGGACGGCGATAAGATCGAGCTTGCCGGGCAGCCGGAGCTTACCTTGACCTTCAGGCTGCTGGAAGACACAGAAAAGGCAGAAAGCGGAGGAAGTCTTGGAGATAGGCTATAGCTCGGACACAGGGCTGGTGAGAAACCTCAACGAGGACAGCGTCCTCTGTATGAGGTTCGACCTCCAGACACACCTGGGCGTGGTCACCGCCGGCATTTTTGCCGTGGCGGACGGCATCGGCGGGTATAATGCCGGGGAGGTCGCCAGCGACCTTGCCGTAAGGACATTCCACGCCGAGTGCACCTCCCGTCTGCTCACCGAGCCTACAGCACCACCGCTCTCCCTGTTGAGCGCTGCCTTCTCCAGTGCCGGTGCCGCCGTGCTGAATGCCGCCGGTCACGGCGAGCTTGCCGGCATGGGCACAACCCTCACTGCAGCCCTGGTGCTGGGCAATAACCTCTACGTGGCACATGTCGGCGATTGCCGGTGCTATATCATCAACACCCGCGAGACCATTCAGGTGACCAAAGACCATTCCGTGGTCCAGGAGCTGGTGGATGCCGGGCTCATCACAGCGGAACAGGCGAGGTACCACCCGCGCCGCAATGAGATAACCAGAGCCCTGGGCTACTCTGCAGACATTACCCCTGACCTGTACCACCTGAAGCTGTACGCCGGCGACCACGTCCTGCTCTGCTCCGATGGACTCTGCAGCGTGCTGCCCCCTGAGAGGATAGCCGAGGTCATCCTCAGTTCCCCCCACCCCCAGGAGGCATGCTTAGACCTCATCGCTCAGGCCAACCTGGCGGGGGGACCGGACAATATATCTGTGGTGATAGCTAAGCCCGCCGGCTTGCCGTCGTGGCAGGCTGTGGTCTCAGCTGAGACCACTCTCGGGAGGAAATGATGTGGGGACTGGACTTTTCTGACATCGTAATGGTCTCAGTATATGGAGCCCTGGCAACATGCGTCGCCCTGCTGGTCTACATACGGAAACGAAAGAAGGGCAACCCTCACCCCGACCACAAGCAGGCGCAAGTCTCCACCCCTTTAGAAGACAGAGCACACATCGTCAACGGGCGCTACGCGCTGATCACGCCACCTTTTAAACAGGGTGGCATGGCTACCATCTGGCGCGCCGTGGAACGTAAGACGGGCACGCCGTGCATCATCAAGACACCGCGCCGCGGCACCACCATGGACAACGTCTACCTGGAAAAGCTCCTGCTGGAGGCCAGCTATTTGAAGAGGCTGCACCACCCCGGCATCGTCAGGTATATAGACGACTTCTATTACAAGGGCGAGTTCCACCTCGTCCTCGAGTACCTGAACGAGGAGCCGCTGCTCACCCTATCGAAGCGGTCACCCCTCGAGGAACAGCAGGTCGTCCTCTGGGCATGCCAGCTCCTGGACGCACTTTCCTACATACACGCTGCCGGCATCGTCCACAGGGATGTCAACCCCAAGAACATCATGCTCTGCAGCGATGGCACGGTGAAGTTGATCGACTTCGGCACGGCAAAGGGCCTAGACCCAGACAAGGACAAGACACACTATGATTCCTTCACCCAGATAACCAACAAGGGCTTCGATATCCCGGAGCTGTTCATCGGCAGGAAAAGCGACCACAGGTGCGACCTCTGCGGACTGGCACAGACCTGCATCTATCTGCTTACGCTCGATGAGCCCAACGACCTCTGTTTGAAATTGTTCAAATACAACTGGCCCCGCTCCTTCAGCGAAGCCACCATCCTCGCCGACTACCTCATCTCTGCGGGTGTGTCCAAGCGTGTGGCAAGGTGCCTGGCGCAGGCGGTGATGTTCTCCCCTGACCACAGGTTCGCTGATGCCCGCGTCATGCAGGCAGCGCTGTCATCAGAAAGCGGTTATCTGATACAACAGTCCAAGGCACAGTCAGCAAAATGAGGTATAAATTACTGCTCCCTGTCAGCGTTTTGGTCTTCACTGCCCTGCTGGCGCTGTCCGCCGGCTTGGCAGGGGTGGGGGCGGTGGGCCCACTAGCGGACAACGCCACGGCACTGGATATCCCCGACAAAGACCAGCCCGGTGGTGAAATCAGACCGCCGGTTAAATGCGTCCCGCGAGGTCCCTCAGCACTATCAGAGACCGCACCGCCTGACTTTATTCCCACCTTCATCGCTCCATTGGGTGAGGACAGCTCCAGGGTCAGCGGAGACCAGGAATGGTACCTCGATGTGGACATCAGCGCACCGGGCTGGCTCTATATCTATGAGTACTTACCCAAGGGTAGTGACCCCCCAGGAGGGTGGATAGCATACAAGTGGCTGCTGCCCGAGGGCGGCGTCTGGAGGCTGGGACCGTTCACTCCGGAGGCAAGCGAACCGGAGGGAGAGCACATATACCGGGTCTGGTTCTACAGCAACGGCTACTGGGCTGGCGAGGAGACCGAGCCGCCCCAGGGCAAGCTCGTTCATTGGACATACTCCAGAGGGCTGGTAACCGAGGAGGCTGACGAAGAGACAGCAACTGGGACGCCGACAGTGCCGGCAGAAAGCAGGCTTATCTACCGACTGCGCGCACTGGCTACCTCGCCGCTGGCGGTGGCAGTGGGCACCTCAGCCCTGCTCCTCCTTGCCCTGCTCAGCTTTTATCTATTCCGGACATATGCCCCACACCGCAAATGGGTGACACCACCGCCTGTAGGGACAGTCACCGAAAAGGTGCCGCTGCCACCCCCCACCGCAAGGGCAAAAATAGCCCTGCCCAACGGCATGGAAGTCCTGCTTGACAGCGGTGGCAGGACGATCGGGAGGGAAGACCTCGCCAGGGCACTGGACATAGACGGACTGGCGCTGGTCTCCCGAAGGCATTTCGAGGTCAGGTCACAGGAAGGTCAGTTCTTTATAGAAGACCTAGGGAGCACCAACGGCACCAGGCTCAACGGCGTAGAAATCGGCGGCAGAGGTCCCGTTGTCCTCAGCCACGGCGACGTTATAGAGCTCGCTGACAGAATACAGCTTAAGTTCTACACTTTCTGACCTTAATACCCTTCGTTATACCCCGCAAACATCCCCCCGTCGTTTCCTATCTTGTCAAAAAACTGTCAGCGGTCTGTCATTCTGCAGTCAAGCAATCCTTTCCCAGAACGCGTATATTTAAACCAAGAAAATGTCATGTTCAGGGGTTAAGTGTAAGAAATGAAAAGGTCCCTTTCGGTCTTCCTGATAGTCGTCCTGGCTTCTCTGGCTGCTATCGGCTTAATATCCCCCGCCACAGCGCAGGACTATCCCTTCCCACCGGCAGACCCCACCGAGCCATGGCAACCACCATACAGCGGGGAGGAGCCTAAGGAGCCCCCGGTAAAGGTGGAGGTGTACGGTCAGACCTGGCCCTCCTTGCAGATCTCGCCACCGGAGGTGGCACCGCGCACCGCCCCCGGCTCGATAGTGGGTGCCTGCCTGGTCAACAGTTACGGGCAGATCCTGACCAACCTGTACCGCAACTGGGCTTGTTACCTTATCGTATCAGTCAGCAGCTCAGGCTATTTCTATCTCTGGGAGTACTACCCTCCGGGCACCTTGCCTTACGGGCACTGGCTGTGCTACCGCTGGCATATCCCGCATGCCGGCGTCTGGCAGCTCGGACCGTTCGTCGCCGAGCCCTTCGACCCGCCCGGTAGGTATGTGTGGAGGATGTGGTTCCTCTCCGGTAGCACCTGGTCGACGCGCTCGCTGAGCTTCAACTACACCGGGGGCTACTATCCCCCGGACATACCCACCCCGGCACCGGAGCCGGCCGCCCCACCAGTGATAAACTCGTTCAGCGCCAACAAGACCTCCATCGAGGCGGGGGAAACGGTGACCCTTACCTGGACAACCACCAACGCTAGCAGCGTCACCATATCTCCGGGTATCGGGACAGTCGCTGCCTCCGGCTCCACCTCGGTCACCCCCACCGCCACCACCACCTACACGCTAATGGCGAAGGGCAAATCGGACAAGACGGCATCATCGTCCCTGACCATAACGGTCAACCCCAGGGTACCACCCACCTTCAGCACCGACCAGACTGTTATAAGGAAGGGAAAAACGGCAACGCTCTCCTGGAGTGCCCCGGGGGCGACCCAGGTGTCGATTACCGGTGTGGGCAGCGTGGGCTTAAACGGGACAGTCCAGGTGTCGCCACAGAGGACCACCACCTACACCCTCACCACCGCCTATGTTGACGGCACGACCCAGTCCATGTCAGTAACAGTCACCGTGGAGCAGCCGCCGTATCTCCTCTGGGGGCTTATCGCCCTGCTGGCACTGGCGGTTGTAGCGATAACCGTCCTCGCCCTCCTGATGGCGAGGAGACCGGCGAAGGTCAGACAGGCGCCGGAGGTAGCCACACAGGAAAGCAGCGCTACCCAGCCGGGTGTGACTCCATACACAAATACATTGCCGGCGACCACGCCGGTGGTGGAGGCACCGCCGGCGAAGCTGGTACTGCCCGATGGCGGTGAGATACTCCTGGCTGGCAACGCCAGGTCATTCGGCAGGCATGACTTCGAAGGTGCCATGCTGCCGGAGAACGCCGTCTACATATCGCGGCAGCACTTCAACATCTGGTATGAAAACGGCAAGTACTACATCGAAGACCGCAGCAGCACCAACGGCACCAAGCTCAACGGCAAAGAGATTAAAGGCACTGGCAGGCATGCGCTTTCAGATGGCGATGTCATCGAACTGGCAGGCAAACTGAGCATCGCTTTCAGGAAAGAAAACAAAAACAACAAGGAGGTGAAATGAGCTTCAGAACTATAGTCTTCATCGTAACAGCGGCACTGCTACTATTCTCCGCCCTGTTAGTCAAGGTCAACGAATAGAAAATGAAAGGAGGTAAAAAGATGGACTTCAAAAGACCATTCCTGGCTCTGGCAGCAGCACTCCTGACGTGCTCTGCCCTGCTCTTCGGGGTCACGCCGGCATACGCCGAAGAAAGCTCGGCGCAGGCTGATTCCTCCGCCACAGCCACTGTCACCGTCAACGCCACCGGGGATGACCCCACGGTCACGGTCACGGTGACCACCACCGCCGCAGCATCGGCATCAGTCAGTACCTCAGACTCCCCGGCGGCTCCGCCATTCCCACCGGCACCGCCTCCACCTCCTCCACCCCCACCCCCACCACCAGCCCCATATGACTGCTGTCAGCAGTGCCAGCCCTGCTGCCCCTGCTACCCGAGGTGCTCCTGGGCGGTGTGCGTGCGCCCCAGCGTGATCGTGGTCACGCAACCGCAGCCACAGCCCCAGCAGCAGATAGACCCACCGCCGGTGGTCAACGCCTTCAGTGCCAGCCCCAGCTACATACAGCCCGGTGAGACTGCCACGCTGAACTGGACAGTGAGCGATGTCCTGGAAAGGAATATCACCGTCACCATATCGCCCGGCATCGGCTCCGTCCCCGCCTCTGGCTCATACGTGGTCAGCCCCACCTCCACCACCACCTACACGCTCACCGCCACCAATGAGGACGGCACCGTGACCGCCAGCACCACCGTCACCGTCGCCGCCCCTGCCGCTACCCTCAACACCGCTAGCGGTACGGCTAGCGGCAGCGCGGGTGAGGGGAGCACTTTCTCCCTCAGCTTTGGCGGCAACGGTCCCAGCCTCAGGCTACTCTATGTCCTCCTGGCTGCGCTGATGGCTGCCGCCACCGTGGCAGCGATAGCCTTTGTCACCAGGAAGCCCGCTTTGGCTTATGCTGGGGGAGACGCTGGCACGCGGCTGGGGCACCTCTCCTGCGTTGCCAGCACACGGGCGGACGAGTCCACCGGCACCAAGACCGCTTCGCTAGAGCCGGGTCCCAAGCTTGTCACCGCAAGCGGAAAAGGTGTAGCCTTCCCCTCGAATGGCGGCGTCCTGGGGAGGAAGGACTTCCGCTCCCTGGTGGACGCGGAAAAGGCAGCCATGATCTCCAGGGAACACGTCCGGCTCCACTGCGAAGGTGGCAACTACTACATCGAGGACCCCGGCAGTACCAACGGCACCGAGTTGAACGGCTCCAGCATCAGGGGCAAGGGCAAGCAGCCACTTAAGGACGGCGACGAAATCAAGCTCGCCAACATCCTCACCCTGACCTTCAAATCATAACCCCACCAAGAGCCGGCACGCGGCTTTGCTCAGCCCGTGCCGGCCCTCTTTTCTCCGCTTGTCTATAGGGCACTCGCTTCCTTGAGGATGGAAAGGGCGTAGAAGGTGTACTCGAGTGTGGGGATGCCGATGACGGGAGCACGGGCAAAGCCGCCGCGGCGGCGGCAGCCAAGGACGAACTCGATAGCCCTTTCAGGCTGATTAAGCCGCTCACCGACGCTGGTAAGCGCACCAGCCAGCCAGTATAGGTCCTCGATGAACCGCACTTCCCAGCGCGCCTCTTTGCGCCGGAGGTAAGCCTTTGTCGCCGCAGCCCGGGGCACCTCCACCCCCAGCATCTGATAAATCGCGGTGGCATAATAAGTGGATGCCAGCGTGGACCTGCCGCCCCTCCCATAACCACCATCCCCATTGAACGTACGGCGCACAAAGTCACATACTTCTTCCCCATCAAACTCGGCACCCGTGGCTTTGAGCACGCTCACCGCTTGATAGGTCTCCTCCAGCTCAGAGGAGACCTCGATGTAGATGTCGTCCACGGTGCCGAAGCCACGGAGGCTGTTCCGCTGCGCCATGATGAGCTGCCGCGCATGGCGTTTAACCTCGGCGGGTATCTCCCCAAGCTCACTGAGAGCCTCCACAGCAAAGAATACGGTGGTGATGCTGCCCAGCGCACCTTCTCTAAGCTGGTTGAGGAAGAACCCGGTCACAGCAGAGGGGTCAACCGGCTTGGCACCGAGAAGGGCAAGGCCTTTAACGGCAAAGTAGGTATCAGCAGCACAAGACGGCGGCACACGGGCAAAGAAGTAGCCGCCGTCTTCCAGCCGACACCTCTCTATATAGCCGATAACGCGGCGACGAAATTCAGCGCCCAGCCTGTGATGGGCTCCGCTTTCTGTCGGCAATCCCTTTCCTCCTAAGTGACCGCCTTCCGCAGCGGCAAAACAAAAAGCCTCTACCGGCAGAGCCAGTAGAGGCTATCATCCCTCATCGGGCTGTTCGGGGACTCCCCCGGCGAGCCTCATCGCCTTAGTTCAATATACCACAAAAGCGTCCTGCCGTACATCATACGTGGTCGCCCGCTGCACCAGTGACATTTAAGCCCACACATGGGCTAATTAGGTCAACCACTGTTTTCTTCTTTCCGTCCCCCTTCGAATAGCCGCCACTGCTGTCCCCTTCCCCATTCAGGCGGTTGATGCCCCTATTCCCCCGACCTCATGGCTGCCGTCGTCTGAAGGGTCTCCACCAGCTCCAGCGCCCAGCCAGCCTGGCGATCGCCGGCATAAAAAACGCCCGCACAATGAAGGTGTCGATGAGCACGCCAATGGCGATGGCGGCACCTATCTGCAGTACCACGCGCAGCGGCGAGGTCGCCAGCGTGGCAAAAGTGCCCGCCAGTATGATGCCGCAGCCGGTTATCACCCCACCGGTGCTGCCCACCGCACGTGCCACCGCTTCCTTCACCGACCACTGCTCCATCTCCTCCCGGACGCGCGACATGAGGAAGATGTTGTAGTCAGCCCCCAACGCCACCACCACCACGAAGATGAATACCGGCACCAAATACATTATGCCAGGGTGTCCGACAACATCGAGAAAGAGCCAAGTAGCTATCCCCAGGGTGGCACCATACGTGAACAGCACTGTGAGCACCATGTATAGCGGCGCCAGCAGGCTGCGGAGGAGGACCACGATCACTATGAATATGCCTAGCGTCGCCAGCACCGTCACTCGCACGAAGTCGGTATCATTGGTGGCAAGGATGTCAGCCAGTAGGGCACTGACACCACCCACATAATAACCATTACCTTTCAAACTCGAAGCATCGATGCCCTTGCTGACAGCCTCCCTCAGTCTGCCCACCGTCTCCACCGCCTGCGGCGAGTAGGGGTCTGCCCCCGGAATGATGTTGATCCTGGCAAGAGTCCTGTCCGTGGAGAAATAGGTGCCGCGCAGATATTCCGTGAACGGGGTTTCGACCTCAAGCCTGAACTCACTGGCTAATCTATCGAGCCCATCAGCCAGTTGCGGCAGCAACCGCCCCAGCTCGGCAAGCAGCCTTGCCACAGCCTGCGGGTCGCTGGCAGCAGTTGTCATCTGCCCCGCCATGGCAGAAAGTCCTCTTAAGTCCGCCACTACTTTCTGGAAATTGGGGCTGTGCACGATCCCGGGATACCGCAGCGCAAGCCTCTGCATTACATCGCCGCATTCCTGCAGCGATTGCAGCGCCATAAGGTCACCGCTGGCAAGCGCCTTTCCAGCACCACGCACTTCGCCAACTAACACCATAAGCTCGTCCGCCGGCGCTGAGTAGTAGTCGACGCGAGCAACACCGGGGACGCCCTCAAGCGACTTTGCTAATTTTTCGACCGCCTCCAGAGAAGGAGGGGCAGTTATATCGCCGCCCGGCGCCGCGATGAGGAGGTATGCCGGCGAGAACTCACCTATGGGGAAGTGCTCTGCCACCAGGCGGTAGCCCTGCGCCGATTCCACAGTGCTAGGTATCTGGCTGATGATGTCGGCAGTTCGCTCGAAGTGCAGCAGCGCCGGGTAAGGCAGCAGCAGCAGCACGGTGGGGACCACCGCAGCCACGACCGGGTGCCGGCTGATCCATTTACCGATATCCGCCCAGCCGAAACCGAGTCTTCGCCTGGCAGAGGACATTTTCGCAGGCCAGAAAAGGTGCCTGCCGAAGAGAGACATCAACGCCGGCACTAGGGTGAGCCCGGCGATAAGGGTGATGCCAACGCCTATCGCCAAAGAATAGCCGGCGGTCCTGGTCATGCCAAAGCGGGAGATAGCTAGCGCCAGGAAGGCAACTACCACGGTGAGCGCGCTGGCAGCGATCACCGCACCCACACGGCTCATGGCGAAGATGTGGGCGTCCACTCGCTCGCGCCTCTCCAGCTCCTCGCGGAAGCGGGAGACGATGAACAGACAGTAGTCGGTTCCGACACCGAAGATGACCGCCGCCAGGTAGGCGTCCACCAGCGTGGCGATGGGCACGCCGGCGGCAGCCATGTAACCCAGTATCCCCCGCGCCACTCCAAAGCTGCAGCCGATGGTAATCAGCGGCACAAAGATTGCCACCGGTGAGCGGTAGATGATGATCAGCAGCACCGCCACCAGAATTATGGTGATGAGATGCGTCCGGCGCACCGTCTCCTGGATGGAGCGGAACATGTCGTGGAAAAAGCCGATCTCGCCGCTGAGGTACACCTGGGCATCGGGGTAGTTACGGTGCAGGTAGTCCCGTATCTGACTAACGGTCTCCTTGCCCTTGTCAGAAAGGGGGGTTACCGAAAACTCCACCAGCATCAGCATCGTCGTCCCGTCAGCGCTCACCAGCTTTGAGCGCAGGACCTCTTCCTCAAAGACCGATGTGACCCGCTTGACCGCATCAGGTGCCGAATCAGAAATTAGCCAGTCATGGATAGCTTTTGCCTGCTGTATGTCAGCATCGCCCAGCCCCTGCCCATTGTAGATGACGATGAGACCGGTGCTCGCAGACCTGTGGATGCCGGCGGCGAACTTCTCGTTTAGCAGCCTCAGCGCCTGAATCGACTCGCTTTCCTGCGGCAGGAACTGGCTTTCATCGGTCACGCCCACACGGGAAAGGTGTGGCGCGGTAAAAAACAGGGCCACCGCCACCACCACCCAGACGGCAGTTATCGCCACCCGGTATTTATGACTGAAC
>CALJTV010000001.1 GCA_937975645.1 uncultured Dehalococcoidia bacterium | reverse complement strand
GTTGCCCCAGAGCTATCTCAAGTTGCTTCCTATCTATCTCAAGCCCTGCTTCAAACTTTTGCCAAGCAAGCTTTAACTGTTCGTCTGCTTGTTGTATGCGGGCCTCTGCTTCCTTTTCATCAAGCCCAAGTCGCCTCCAGGCAATCTGGAGGTTTTGTTTAGAAATCTCCAGTTGCTCCCTATCTATTTCAAGCCCCGCTTCAAACCTTTGCCTGGCAAGCTCTAGTTGTTCTTCTGCTTGTCGTATGCTAGCTTCTACCTGCTTCCTTCTGAGTTCAAGCTCCTCCCTATCTAGTTGCAGTCTTTCCAGAGCAGTCTGAAGTCGCCCACGGCTTTCCTCAATGTTAACTTCAAGGTTTTGTATCTTAAGAATGGCCTCTTGGATGGCAAACTCCCTAAACTGCTCAGCGTTTTGGGAGATGTTTTGTAGTGCTCCCCTAAGGGCATTGGCTATCCCCTCTCCGTAAGTGCCCTTTGTGCTGTTGTAAAGGCTGTCTATTATCTGCTGGGCATCCTGCGGGCTGGCGCTAGAGACAATCTTCTCAGCCGCCGATACAAACTTGCTCAACAAGTTAATGTCATTGAGTTGAGCAAGGGCCTCATAGTTGCCTAGGACCGCTTCTGCTATAGCCGGTTCAAAAGTTTTCCTAAGTATCTCCTCCGCCCTTGCCTTTGGAGTTCTAGAAGAGGCCATCATAGCGGCTAGGTTCAGGGCCTGCTCTAAGCTTTGAGGGATGGCCCTACCCTTAAAAGCTTTAGCCGCTTCGCTAACAACACGCCTATCCTCGGGGTTGGTAAAACGGGAGTTGATAATGTTTTCCCTTAATGCATCGTCGGGTATGATGGCCAGACGCTCACCCAGCTCAGTAAGCCATTTGGTCTTGTTGATGCTGTACTCTTCCCCTTGAGTTTGCCACTTTTCCCCGTAAGCATTGGCAAAGGTTTCGGCTGTTTCCGGAGATAGGCCAAGCGCTTTTGCTCGTTCAAGCAAGAGACGCTTATTGGCCTCCACGGCTTGGGGGGTAAGAGGGGCGGGTAGGGAGTTGGCAAAGCGAATAAGTTCTTCGGGTGCCCCTCTTTCCTTGAGTGCCCTTTCTGCCCGATAGTAACCCAAAAGAATGGCCTTACCTGCTTCGGATAAGGTAGCCGGTAGGTTTTGTAGGAATGTTGCTTCGTTTACTTCTGGCGAAGAAGCCGCTGATGTTGCATACCACTTGTATAGCTCCACCTCCATGGCGGCCACCCGAAGTTCGTTAGCCGCTCGGTTGTTGGCCCTTTCCAGGTAACGGCTGATGGTTACATTAGCCAAGGCTTCTAGCATTCTTTCCCTTTGGTTATCGTCTAGCCTTAGCCTATAAACATACGGGGCCAGGAGGGCTTTAACTTCCTCTTTGGAGGGGGGTTGTGTGAGGCCTTCCGCTATTGTGCTGGCAATGTTGTTGAGATAGCTAAAGGTCTCATTATCCAGCTGAAGCTGAAGGCCACTTAGCCTCAGTTCCTGCTCAAACTGTGTCTTCTTGTTCTTTTCTGCTACCTCTTTGGCTACACGAGAGGCAGTTTGTGGGTTCCTTATCCACCTTGAGGCTTCTTCAGCCAAAACCCGTTCGTCTGTAATAGGGAGCCCTTGTAAATACTCCATTGCAAGGGCCTCAAACCGGAGCTCCTTTTCCCTAGCGATAGTTTGGTTGCGGGCTACGGCAATCTGGGCTACGGTATCCGCTTCATCTGGCCGTAAACCTAATCTCGTAGCAAACCGCCGGGCCTGTTCAGGGTCGGTTATCTCCGAAGCTAGCAAGCCTTGCAAAGCCCTCTCAATCAGCTTCCCCCTTTCCCCAACAAGCTGTAGCTTCTTTATTTCGGTAGCGAAGGGGATTAGGGGCTCAAGAAGGGTCGCCTTGTCCTTAAGAGGGGATTGGGCAATAAACTTCCTAAGTTCTTGCTCATCGGCAACAGGGGCTTCCTGAATGAGCTTGACGGCCTGGAATAGCTCATCCAAGTCTTCCCTCTTCTGCATGCGTTGCCAAGTTTGGACAATGGAGGGTGCCAATCCTCCTAGCCCTAACTCGTCCAAGGCTTGGGGGTTTGCTTCCAAGATAGGGCCTAGTAGCTTTGCGGCTCCCTCTACATCCCCTCTATCCAAGGCGCTGGTTGCCAGTTTGAACATTTCATTAAACCGAACAATCTTACTTTGTATAGGGGCGATGGCGGCCAAGGCTTGGGGGTTGAGGTTGCCCATGACCGCATCCTGGATAAAGGACTGCACCAAGCCCATTTCCTCGGGGGTAAGCGTTTTAGCGCCAGGGGTCCCGAGGAGGTTATAGAAGCCCTTCAGCCACTCGGTGCCCAGCCCCATGGCAAAGCGTTTGCGGGCGGCCTCCTCTTCCATGCGGAAGGCTTCCTCACGGGACTGCCGGGCCAGCTGTTCCTTGCTAACAGTCTCCAGCCCCTGGCCTAAGTCCCGGCCTATGGCAGTTAGCAGACGGGTCAGTGCGTCCATCCTTTACCCCCTAGACAAGCGGTCACCGAGGTTCCTCAAAGAAGCCTGGTGCTCCCGGTTTTACCGTGGGCAGAGTAGTGGCCCCGCTCGCTGCCGGCCCACCGAAGTTGAACAACCCAGCCTGGATAGCAATGGGAAGCCAGGAAAACATCCCACCGGCACTCTGTCCAGCCATATCCGCCAGCTTAGCCCTCAGCTGGGCCTGTCCACCAAAAATGTC